>CP043652.1:918845-1225126 GCA_014218215.1 Geodermatophilaceae bacterium NBWT11
GCCCTGCAGCCCGGCGGCACCATCGTGGAGCCGACCAGCGGCAACACCGGCGTGGGCCTGGCCATCGTGGCGCAGCAGCGCGGCTACAAGTGCATCTTCATCTGCCCGGACAAGGTCAGCTCGGACAAGATCAACACGCTGCGGGCCTACGGGGCGCAGGTCGTGGTCTGCCCGACCGCGGTCGACCCGAGCGACCCCCGCTCCTACTACTCGGTGTCCGACCGGCTGGCCCGGGAGACCCCCGGTGGCTGGAAGCCCGACCAGTACTCCAACCCGGCCAACCCGCAGAGCCACTACGAGACCACCGGCCCGGAGATCTGGGCGCAGACCGACGGCCGGGTCACCCACTTCGTCACCGGTGCGGGCACCGGCGGCACCATCTCCGGCGTCGGGCGCTACCTCAAGGAGGCCTCCGACGGGCGCGTGCAGGTCATCGGCGCCGACCCCGAGGGCTCGGTCTACTCCGGCGGCACCGGTCGGCCCTACCTGGTCGAGGGCGTGGGCGAGGACTTCTGGCCCACCACCTACGACCAGACCGTCGCCGACGAGATCGTCGCGGTCTCCGACGGCGACTCGTTCGCCATGACCCGTCGCCTGGCCCGCGAGGAGGGCCTGCTGGTCGGTGGCTCCTGCGGGATGGCCGTGGTCGCCGCGCTGCGGGTGGCCGAGAAGCTCACCGCGGACGACGTGCTGGTCGTGCTGCTGCCCGACGGCGGCCGCGGGTACCTCAAGAAGATCTTCGACGACGAGTGGATGGCCGACTACGGCTTCGTCGAGGCCGCGGACGGCGAGACCGTCGGCGAGCTGCTGCGCGCCAAGTCCGGCGACGGCGACGCACTGCCGGCCCTGGTGCACACCCACCCCACCGAGACCGTCCGCGAGGCGATCGACATCCTCCGCGAGTACGGCGTCTCGCAGATGCCGGTCGTCCGGGCGGAGCCGCCGGTGACCGCCGGCGAGGTGGTCGGCTCGGTCGAGGAGAAGGCGCTGCTGGACGCGCTGTTCTCCGGTTCGGCCGCGCTGTCGGACACCCTGGAGAAGCACATGAGCTCGCCGTTGCCGATCATCGGCTCCGGCGAGCCGGTGTCCGCCGCGGTCGCGGCCCTCGGTGGCGCCGACGCGCTGCTGGTGCACGAGGACGGGAAGCCCGCCGGTGTCGTCACCCGGCAGGACGTGCTCGGCCATCTCGCCGGCATCCCCGCCGCGGTGCCTCCTACGGTGACGGCATGACCTCCGAGCCCACGCAGGGCTTCTCCACCCGGGCGATCCACGCCGGCCAGGAGCCCGACCCGACCACCGGCGCCGTCGTCGTCCCGCTCCACCTGACGAGCACCTACAAGCAGGACGGCGTCGGGGGGTTGCGCGAGGGCTACGAGTACAGCCGCAGCGCGAACCCGACCCGCACCGCGCTGCAGGAGGCGCTGGCCTCGCTGGAGCAGGGCACGACCGGGCTGGCCTTCGCCTCCGGGCTGGCGGCCGAGGACGCGCTGCTGCGCACGGTGCTCGACCCGGGCGACCACCTGGTCATCCCGATCGACGCCTACGGCGGCACCTTCCGGCTGATCAGCAAGGTGCTGGGCCGCTGGGGCGTCGACCACACCCCGGTCGACCTGGGCGACCTGGACGCCGTCCGCGCCGCCCTGCGCCCGAACACCAAGCTCATCTGGTGCGAGACGCCGACCAACCCGCTGCTCGGCATCGCCGACATCGCCGGTCTGGCCCAGCTCGCGCACGAGCACGGCGCGCTGCTCGCGGTGGACAACACCTTCGCCTCGCCCTACCTCCAGCAGCCGCTGACGCTGGGGGCCGACGTCGTGGTGCACTCCACGACGAAGTACCTCGGCGGGCACTCCGACGTCGTCGGCGGCGCGCTGGTCGCCGGTTCCGCCGAGCTCGGTGAGCGGCTGGCCTTCCACCAGAACGCGATGGGTGCCGTGGCCGGGCCCTTCGACGCCTGGCTGGTGCTGCGCGGGATCAAGACCCTCGGGGTGCGGATGGACCGGCACCAGGCCAACGCGGCCCGGGTGGTCGACTTCCTCACCGCGCACCCGGCCGTGTCCTCCGTGCTCTACCCCGGCCTGCCCGAGCACCGCGGCCACGAGATCGCGGCGCGCCAGATGTCCGGCTTCGGCGGGATGCTGTCGTTCCGGCTGGCCGCCGGCGAGGAGGCCGCCCTGGCGGTCTGCGAGCGGGCGCAGGTGTTCACCCTGGCCGAGTCCCTGGGCGGCGTGGAGTCCCTGGTGGAGCACCCGCACCGGATGACGCACGCCTCGGTGGCCGGCAGCGCCCTGGAGGTCCCCGCCGACCTGGTGCGCCTCTCGGTGGGCATCGAGGACGCCGAGGACCTCATCGCCGACCTGGAGCAGATGCTCGCCTGATCCGCCCGCAGACTCCCGCCCTCCAGGCGTGCTGCGCCCCTGCAGGGCCACAGGACGCCTGGACGGCGCGGGTCTGCGGTGAGATGGTTGAACGCATGACCATCGACCTGGCCGCCATCGAGGCGACCCGCGCCCGGATCCGCGAGCAGCACCTGCGCCCGGCCGGCGAGCGACCGGCCTCCACCGCCCGCGGCCTGCACCACACCGCGCTGATCAGCAGCGACGTCGAGGCCACCGTCGCCTTCTACCAGGGCGTGCTGGGCTTCCCGCTGACCGAGCTGATCGACAACCGGGACTACCCGGGCAGCTCGCACTTCTTCTTCGACATCGGCAACTCGAACCTGCTGGCGTTCTTCGACTTCCCCGGCCTGGACGTCGGCCCCTACGCCGAGGTGCTCGGCGGGCTGCACCACGTGGCGATCAGCGTCGAGCCCACCCGCTGGGAGGCCCTGGTCGCGAAGCTGACCGAGGCCGGCGTCGAGCACGTCGTCCACTCGGGGGTCTCGGTCTACTTCCGCGACCCCGACGGTGCCCGCATCGAGCTCATCGCCGACCCACTGGGTGAGATGTACGGGGAACACGTGCTGTGATGACGGGGTTGCGCAGCCGCTGACACTCGACCGGGAGGCACCCGCATGACCCAGGCCCCCCGCCCCGGACCCGCACTGCGCGTCTCGGTCCCCACGCTGTCCCCGTCCTCCAGGCTCTACATGGGCACCGAGGCCGGTGGCTCGGCGCTGCTGCTCGTCGGCACCCTGCTGGCCCTGGCCTGGGCCAACTCGCCGTGGGCCGCCGGGTACGACACGTTCTGGTCCACCCCCGCCTCGCTGGGCATCGGGGACGTGGAGCTGTCGATGGACCTGCGGCACTGGGTCAACGACGGCGCCATGGCGCTGTTCTTCCTCGTGGTGGGGCTGGAGATCACCCGCGAGGTGGCCACCGGCGAGCTCCGCGACCGGCGCTCGGTCGCCGCACCCGCCCTGGGCGCATTGGGCGGCCTCGCCGTCCCCGCGCTGGTGTACCTGGCCTTCAACCCGAGCGGGGAGGCGGCCTCGGGCTGGGGCATCGTGATGAGCACCGACACCGCCTTCGTGCTCGGCGTGCTGGCGCTGTTCGGCCCACGCTGCCCCGACCGGCTGCGGCTGTTCCTGCTGACCCTGGCGATCGTCGACGACATCGGTGCGATCAGCGTGATGGCGCTGTTCTACTCCGACGAGATCGTGCTGCCCGCCCTGGCCGTGGCCGGCCTGCTGGTCGTCGCCCTGCTGGTGCTGCGCTGGCTGGGCGTGTGGAAGCTGACCCCCTACGTGCTGACCGGCATCGCGCTTTGGCTGGCCGTCCACGAGTCCGGGGTGCACGCCACGCTGGCCGGCGTCCTGGTCGGCCTGCTGCTGCCCGCCCGGCCGCCGTCCCGCAAGGAGATCGACCGGACGGCGGCGTTCGGCCGCGCCCTGCGCGAGGACCCCGACGCGTCCAAGGCCCGCAGCACCAAGCTCGCGGTCGCCTCCACGGTGCCCGCCAACGCCCGGCTGCAGGAGTCCCTGCACCGGTACACCGCCTACCTCGTCGTGCCGGTGTTCGGGCTGGCCAACGCCGGGGTGGTGCTGAACGCGGAGACGTTGCGGGCCGCGGCCACCTCCACGGTCACCCTGGGCATCGCGGTCGCGCTGGTGCTGGGCAACGCTGTGGGCATCACCCTGGGGGCGTTCGTGGCGCTGAAGACCGGCTGGGGGGTGCTCCCGGGCGGGGTGCGCTGGTCGCACCTGATGGCCGGCGCCACGCTGGCCGGGATCGGGTTCACCATCTCGCTGTTCATCACCGACCTGGCCTTCGACGACGAGCTGCTGCGCGAGCAGGCCAAGATCGGCATCCTGCTGGGGTCACTGACCGCAGCGGTGATCGGCACCGTCCTCCTGCGCACCCTGGGCGAGCGGTTCCCGCTCTGCTCGCCGGCGTCCGACGAGCCACCGTCGCTTCCCCCGCGGCCCTGGATCGAGCCCGGCGTCCGGGTCTGAGCCCTGGCCGGCCGCGCCGATCGCCCGACGCAGCGAGGCCAGGTCCGGGCGGCCGCTGAAGAGCTGGCCGTCCACGAAGAGGGTGGGCGTCCCCGGCACCTCCAGCTCCACCCCGGTCTCGAAGTCGGCCACCACCTTGTCGCCAAAAGGCTGTGCCGCCTCCCCGGTGACCCGCGACGGGTCCAGCCCCAGCTCGACGGCGTAGCCGGCGAGGTCGGCGTCGGCCAGCCGGTCCTGGTGGCCGAACAGGTGCTCGTGCATCTCCCAGTAGGCGCCCTGGGCACCCGCGGCCTCCGCGGCCAGTGCCGCGGTCAGCGCGTAGGGGTGCACGTCGGCCAGCGGCCAGTGCCGGAACACCAGCTTCACCCCGCCGTCGGAGCCGTCGACCAGCGCCTTGAGCACCGGGGCGGCGGCACCGCAGTACGGGCACTCGTAGTCGCCGTACTCGAGCACGGTGACCGGGGCGTCCAGCGAGCCGTAGACGTGGTCCTCGGGCCGGACGTCGAAGGGCCCGCTCACGCCCGCTCCCCCGTCCCGACCTCGGCGCGCGTGTGGCCGGCGGACCCCGGCCGCCGGTCGCCCGAGGCGGTCCCGGACCGGCTGTCCGCCGGGTCGTCCCGCACGGTGGTGTCGTCCGGTGTCGTCATGGGCGCTGCAACGCCGGCGGCCGGCGGCGGCTTCCCGACGTTGACGGGCCCGGGCCCGCGGGCTTGACTCCGGCCGACCCCCGTCCGTCGTCGAGGAGACCCCATGCCCTCCCCCAGCACCACCCCCGACCGCGAGCTGTTCAGCGAGGAGCGCTCGGCCGAGGTGGTCGCGGCGTCCTTCGCCGGCACCACCGACCCGCGGCTGCAGACGGTGCTCACCTCGCTGGTCCGGCACCTGCACGACTTCGTGAAGGACGTCGAGCTCACCGAGGACGAGTGGGGCGCCGCGGTCGGCTTCCTCACCGAGACCGGCCAGGCGTGCACCCCGACCCGGCAGGAGTTCATCCTGCTGTCGGACGTGCTGGGGCTGTCGATGCTGGTCGAGACGGTGAACCACCGCACCGGCGGGACGGCCACGGAGTCGACCGTGCTGGGCCCGTTCCACATGGTCGACTCCCCCGTGCGCGAGCTGGGCGACGACATCGCCCTCGACGGCAAGGGGGTGCCCTGTCTCGTCTCCGGTCAGGTGACCGGCCCGGACGGGGACCCGCTGGCCGGGGCGACCGTGGACGTCTGGCAGACCAACGAGGACGGCTTCTACGACGTCCAGCAGCCCGACGTGCAGCCGGCCGGGAACCTCCGGGGGCTGTTCACCACCGACGTGGAGGGCCGGTTCTGGTTCCGCTCCGTCGTCCCCCGCTACTACCCGATCCCCGACGACGGCCCGGTCGGCCGGCTGCTCGCCGCCACCGGTCGGCACCCCTACCGGCCGGCGCACCTGCACTTCATCGCCGCTGCGGCGGGGCACCGCACGGTGACCACGCACGTCTTCGTGGCCGACAGCCCCTACTTGGACTCCGACGCGGTGTTCGGGGTCAAGGAGTCGCTGGTGCGCGAGGTGCCCGAGGTCGACGACGCCGCCCGCGCAGACCAGGTGGGGCTGGCCAACCCGTTCCGCACGCTGACCTTCGACCTGTCCCTGCTGCGGGACTGACCGGGGGCAACGCAGAAGGCCCGGACTCGAGGAGTCCGGGCCTTCCGTGGTGGTAGCGGGGACAGGATTTGAACCTGTGACCTCTGGGTTATGAGCCCAGCGAGCTACCGAGCTGCTCCACCCCGCGTCGCAAGAAGAACGTTACCCCGCGTCCACCGGCGACGTCCAACCCTTCCGGCGTGACGGTCCCCACCCCGACGAGGAGCGCCCTCCTCGTCAGGGGCGGGGAACGCAGCAGGCCCCGGACCTGAGGTCCGGGGCCTGCTGTCCTGCATCTGTAGCGGGGGCAGGATTTGAACCTGCGACCTCTGGGTTATGAGCCCAGCGAGCTACCGAGCTGCTCCACCCCGCGTCGGTGGACCAACCCTAACAGGGCCGGGGTGGGGGTCTCGACCGACCCCCACCCCGGCCTCGTCAGCCGGTCGGACTCGCCGCCGCTGCGGACTGGGCTGCCTCGAACGCGGCCGCCGCGGCCTGCAGGTCGGCCTGCGCCTGACCCACCGCGGCGAAGTCACCGGACTGCTGGGCAGCGGCCAGCGAGGCCAGCGCGGCCTGGATCGCCGCGACCGCGGAGTCCACGTCCCCGCCACCGGTGGCCGGGGGCGCCGAGGTGGTCGGTGCCGCCGTCCCGCTGGGTGCCGTCGTCGTCGGTGCCGTGGTCTCCCCGGCGTCCGGCTGGGTGGCGGCGTCCTCGTTGTCCGAGGCCACCGTCCCCGCGCCGGCCCCGAAGACCTGGTCCAGCGCCTCGGACAGGGTGTCGCCGTAGCCGATCCGGTCGCCGTAGTTGACCAGCACCTTCTGCAGCAGCGGGAAGGCGTTCTCCCCCGACCCCTCGACGTAGAGCGGCTCGATGTAGAGCAGCCCCGCGTCACCGATCGGCAGGGTCAGCAGGTTGCCGAACACCGCGTTGGACGTGTCGCTGTTGAACAGCGTCAGGTCCGGTCTGACCTGGTTGTTGGTCAGGAAGGAGTTCTGCACCTGCTCCGGCCCCCGGAACGGGGTGTTGCCGGGCAATCGGAGCACCTGGATCTCGCCGTAGGTGGCCGGGTCGGACGAGGCCGACACGAACGCCGACAGGTTGTCCCGCTGGAACGCGTTGAGCGCACTGGTCAGCTGGAACGTCGCACCGTCGTCACCCGGGCGCTGGGCCAGGATGTAGTACGGCGGCTGGAGACCGTCGGCCGCACCCTGGTTGGTCGGGTCGGTGGAGACCTGCCACCGGTCGTTCTGGTTGTAGAAGTCCGTCGGGTCGGTCACGTGGTACCGGGTGAGCACGTCCCGCTGGAGCTTGAACAGGTCCTCCGGGTACCGGACGTGGCTGATGAGCTCGTCGCTCATGTTCTCCCGCGGCTGGATGACCCCGGGGAACGCCTTCATGTACGTGGCCAGCAACGGGTCGGACTCGTCCCAGGCGTACAGGGTCACCGTGCCGTCGTAGGCGTCCACGGTGGCCTTGACCGAGTTCCGGATGTAGTTGAACTGGTCGTCGGGCAGCGCGGTCGTCCCGGTGCCGGTCAACGCGTCGGCCGCGGCCGTGCCCAGCTCCATCTGCTCGGCGTACGGGAAGGCGTCCGAGGTCGTGTAGCCGTCGAGGATCCACTGCACCTTGCCGTCGACCACCGCGGGGTACGGGTCGCCGTCCACGGTGAGGAACGGCGCCGCCTTCTCCACCCGGTCCAGCGGGTCACGGACGTAGAGCACCCGCGACTCGTCGTTCACCGCACCGGAGAGGATGAAGTTCCGCTCCCGGTAGTAGATGGCGAAGGTCAGCTGCCGGAAGAAGCTGCCGATCTCGACACCGCCGGTGCCGTCGTACGTGCGGTTGATCTGGCCCTCGTCCGACCCGCCCTCGGGCTGGTCGAACTCACGCGGGGTCTGGCCCTCGGGGGCGCCGACCACGGAGTAGACGTCGGTGCCGCCGTCGTTGAGCAGCTCGCCGTAGTAGATGCGCGGCTGGTCGACCTGGATGTCACCGGTGGTCGGCAGGTCGCCGGCACCGGAGAAGTTCGGCTCGCCGCCCTCCTGGCCGGCGACGACCTGGTTGGCCGGCGCGGCCACGAAGCCGTTGCCGTGGGTGTAGACGGTGTGCCGGTTGATCCAGGTGCTCTGGTTGTCCGTCAGCCCCGAGGTGTTGAGCTCGCGGACGGCGACCACGTAGTCCTGGGTGACCCCGTCGATCGTGTAGCGGTCGATGTCCAGCCGCTCCGGGAACCCGTAGACGTTGCGGATCTGCTGGCGCGCGGTGAACGTCTCGCTGAGCACGTTGGGGTCCAGCAGCCGGGCGTTGGGGATCGTCGTCTGGTCGTCCCGCAGGGCCGCGAGCGCGGCCTCGGGGTCGACGTCGGAGCCGTCGGTGTCGGTGGCGTAGTCCACGTACTCCACGTCGGAGAGCCCGTAGGCCTCCAGCGTGGAGGGGATGGCCCGCTGGATGAAGTCCGACTCCCGCTGGTCGGCCGAGGGCCGGACGACGAACTGCTGCACGATCGCCGGGTAGGCCACGCCGATGACCAGCGAGGACAGCAGCAGCAGCACGAGCGCGGCGGCCGGCAGCGCGAAGTTGCGGACGACGATGTTGGCGAAGAACGCGATCGCGCAGATGACCGCGACGAAGACCAGGATCGTCTTGGCCGGCAGCAGCGCGTTCACGTCGGTGTAGCTGGCACCGGTGAACACGTCACCGCGGGTGGAG
This sequence comes from Geodermatophilaceae bacterium NBWT11, assembly GCA_014218215.1. Lineage (NCBI taxonomy): Bacteria > Bacillati > Actinomycetota > Actinomycetes > Geodermatophilales > Geodermatophilaceae > Geodermatophilaceae bacterium NBWT11. Next base: position 927,569 of record CP043652.1, read on the forward strand.
TAGACGAGGCCGTAGCGGTCCAGCCAGTAGGCCACCGCCTTGAGGGCCACGAAGACACCCAGGAGCACCGACAGCTGCACCCGGGCGGCCGAGGAGAGCTTCTGGCCGGGGGTCTGCAGCCGCAGCCCGCCGAAGACGTAGTGGGTGACCAGCGAGCCGATCAGCGCCAGCACCACGATGGCGAAGCCGAAGCCCAGCGCCAGCCGGTAGAAGGGGTAGTCGAAGACGAAGAAGGAGTTGTCCAGCCCGAACTGGGGGTCGACCGTCCCGAAGGGCGTCGAGTTCCGGAAGGTCAGCCAGGTCTCCCAGCTGCCCTGCGCGGTGAACCCGGCGAACAGGCCCAGGACCACGGCCAGGCCGATGAGCACCTGCTTGCGGCGGGGCTCGACCGACTGGCGGTAGCGCTCCAGGTTCTGCTGCTCCAGGCTCATCGGCCGGAACGTGGGGCGGAACCGGTAGGCCAGGTAGACCGCCAGCGCGACCAGCCCGCCGGTGGCGATGCCGACGACGGCGAACAGGAGCAGGCGGGTCTGGATCTCGGTCCAGAACACCTCGGTGAAGCCGGTCTCGTCGAACCAGAGGTAGTCGACGTAGACGTTGGTGAGCGAGCCGATCACGGTGAAGAGCACCAGCAGGACGGCGATGACGCCGATGACCAGCTTGGCGCGCCGGGACAGGGTCGGCACCGGCACGGGGGGCCGCATGGCCACGGGCAGGCTCCTTCAGTTGCTGAGAACACACATCGCTGCTGTGACGTGCTGGGTCGTGCCGTTCGGGGTGTTCACGGCCCTGGGGTCACAGGTCCTCGACCGGTCCCCGACAGCCCCCCGACAGCCGGGCGGCCGAGGGTGACCGACGGTGGGGTCGTCTGCTCAACTGCCGCCGACGTCCGCTGGTTCCCTGGTCGTGGCGTCAAGGACACCACGTCGGGACGGCGTGCCGGTGGGAGGGCGTCAGCCGCCGGCGGTGCAGGGCTGCGGGGTGCCGCCGTCGCGGAAGACCTCGAGCGCGGTGAGCGCGTCGTCCAGGGTGGCCACCCGGGCCATGGTCAGCCCGGGCTGCGGCGAGGCGAGGGCCTCGGCGCAGTTGTCCGCCGGGACCAGGAAGAGCTCGGCGTCGATGTCCCGGGCGGCCACCAGCTTCAGCGGGATGCCGCCGATCGGACCGACCGCGCCGGTCTCGTCGATCGTGCCCGTGCCGGCGATGACGGCGCCGTCGGTGAGGTCGGTGTCCCCCACCAGGTCGATGATCCCCAGCGTCAGCATCAGCCCGGCCGAGGGACCACCGACGTCGTCCACCCGGATCGAGACGTCGAAGGGCGCCGACGGGGTCTGCAGCACCGAGACGCCCAGCAGGGCGCCGTCGCGGTCCTCCGAGGACGTCGAGGTGACCGTGGTGGTGCCCGCCTCGCCCAGCCGGGTGTAGGCGACCTCGACGTCGTCCCCGGCCGGGACGGCGGTCAGCGCGGCGTCGAGGGCCTCGGTGGTGGGGGTCGCGGTGCCGTCGATGCTCTCGATCGCGTCACCGGGCTCGAGCAGGCCGGCCGACGGGGAGTCCTCCGGCACGGTCTGGACGACGACCTTCTCCGGGTACCCCAGCTCGGACAGCGCGGCGGCGTTGGCCGACTGCTCGGAGGTGAGGAAGGCCTGCCGGTTCTGCTCCTGGGTCTCCTCGACCGTCTGCTCGGGCGGGTAGACGGTGTCCCGGGGGACGACGCTGACCTCGCTGTCGAACCAGCCCTGCACCGCACCGACCAGGGTGAGCGGCCGCTGCGGCACCCCGACCGTGGTCAGGTTGAGGTTGCCGGTGGTGTCGTTGCGCTCTCGGCCGTCGATGCTGATGATCGGGTTGCCGTCGACGTCACCCAGGGTGTTGTAGGTGGGTCCGGGCACCTGGGCCACGTAGGGCACGGGCAGGAACGTGCCGACCAGGCCGAAGGCCAGCAGCAGCACGACACCGGCGACGAGGACGGTCACACGACGGCTCACGGGCGTCGACAGTAGGTGACCGACGCGGCGCGGGCCTGCAGCTGAGCGGGCGCGGGGCGGGGGCTGGGTGTCCGCCCAGAGCGGACGGCAGGAGCGGGTAGCGGCCCCCCGGCGCGGTTACCGTGGGTGCCATGAGCGACGTGCCCTTCGGATTCGGCCTGCCCGACCGCGACCCGGAGCGCCGTGGCGACTCCGGCCAGGGGGGTCAGCCGAACGACCCGTTCGGGCTGGGCGCCCTCTTCGGCGGGGCCGGTGGCGGCTCGCCGGAGGACCTGCTGGGCAAGATGCCGCTGTTCGCCGAGCTGCAGAAGCTGATGAGCTGGTCCGGCGGACCGGTCAACTGGGACCTGGCCCGTCAGGGTGCGATCAGCCAGCTCGCGGCCGGCCACCAGCCGACGTCCGCCGCCGAGCAGAGCGAGGTCACCGAGGCGCTGCGCCTGGCCGACCTGTGGCTGGACCAGGCCACGGAGATGCCCTCGGGGATCGAGCGGACCGTGGCGTGGTCGCGGGTCGACTGGCTCGAGCAGACCCTGCCCGCCTGGGGTGCGCTCATCGACCCCCTGGCCGAGCGCGTGGTCGCCGCGATGACCGCCGCGCTGCCGGCCGAGGCGCAGGCGATGGCCGGTCCGCTGGCCGGGATGATGGGCCAGATGGGCGGCATGATGTTCGGCGCCCAGGTCGGCCAGGCCCTCGGCAAGCTCGCCGACGAGGTCGTCACGAGCACCGACGTCGGTCTGCCGCTCGCCCCGGCCGGCACCGCGGCCCTGGTGCCGCAGAACGTCGACGCGTTCCGCGCCGGCCTGGACCGTCCCGAGGAGGAGGTCCGCCTCTTCCTGGCCCTGCGCGAGGCGGCCCACCAGCGGCTCTTCGCGCACGTGCCGTGGCTCCGCCAGCAGCTGGCCGACGCCGTGCACGCCTACGCCCGGGGCATCCACGTCGACGCCGACGCGATCCAGCGGGGGCTGGAGGACGCGATGGGCGGCATGGAGGGCGGCTTCGACCCGCAGGACCCGGAGAAGCTGCAGCAGCTGCTGGGCAGCGGCGTCCTGGAGCCGGCCGAGACCCCCGAGCAGCAGATGGCGCTGCGCCGGCTGGAGACGCTGCTGGCCCTGGTCGAGGGCTGGGTCGACGTCGTCGTCGCCGAGGCCGCCGGCAAGCGGCTGCCCGGGCACGGGGCGCTGGCCGAGACCATGCGCCGCCGCCGCGCCTCCGGCGGACCGGCCGAGCAGACCTTCGCCACCCTGGTGGGGCTGCAGCTGCGCCCGCGCCGGCTGCGCGACGCCGCCACGGTGTGGGGCGCGATGACCGCCCAGCACGGCAGCGACGCCCGTGACCGGCTCTGGTCGCACCCGGACCTGCTGCCCACCGCCGACGACCTCGACGAGCCGCTGGACTTCGTGGGCAAGCAGGGCACCGGCTCCGGTGACCAGCGCGACGCCGACGGTCAGGACGAGTTCGACCGGCTCACCGCCGGGCTGGACCTGCAGGACCCCTCCACCGCCGAGGACGACGGCGACGGCGACGGCGACGGCGACGACCCTGCCGACGGGAAGCCCGCCACCAGCTGACCCCTCAGTCGGTGTCGCCCTGGTCCCCGACCGGGGCGGCACCGACCCGGGACTCCACGCCCTCCAGGAAGCCCAGCGCCCGCTCGGCCCGCGGGTACCGGCCGACCAGCGCCCAGAAGGCGTCGTCGTGCGCGGGCTCGAGCAGGTGGGCGAGCTCGTGCACCAGCACGTAGTCCACGACGTACTCGGGCATCCCACGCAGCCGGCTGGACAACCGGATCGTCCGGTCGGCGGGGGTGCACGAACCCCAGCGGCGGTTCTGGTTGTCCACCCAGCGCACGCTGCTGGGCAGCACGCCGCCCAGGTGGGCATCGGACAGCGCCCGGGCGCGGGCGGCCAGCTCGTCGTCACCGCCCAGGGTGCGGCGCCGACGGTCCTCCCGGGTCTCGAGCTTGGCGACCATCTGGGCCACCCAGCGACGCTCCTCGGCGGCGCTGAAGGAGGCCGGGATCAGCACGACGGTGCGGTCGTCCTCGCGGTAGGCGGTGACGGTGCGCCGCCGCCGGGGACTGCGGCGGACCTCGATCGCCCCCGTCCGCTGGGAGCCCGGCCCGTGTGCCTCGCCCGCCCCACGGTGGGCGCGGCCGGTGGAGACACCGGCGCGCCCGGACCCACGGAGGGCGGCCGGCACCGCGGCGGCGGTGTCGGTCGAGGTGGTGTCGGGGGTGTCCGGTGACTGCACCCACGCACGGTAACCACCGGAGGGCCGCTCATCCAGACCGCGGACACCCGGTCGGGGACGAGTGCACACGCTCGGTGGACATCCGGGCCGGGATCGGCCGCTCCGGGCGCCGTCCACAGGGTCCACGGGCCCTCCGGCCCGGCCCCGCGCGGACCCGGCCACCCGACCGGGCAGTTCCGCACCCGTCCCTCCCCTGCCCGTGCACAGCGCCGGGGCCACCCTCCCCACCTCGTCCACAGCTCCGTCCACAGGCGGTGGACAGAGCCCGACCGGGTTGTGGACGCCGGGCCGGTCCCGACCCCGTCCGGTGACACGCTCGGCCGGTGACCGAGAGCACCCACCCCCTGCTGCCCCCAGGGACCCCGCTGCTGCGGCTGGGCGCCGACACCCTGCAGATCGGCGGGGCCGACGGTGGCACGGGGTTGCGGGTGGGTCCGCTGGGCGAGCGGGCCCGTCGAGCCGTCGTCACGGTCCTGCGGTCCCTCGACGGGTCCCGGCCGGAGCGGTCGCTGCCCGCGCTGGCGGTCGCCTCGGGCGTCCCCGCCGACCTGCTGGCCGACCTGGTGGTCGGGCTGCGCTCCACCGGCCAGCTCGTGGACCTCTCCCCCGCCGACCTGCTGGCCACCGACCCCGGGCCGGCGGGGCGGGCGCGGGCCGGCACCGAGCTCCCCGCGGCGGTGGCGCCGGGCCCCGGTCGGTGGCGCGGGCGCCGGGCGTCGGCCGTCGTGGTGGACGGGGCCACCCGGGTGGGTGTCCCCCTGGCGGCCCTGCTGGCCGCCGGTGGGGTGGGCCGGGTGCACGTGGTCGACCGCGGACCCGTCCGGGCCGAGGACGTCGTGGTGGGCGGGCTGTCCGCCCTGGACGAGGGACGCCCCCGCGCGCTGGCCGCGGCCGACGCCGTGCGGCGGGTGGCCCCCCAGGTCGACCTGCGGCCGCTGCCCCCGGGGCGCCCCCCTGACCTGGTGGTCCTCTGCCGGCCGTGGGCGGCCGTCGACCCGCTGCAGGGCGGCCTGCACCGGGACGGGGTGCCGCACCTGGTGGCCACCGTCCGCGGCGAGACCGGTGTGGTCGGCCCGCTCGTGGTGCCCGGCCGGACCAGTTGCCTGCGCTGCGCGGAGGCGACCCGGCGCGACGAGGACCCCGGCTGGGCCGAGGTGGTCGCCGGTCTGCGGGAGCCCGTCGTCGGGTCACCCGGCGGCGGGCCGGCCAGCGGCAGCTCGCTGACCTGCCTGTCCACGGCCGCGGCGGCCGCCGCCCAGGTGCTCGCCCACCTCGACGGCGACGCCGCGCCCACCGTGGTGGGGGCGACGCTGGAGCTCCGTCCACCGGGGTTGGTCCCCGTCCGCCGGGTCTGGCCGGCGCACCCGGGGTGCCCCTGTCAGGCGGCCGGGGCAGCGGGCCCGCCGCCGATCTGACGCCTCGCTGCAGAACAGGGACACTGGAGGGGTGACGGACACCGGACGGGGAATCCCACGCACCTCGGTGTCGCGGACGGCGAAGCTGGCCTCGCTCCCGCTGGGCGCGGCGGGCCGGGCGACGCTGGGCATCGGCAAGCGACTGTCGGGCCAGTCGTCGGAGGAGGTCTCGGCCGAGCTGCAGCAGCGCACCGCCGAGCAGCTCTTCGCCGTGCTCGGCCAGCTCAAGGGCGGGGCCATGAAGCTGGGGCAGCAGCTCTCGGTGTTCGAGGCTGCCGTCCCCGAGGAGCTCGCCGCGCCCTACCGCGAGGCCCTGGTCAAGCTGCAGGAGGAGGCGCCCCCGATGCCGGTGCGCACCGTGCACGCGGTGCTGGCCCAGCAGCTCGGTGGCACGTGGCGGACCCGGTTCGCCGACTTCGACGACACCCCGGCGGCCGCGGCGAGCATCGGGCAGGTGCACCGGGCGACCTGGCGCGACGGCCGGGACGTGGCGGTCAAGATCCAGTACCCCGGTGCCGGTGCCGCGCTGATGGCCGACCTGAACCAGCTGTCCCGCTTCGCGCGGATGTTCGCCGTCCTGTTCCCCGGGATGGACGTCAAGCCGCTGATCACCGAGCTCAAGGCCCGGGTCGCCGAGGAGCTGGACTACGGCCAGGAGGCCGACTCCCAGCGCGCCTTCTCCGCCGCCTTCGTCGACGACCCGCAGATCAGCGTGCCCCGGGTGGTGGCCAGCGCTCCCAAGGTGATCGTGTCGGAGTGGATGGAGGGCACCCCGCTCGCCAAGATCATCACCGACGGCACCCAGGAGCAGCGCGACCGCGCCGGGATCCTGCTGACGGTGCTGCACTTCTCCGGCCCGCAGAAGGCCGGCCTGCTGCACGCCGACCCGCACCCGGGCAACTTCCGGTTGCTCCCCGACGGCCGGCTCGGGGTCATCGACTTCGGCGCCATCGCCCGCCTCCCCGGCGGGCACCCCGAGCCCATCGGCCGGCTGGTGCGGCTGGCGCTGGCCGACGAGCCCGAGCACGTGCTGGCCGACCTGCGCACCGAGGGCTTCGTCCGGCCCAACGTGGCGGTCGACGCCCGCGGGGTGCTGGACTACCTGCGCCCGCTGCTGGAGCCGGTCGCCACCGACCACTTCCACTTCACCCGGGCCTGGATGCAGGAGCAGGCCACCCGGGTGGGCGACCCGCGCAGCGAGGCGAGCCGCCTGGGCCGCCAGCTCAACCTGCCCCCGGCCTACCTGCTGATCCACCGGGTGACGATGGGGTCGATCGGGGTGCTCTGCCAGCTCGGTGCGGCCGGGGACTTCCGCGCGGTCTGCGAGGAGTGGCTGCCCGGCTTCTCCGCCTGAGGGCCGTCCCTCAGGGGTCCAGCCGGGCCTCGATCTCCCGGACGTGCCGCCGGACGCAGCCCGGGCACAGCACCCGCTCGACCCCGCCCCGGGTGGTCTCCCGGGCCCAGTCCAGCGGCACCGGCACGGGCGCCCGGTGGCCGCAGACCCCGCAGGCGGTCGGTGTCTCCATCCCCCGATGATGCCCGCCGCAGGACGACGACGGCCCCACCTGCTCCCTGGTCGGGGTGCGCGGGTGGGGCCGTCGGTGGTGCGCTCGGCGGGGTGGGTGGCGGGACGGGCGGCACGGTCAGCGCACCGCGGCGCTGGCCCGGGCGGCCCGGCGGGTCGCCCGCTCGGCGCGGCGCGCCCACCGTCGTGCGGCGACGACGCGGCGGGCCCGGGCGGCCGCGTCGGCATCGGCCACCAGGTGCTCCTGGTGCGTGCGCGCCACGAGCAGGACGCCGTCGTAGTGGTTGCTGGTGAGGTCCATGTCCCCTCCTCTCCGGGTCTGGTGGTGGTCGGTGCCGGGCCCGCTCACGCGGCGACCTTGCGGGGCCGGCCCCGGGGCCGCTTGCGGGCGATGACGACGCCGTGGTCGAAGATCTCCCCGCCCCAGACGCCCCAGGGCTCGCCCCGGTCCAGCGCGCCGGCCAGACAGTCGGTCCGCAGGGGACAGTCGACGCAGTGCGCCTTGGCCTCCTCCAGCCGGGCCGGGGTCTCGGCGAACCACAGGTCGGGGTCCTGCACCCGGCAGGGCAGGACGGGCCCGAGCTCGGCGTGCCGGTCCGGTGCCGGGTGTTCGATCGTGTGCTGCACGGCCGCTCTCCTTCTCCTCGTGCCGTGACCGGTCGACGGAGGTCCCGCCGACCGGGAGGTCGGTGGGATCGGCGGCGGACGTGACGGAGGCCGCGGATCCCGGGTGTGTCACCGGGTCCCGCGGCCTCGAGGAGGTCCGTGCGAGCTGCTAGCTCGGAGAGGTCCTCGAGGGCGGTGTGCCCGGGGTGGTGCTCTTCTCGTCGGTGGTGGCGCCGACCGGCAGACCGGTCATCGGGACGCGCAGCCGGACGGCGGCAGGCAGAGCGGTCCCCTGGAACCGGTCGGCCTGCGGGCTGGTGAGGCTGCCGCCACACGCGACGGAGACCCCGACGTGGATCGGGGTCTGGTAGGTGTTCGTGCCCATCTGGACCCCTCCTCTCGGGGCTCGGAGCGCGGCCGGTGGGCCGGGCTCGGGGTGGCGGTCAGGTCGTGCCCTCCGTCACCGGAGGGCGTGCTCAGGAGGCTAGGGGACCTCCCGGACAGCGGTCAACGCATTAAACGAGGCCGACCCGATCAGGTGTCCGCGGCCACCGTGGCCAGCACGTCCTCGCCGTAGGCCGCCAGCTTGCGGGCGCCGATCCCGGGCAGGGCGGCGAGCTCGGTGAGGGTGCGCGGCCGGGTCTCGGCGATGGCCTGCAGGGTGGCGTCACCGAGGACGACGTAGGCCGGCACGGAGGCCGCCGTGGCGGCCTCGGTCCGCCAGCTGCGCAGGGCCTCGAACAGCTGTCCGGCGGCGCCGTCGAGGACCACCGCGGCGCGCGCGGCGGGGGTCCTCCGGGCGGCTGTGGACTCCGGGGCGATGCCGGTGAGGAAGCGGCTGCGGGGGCGGGAGCGGCGACCCCCGGGCTGGCGGGACAGCGACCAGGACAGCGTCAGCTGCTCCCGGGCGCGGGTGACCGCGACGTACAGGAGCCGGCGCTCCTCCTCCACGGCGTCCGGGCGGTTCAGCGACTGCGCGATGGGCAGCACCCCGTCGACCAGGCCGACGACGAACACGGCGTCCCACTCCAGGCCCTTGGCCGCGTGCATCGAGGCCAGCGTGACGCCCTGGACGGTGGGGGCGTGCTGGGCGTTGGCCCGCTCGGCCAGGTGGGTGACGAAGCCGGCCAGGTCGAGCGTGGGCTGCTCGGCGACCAGGTCGACGGCGAGGTCGACCAGCGCCGACAGCGACTGCCAGCGGTCCCGGGCCGCCCCGCCGGGTGGGGGGCGGTGCTCGACCCAGCCGACCGACGCCAGCACGTCGCGCACGGTGGGCACCAGGGCGCCGTCGTCCCGGCCGGCGGCCGCACCGCGCAACAGCAGCACCGCCTCCCGCACCTCGGGCCGCTCGAAGAACCGCTCCCCGCCCTTGAGCACGTAGGGCACCCCGGCGTCGGCCAGCGCGGACTCGTAGACCTGGGACTGGGCGTTGATCCGGAAGAGCACCGCGATCTCTGCGGCAGGCAACCCGCCGTCCACCAGCGCGCGGCAGGCCGCGGCGACCGCGGCGGCCTCCGCGGGCTCGTCGGGGTGCTCCAGGAAGCGCGGCTCGGGGCCGCCGGCTCGCTGGCCGAGCAGGCGCAGCCCCGGCAGGCCGCGACGCCGGGGCGCCATCCCGATGATCCGGTTGGCCAGGCCGACGACCTCCGGCGTGGAGCGGTAGTCGCGCTCCAGCTTCACCACCTCGGCGTCGGGGTAGCGGTCGGCGAACCCGAGCAGGTGGTCGGGGTCGGCGCCGGTGAAGGAGTAGATCGTCTGGTTGGGGTCACCGACCACGCACAGCTCGGCCCGGCCACCCAGCCAGGCGTCGAGCAGCCGCTGCTGCAGCGGGTTGACGTCCTGGTACTCGTCGACGACGAAGTGCCGGTACTGCCCGCGCACCTCCCGGGCGACGTCGCGGTGCTCCTCCAGGGCGTAGGCGGTGACCAGCAGCAGGTCCTCGAAGTCCAGCGACCCGTCGCGGGACTTGGCCTGCTCGTAGCTGGCGTACACCGCGGCGACGGCGGCCGGCTCGAACGGGGTCTCCCGGGCCGCGGCCTTCGCCCGGGCCGGGTAGTCCTCCGGGGTGGCCAGGGTGGTCTTGGCCCACTCGATCTCACTCGCCAGGTCGCGCAGGCTGGCCCGGTCGGTGGTCAACCGGTTGCGGGTGGCGGCACCGGCGACGACCCGCAGCTTGTTCTCCACCAGCTCGGGCATGGGGCCACCGAGCACCCGGGGGGCGAAGTACCGCAGCTGACGCATCGCGGCGGCGTGGAAGGTGCGGGCCTGGACACCGCCCACGCCCAGCGCGGACAGCCGGCCCCGCAGCTCCCCCGCGGCCCGGGCGGTGAACGTCACGGCCAGCACCTGCTCGGGGGTGTAGACGCCGGTGTGCACGCCGTAGGCGATCCGGTGGGTGATCGTGCGGGTCTTGCCGGTCCCCGCGCCGGCCAGGATGCAGACCGGGCCGGTCACCGCCGCCGCCGCGGTGCGCTGCTGCTCGTCCAGGCCGGCCAGCACCGCCGCCGCGCTGTCGGGCGGGGGGCTCTCCGTCGACCCCGCACGACCCGACCCGAGCTCACCGACGACCACGGCCCGAGTCTGGCAGCCGGGTCCGACAGCCGGGGGAAGCATCCCCAGGGGGTCGTCGTTGTCCCGGGTGCGTGCGACCGCATGCCGTCGACCCGAGTGGCCGGCGTCCGCACCACCGATGGAGGATCGCTCCGTGAGCGCACCGACTGCCCCCGTGACCATGTACACCACCAGCTGGTGCGGCTACTGCGTCCGGCTGAAGAAGCTCATGCAGCGTGAGGGCATCGAGTGGGCCGAGGTCAACATCGAGACCGACGACGGTGCGGCCGACCTGGTGATGAAGGCCAACGGCGGCAACCGCACCGTGCCCACGCTGGTCTTCGCCGACGGCAGCGCCCTGACGAACCCCAGCATCGAGCAGGTCAAGAACCAGCTCGCACAGCTCCCCGGCGCGTGATCCCGGCTCCACGGCCCTCCCCGGGTGATGATCACCCTGGTGCGGGCCGTGGACGGCCCGCACCGCCGCGACCGTCCGGGTCGCCCCGAGGCAGGGAGGACGTGGTCGTGAGCACACCGGTCGGTCCCGCCGCGACCCCCGCCGAGCCCCACCTGGCCCCCGGTGACGACGTCGTGCGCACCGCGGCGGGGGCGCCGGCGTTCGTGGTCACCCGCACCACCCGGGGCTGGGCGGTGCTGACCCCCGCTGGAGCCGAGGACGCCCCCGACCTCGTCGAGGCCATGAGCCTGGCCGACCTGATCGCCGAGGATCTGGGCGCCTCGCCCGAACCCGGTCGCGACGCCCGCCGGGCCGCCCGGGGTGCGGTCGACGCCGCCGACGAGACCGACCCCCGCGACGCCCGGATCGCCGGCCTGGAGCGGACCGTCGCCCAGCTGGAGCACGCACTGGCCACCCGGGTCTCCACCGAGCGGGCCATCGGGGTGCTCGCCGCACGGTCGGGCTGCAGCCCCCGGGAGGCCTTCGAGGGGCTGCGCAAGCAGGCCCGGTCCGCCGGACGGTCGGTGCACGACCTGGCCCGCGAGGTCATCGACGGACTCACCTCGGCCCCGACCGTCCCGGCACCGGCCACTCCCCCGCCGGGCGACCAGTCCGCGCGGGGCAGTGCGCGTCGGGTCGAGCGCACCCGTGCCCGGCACGGGGCCGCCCCCGGTCCGGTCCAGGGCTGACCCTGAGCTCTCCGCTCCCGCTCACCCCCGTCGCGCTGGCCGACCGTCTCGCGGCCCTGCTGGCCGACACCCCGGCCGAGGCCGGCGCCGCCGCGCTACGGGTGGCCCTCGACGGGCCGGACGCCGCCGACCCCGAGGCGCTGGCCCGGGCGGTCGCCGAACGGCTCCCCGCGCTCGGCCGCCCGGTGACCGTCGTCCCGGCGGCCGGGTTCCTGCGTCCGGCCTCGGTGCGCCTGGAGCACGGCCGCACCGACCCCGACGCGCGGTACACCGACTGGCTCGACGTCCGTGCCCTCGCCCGGGAGGTGCTCGACCGGGTCGGCCCCGGCGGGCCCGGTGACGTGCTGCCCGAGCTGTGGGACGCCGTCCGGGACCGGGCGACCCGGGCCGTGCGGGTGCCCGCAGCCGGGGTCGTGCTGGTGCCCGGGGCGCTGCTGCAGGGCGTCGGGCTGGCCTTCGACGTGGTGGTGCACCTGCGGGTGGGCCCGGCTGCCCGGGCCCGCCGCACCCCGGCGGCGCAGGCCTGGGAGCTGCCGGCCTTCGACCGGTACGACGACGAGGTCGACCCGGTGGCGCTGGCCGACGTGGTCGTGCTCGCCGACCACGCCGACCGGCCGGCGCTGGTGCTGCAGGGCCGCTACAGCTCCTGAGCCAACCAGCGGTCGAGGATGTAGCGGGCGATGGAGACCGGCGGCGGCAGCGCGGCCGGTCCGTCACCGGCCAGCAGCTCGGCCCGGCTGAACCAGCGGGCCTCCTCGATCTCGTCGTGGTCGACCCGCAGCTCGGTGTCCACCGCACGCGCCGTGTAGCCCAGCATCAACGACTGCGGGAAGGGCCAGGGCTGGCTGGACACGTACTGCACGTCGGTGACCTCGAGACCGACCTCCTCGGCGACCTCGCGGGCCACCGCGGCCTCGGCGGACTCCCCCGGCTCGACGAACCCGGCCAGGATGGAGAACCTCCCGGCCGGCCACACGGCCTGCCGGCCCAGCACGCACCGGTCACCGCCGTCGTGCACCAGCATGATCACCGCGGGGTCGGTCCGCGGGAAGACCTCCTGGCCCGTGCTGGGGTCGCGCTGGGTCCAGCCGGCCTTCTCGATGGTGGTCGCCGTGCCCGTGTAGGGGCTGAAGCGGTTGCGCTCGTGCCACTCCACGATGCCCACCGCCTGGGCCAGCAGGCCGGCGTCCCGGTCGCCGAGCTCCCCGCCGACCTCGCGCAGGCCGGTCCAGCTGTCCACCGGCCGGCCGTTGACGGTCAGCGCACGCTCCCCCCGGACCACCGCGTACGGCACGCCGTCGGCGTGGCCGAGGTAGATGCCACCGGTGGGGAACCCCGGCTGGGTGTCCCAGACGAGCTCCGGACCGGCCGCCCCCTCGTGCACCGGCACCTGGCGCTTCTCGTCGATGGTCAGCACCTGCACCGGGCGGCCCTGTGCGGGGTCCTCGAGCAGCCGGTCCAGGTGGCCGCGGTCGTGGCCCACCCGGGACAGCACGGGCACGTCGTCCCCGGAGGAGGCGGTGGAGGTGACCCACACGCCGTCCTCGACGGGGGTCTCCAGCGGCGGGTGGCCTCCGGTCGGGGGCTCGGGGTTGTCGGCGGCGGTGCTGCCGCCGGGGGGGACGGTCACGCGGAGCTCCCGGGGGTCGTGGAGGGGACGGTCTCGACCGGGCCGAGGGCGCGCAGCTGGTCCTCGACCTCGCTCGCGTCACCGACCACGACCGTGGTGAGACCGGCGGGGTGCAGCCAGCGGCGCGCGGCCGCGGACACCTCGTCGAGGGTGACGGTGGCCAGGGCGGCCTGGTGCTCGGCCAGCCACTCGGGGGGCAGGCCGTGGCCGATCAGCGCGGACAGCGTGCTGGCCAGCCCGGCGTGGGTGGCCGTGGCCAGGGCCATCGTGCCCAGCACGTACCGGCGGGCGCCCTCGAGCTCGGCGTCGGTGACCGGCAGCAGGGCGATCCGGCCCAGCTCGTAGGTGGTCTCCAGCAGGGCGGGCCCGGTGACCCCGGTGGCGACGTCGGCGTCGACCAGGAACGAGGAGCCGGCGCCCAAGTGGTCGACCGCGCTGCGCGGGCTGTACGTGTAGCCGCGGCGTTCCCGGATGTTCTCCACCAGGCGGGAGGAGAAGTAGCCGCCGTAGACCATGTTCGCCAGCCGGACGGCCGGCAGCTCGGGGTCCAGCCGGCCGGGCGCAGGACCGCCGAGCCGGATGTTGGACTGCACGGCGCCCGGCCGGTCGACCAGCTGCAGCGGCTGGGGGCCGACGGTCGGCAGCGGCCCGGCCTCGACGCCGGTGCCCTCGCCCACCCAGTCGCCCAGGGCGGCGGCCACCGCGTCGGCGGCGGCCGCGGGGTCCAGGTCGCCGACGAGGACCAGCGTGCTGCCCGCGGGGAGCACCCGCTGGCGGTGGAGGGTACGTAGCGCGGCCGGGGTGACCTGCTCGACGAGGCCGGGCTCGGGCATCTGCACGGCGTAGGGGTGCTGGCCGTAGCGGCGGGTGGCCAGGGCAGTGCGGGCGACCACGCCGGGCTGGGAGCGGGCGATGCCGATCCGCTCGGTGACCCGGGCGCGCTCGGCGGCGACCTGGTCGGTGGGGTACGTGGGGCGGACGAGCAGCTCGGCGAGCACACCCAGCACGGCGGGCAGCCCGGCCGGGAGCATCGTCGTCCCCAGCAGGAGGCGGTCGGGGTCGGCCGACACCGACAGCTCGGCGCCCTCGGCCTGCAGCAGCTGGGCGACCTGGACCTGGTCGTGGGACTTCGTGCCCAGCAGCACCGCCCCGGTCAGGACCGAGGTGCGGGCCACGTGCACGGCGGCCGCGCGGGCGGAGGGGGCCGCGAACGGGATCCGCAGCCGCAGCTCGACCAGCGGGACCCCGGGCCGGGGCACGACGGCCAGCCGCAGCCCCGAGGGCAGCGTGCTCAGGTGCACCTCGGGCACCGGCTGCGGGCGGGGGTCACCCAGCGGCGGGACCAGGGAGAGGTCGAGGACGGGGGCGCTCACGAGGGGCCTCTCAGACGGTGGGGGGTGGTCACGATCGGGTGCGCAGCTCGAGGACGGCGGCGCTGTCGCGGGTGAGACCGCGGGCGGCCTGCTGCACGGCCTCGGGGGTGACGGCGGCCAGCCGCGCGGCCAGTTCGCCGGACAGCTCGGCGCGGCCGTGCACCAGCTCGGCGGAGGCGAAGCCCAGCGTGCGCCCCAGCACCGAGTCGGCGCCGCGGAGCAGCTGCGCGCTGGTGCGGGCCTGCACCCGGGTGAGCTCCTCGGCGGGCACGCCGTCCTGGGCGACCTTCTCGACCTCCTCGTGCACCGCGGCCAGCACCCGCTCGGGGGTGACGTCGGCCGGGTGGTGCACCTGGGTGGTGAGCAGGGTGGCGTCCCGGACGTCGAACGGGTCGCCGAACAGGCCCACGTAGGAGGCCTGGGCGACCGCGAGGTGGTCCTGGTGCACCAGCCGCAGCTCCAACCGGGAGGCGTCGCCCTCGCTGAGCAGCTCCGAGAGAAGCACGGTCCCGAGGTAGGTCTCCAGGTCACCCACCGGGTCGGGCACCCGCCAACCGATGGCCACCGCCGGTGCCGGTGCCAGGTCGTCGACCACCACGGCGTGCCGGGGGCCGGTCGGGGAGGCCTCCCCCGTGTAGGGCGTGGGCGGGGCCGCCCGGTGCGGGACGGCGTCGAACCACCGGCGCACCAGCGCCTCGGTCTCGGCGACGTCGAGGTCACCGCCCAGGCAGAGCACCGCGTTGGCCGGGGCGTAGTAGCGGTCGAAGAAGTCCTGCGCGTCGTCCACGGTGGAGGACTCGAGGTCGACGAAGGAGCCGTACCCGTCGTGGGTGTTGGCGAAGGACTCGAACGCGACCTCGGGCAGCTGCAGCCAGGGGAAGGCGCCGTAGGGCCGGTTGAGCACGTTGACCCGGATCTCCTCCTTCACCACGTCGATCTGGTTGCGGAGGTTCTCCTCGGTGATGGCCGGGGACGCCATCCGGTCGGCCTCCAGGAACAGCGCCCGCTCCAGCGCCTCGGCCGGCAGCGCCTCGAAGTAGTTCGTGTAGTCCTGGTGGGTGGAGCCGTTGAAGGTGCCGCCGGCGGCCTGGACGAGCCGGGCGTGCTCCATCTTCGGCACGTGCGCCGAACCCTGGAACATGACGTGCTCGAAGAGGTGGGCGAACCCGGTGCGGCCCTGCGGCTCCGAACGCATGCCGACGTCGTAGAAGACGCTGACGGCGACGACCGGGACGCTGCGGTCCGGGGCCAGCACGACGCGCAACCCGTTGTCGAGGGTGAACCGCTCCACCGGGTGCCGGAGGGTCAGATCGGCAGCGGTCGCAGTCACCGTCCGACCCTATCCGCGGGTACCGGTCACAACACCTCCACCGCCTCCAGCACCCGGTCGACGACGCCGTAGAGCTCGGCGTGGGTGTTGGGGATGGAGATGTAGAGCAGAGCCGGTGCCGGGCGACCGAC
The DNA here is from genome assembly GCA_014218215.1 of Geodermatophilaceae bacterium NBWT11. Lineage (NCBI taxonomy): Bacteria > Bacillati > Actinomycetota > Actinomycetes > Geodermatophilales > Geodermatophilaceae > Geodermatophilaceae bacterium NBWT11. The sequence continues at coordinate 943,513 of CP043652.1, forward strand.
GTCGACGACGAGCATCGCGGCGCGCTCCCCGCTGGCCTCGTAGCCCTCGACGTCCCAGCTGAGGGTGAACTCGTACAGCCAGGCGGGCGCGCCGTCGACGGTCATCGCCTCGTCGCGCAGCACCGCACGCTCGTTGGGTGCGGGGTAGTAGTTGCCCCGCGCGCTGTCGGCGACGGCCAGCGCGGTGGCCTGCTCGCTGCCCGGCCCGGCCCAGCCGTAGCCCTCGGCGACCGGCCCGGAGGTGACCTGGGCGATGAACTGCCCGCCGCTGGGCACGCCCTCCTGGGTGACGAAGAACTGGCCGGCCACCGACGTCGTCTCGAACGGGACACCGGAGGCGTACTCGTACCAGCCGTCGCCGAGGAACGGGTAGGAGATGCCGGCCTCCTCGTCGAGGATCCGCACCGTGCCCGGGTCGAAGGTCGGCCCGGCCGGGGCGGTGACCGCGGCCGACGTGGCGACCGGGGTGCTGCTGCCCGACCGGCCCAGGAGCACCGCCACGAGGACGACCACCACGACGGCGACGAGCACCCCGCCGCCCACCAGCAGCGGCGCGGTGCTGCTGCGCCGGGGCGGTGCGGCGGTCCACGGCGCGGCCGGACGCTGCGGGACCGGCTCGAACGCGGACCCGACGTCGACCCCGGGGCCGGCCGGTGTGGTGACGTCGGACCAGGTCACCCCGTTCCACCAGCGCACCAGGCCCGGGCCGCCGTCGGGGTCGGGGTACCACCCCGGTGCCGCCACCTGCGTCCCGCCCCCGGACTGCCCTGGTCCGCTCATGCCGGCGAGCCTAGGGGGCCCGGTGTCCGGGCCGGCGGGTCACAGGTCGTCCCGGTCGGCGGTGTCCCGCCACCAGGACAGCAGGGGCGGGAGGCCGTCGACGCCGCCACCCCGGGCGGACACGGTGGCCAGGCCCGGGCGGTCGTCCCAGGTCCAGGTGAGCACCGGGTCGCCGTCACCGTCCACCGAGCAGGCCAACCGGCCGACGGGCTGCTCGTCGAAGTCCGCCAACCGCACCCACCCCTGCTCGCCCTCGGACGCGGAGCACGTGTAGTCGTCGTCCCCCTCGAGCTGGGGCAGCCCGCCGGCGGCGACGACGGCCTCGAAGGCCGCGGCTGCCTCCGCCGGGGAGCCGTAGAGGTCGTAGCGCTGGGTGGCCGGGCCGTCCTCGGTGCCGCTGACCCCGCAGTCCAGGCCGGTGAGCACCGCGTCCGTGGGGTCGGTGACCGTGCAGGAGGACGGGTCGACGTCGGCGGGCAGCCCGACGGCGAGCAGGTCCTGTCGGGCACCGATCGCGTCGTCCTGGGCGTCCGACGCCCGGCCGAGGGCGAGCACGAGCCCGATCCCGAGGGCAGCCGCGACCAGCGCCAGGACGACGACGGTCACCGGCAGCACCCGGCCGGGAGCCCGCCGGGCGGGCGCCGTCCGGTCCGGCGCCCACGGCGGGGGTCCGGGGAACGGGGCCGGGGCACGCGGGGGCTGGGCCTGGACCGACGTCGGTGCCGGGCGGGGCCGTTCGGCCGTCTCCGGCCGGCCGCCGTCACCGGCGGCCAGGCCGATCGTGGTGGGCGCGGTGCCCTCGGTCGGCGGGAGCTCGGCGGGGCGGGGCACCTCGACGCCGCTGACGCTCAGCGCCGCACGGGCGGCAGCGGCCATGCCACCGGCCGAGGTCCACCGCTCCGCGGGGTCCTTGGCCAGCCCCCGCGCCACGATGGCGTCCAGCAGCGCCGGCACCCCGGGGGTGATCGAGCTCGGTGCCGGCGGCGGGGTGTTGACGTGGGCGTACATCTGGCTCGCGGCGTCCGCGGCGGTGAAGGGCCGCTGACCGGTGAGGGCCTCGAACAGCACGCAGGCCAGGGAGTAGACGTCGGCCGCCGCACCCAGCTCGCCGCCCAGGAACCGCTCGGGCGCCATGTACTCGGTGCTGCCGACGGTGAGCCCCGTGCCGGTCAGCGGCGGGCCGGTGCTGCTGTCCACGGTGCGCGCGATGCCGAAGTCGACGAGGTAGACGAAAGTCCTCCCCCGGCGCCGAGTCGGCCAGGTCGCCGCCGTCGGCCCGGCCGACGAGCAGCACGTTGGAGGGCTTGACGTCGCGGTGCACCAGGCCGTCGGCGTGCGCGGCGTCCAGTGCCCGGGCCACCTGACCGACGACGTCGACGGCACGGGCCGGGTCGAGCGGACCGGTGCGCCGCAGGAGAGCGGCCAGGTCCTCGCCCTCGACCAGCCGCATGTCCAGGAACAGCCGGCCCTCGATCTCGCCGTACCGGTGGATGGGGACGACGTGCGGTTCGCGCAGCCGGGCGGCCACCCGGGCCTCCCGGCGGAACCGCTCCCGGTAGCCCTCGTCGGTGGCCCACTGCGGGTGCAGCACCTTCAGGGCGACGTCCCGCTCGTGCTCGGCGTCGTGGGCCCGCAGCACCTCGCCCATGCCACCGCGCCCGAGCACCCCGAGCACCCGGTAGGGACCGAACTGCGCGCCCTCCTCCACCTCAGCGTCCGGCGAAGGGGACCGTGGCGAGCTCGCGCCACAGGTGGGCGGTGGCCTCGGCGCCGCGGTACAGCATCGGCAGCAGCACCCGCTCGTCCGGTGCGTGGATGCGGTCGGTGGGCAGGCCCGCGCCGAGGAAGAGCAGCGGGGCGCCGAGCACCTCCACCAGGTCGGCCTCCGGGCCGCTGCCGCCCTCGCGGGTGAACAGCACGTCCTCGCCCGGGACGTCGAAGGCCTGCCCGATGGAGCGCAGCAGCGCGTCCATCGCCGGGTGGTCCAGGTCGCTGGCGCACGGGCTCACCCCGCCGGCCGGCACGTGCACGTCGGCCTCGATGCCCGCGGGGGTGTGCTGCTCGACCCAGGCCCGCACCTGCTCCGCCAGGTCGGACGGCACCTGGTCGGCCACCAGCCGGAAGGTCACCTTGGCGTGTGCCTCCGACGGCACGATCGTCTTGTGCCCGGGCCCGGTGTAGCCGCCCCACATGCCGTTGACCTCGGCGGTGGGCCGGGCGCCGACCCGCTCCAGGGTGCTGAAACCGGCCTCGCCGGTGGCCGCGCGGGACGCCGCCGGGCCGGCCAGCCAGGCCGCCTCGTCGAAGGGCACCCGGCCCATCAGCGCACGCTCGCGCTCGGTCAGCGGACGCACCTTGTCGTAGAAGCCCGGCAGGGTGACCCGGCCGGACTCGTCGTGCAGGCCGGCCAGCAGCGACGCCATCGCGTGCAGCGGGTTGGGCACCGCGCCGCCGAAGGACCCGGAGTGCAGGTCGACGCCCGGGCCGCGCAGGGTGATCTCGGCATCGGCCAGCCCGCGCATCGCGGTCACCGCGCTGGGCACGTCGGCGGCGGCCATGCCGGTGTCGCTGACCACGACGACGTCGCAGTCCAGCCGGTCGCGCCGCTCGTGCAGCAGCTCGACGAAGTGCGGGGAGCCGGACTCCTCCTCGCCCTCGACCAGCAGCTTCACCGTCACCGCGGGGGTGTCGCGGCCGGTGGCAGCCAGGTGCGCACGCATGCCCAGCAGGTGGAAGGCGACGTTGCCCTTGTCGTCGATGGCGCCGCGGGCGTGCAGCTCGGGGCCGGCCGGGGTCTCCACCCGGGTGGGCTCGAAGGGCGGGTACGTCCACGCCTCCTCCGGGTCCACCGGCTGCACGTCGTGGTGGCCGTAGACCAGCGCGACCGGTGCGCCCGCGTCGGCCGAGGGCCACTCGGCGTAGACGGCGGGGGCGCCGGCGGTCGGCCACACCTCGACCACGGGGAAGCCCGTGCGGCGCAGCGCCTGAGCCAGCCACTGCGCGCTGGCGGCCACGTCGCCGGCCCGGGCCGGGTCGGCGGACACCGACGGGATCCGCAGCCAGGCGTCCAGGTCGGCGTGCAGGTCGTCCAGGTGGGCGGTCACGAAGTCGCGTTCGGCGTTGCTGCTCACCGCGCGACGGTAACGCGCCCCGCCGGGGCACCCGGGATACGTTCGGCGCCATGCCCCCCGGACAGCTGCAGGTGGACGTCGGCGACCTGACCTTCGACGTGCGGACCGACGGTCCCGAGGACGGCCGCCCGGTGCTGCTCCTGCACGGGTTCCCGCAGAACTCCTCCTCGTGGGCCGCGGTCAGCCCGCTGCTCGCCCAGGCCGGGCTGCGCACCTACGCCCCCGACCAGCTCGGCTACTCCCCCGGCGCCCGGCCCGACGAGCCCGAGGCCTACGCACTGCCCGCCCTGGCCCAGGTCACCGCCGACCTCATGACGGCCCTGGACGTGCCAGTCGCCGATGTCGTGGGCCACGACTGGGGCGCCAACGTGGCCTGGGCGCTGGCCGCCTGGCACCCCGACCGGGTGCGCACGCTCACCGCGGTGTCGGTGCCGCACCCCACCGCGTACACGCTGGCCTACCGGGCCGACCCGGAGCAGAAGGAGCGCTCGGCCTACATCAAGCTCTTCTGGCAGGTCGACAAGGCCGAGCGGGTCCTGCTCGAGGACGACGCCCGTCGGTTGCGCCGGCTGCTGGACGGGGTGGACCCGGAGGCCGTGGCCGACTACGTGGCCCACCTGCAGGCGCCGGGCGCGCTCACCGCGGCACTGAACTGGTACCGGCAGATGAGCGGGGACACCCCGGTGGACCCGGTCGGGGTGCCCACCACCTACGTGTGGAGCGACGCCGACGTGGCCGTCGGCCGCACGGCAGCCGAGGCCTGCGCGGACCAGGTGACCGGGGACTACCGCTTCGTCCAGCTGCCCGGGGTCTCGCACTGGGTGCCCGAGCACGCCCCGGAGGCACTGGCCCGGGCGGTGCTGGACCGGGTCGCCTCGGCCTGAGCTCACCGGTCCTCCCCGGAGACCAGGGCCAGGAGGCCGGCCTCGTCGAGCAGGTCGACCGGGCGCAGCGTCACCCCGGCGGCCACGTGGTGGAACCCGGCGCTGACCTGCTCCACCGGCACCCCGGTCAGCCGTGACCAGCCCAGCCGGTAGGCGGCCAGCTGCACCCCGGCCGCGGCCAGCTCCGCGGGGCCGGGCACCGGGCCGGTCTTCCAGTCGATCACCTCGTAGCCGCCGTCGGGGGTGACGAAGACGGCGTCGATCCGACCGCGCAGGGTGAGCGGGCCCAGCGGCGTCTCGAACGGCGCCTCGACGTCGACGGGCTGCCGGTCGGCCCACTCCCCGGCCAGGAACCGCTCCTGCAGGGCGGTCAGGGTGTCGTCCGGCGCGGCCGCGGCGTCGCCCGAGCCGGGCAGCTCGTCGATGTCGATGAGCCGGGACGCCCCGAACCGCTGCTCCAGCCAGAGGTGGAAGGCGGTCCCACGGCGGGCGAGCGGGGCAGGCGCCGCGGGCATCGGCCGGCGCAACCGGCGGGCCAGCTCGGCGGGGTCGCGGCGGAGCGCGACCAGGGCCGAGACCGACAGGTGGGCGGGCAGGGACACCTCGGTCGCCCCGCGGCCGGACTCGGCCCGCTCGCGGAGCAGCAGGTCGGCGTCGCGGACCCAGTCGGTGACCACGTCGTCGTCGTCGGCGCCCAGGCCGGGCTCCCCCAGCGGGTGCGCCCGGGTGGCCCCGACCAGCTCGGCGGCCGCGGTGAGCGCCCGTCGACGGGTGGCCGACAGCGGGTCCGTCGGCCACACCCCCACCGGCCACTCGGCCAGCGCCGGGTTGGTGGCGTCCTCGTCAGGGGCCTCGGCCCAATGGTCCACCACCCCGGCGCCGGCCTCGCAGGCCTCCCGGACGGCCTGCAGCAGGGTCGAGGGCCCGTTGGGCTTGACCCCGTCGCGCCACCAGCTGCCCGAGCAGAGCAGCAGCCGCTTGGCCCGGGTGACCGCCACGTAGCCCAGCCGGACCTCCTCGGCCAGCCCGAAGGCCTTCCACTCCTCGACGTAGGTGCCCAGCGCGTCCCGGACCACGGACTGGTCACCGGAGCCCGGGACGGGCAGGCGCAGCCGGGGCAGGTCCTCCCGGTCGGTCGCGCGCAGCTCGACCGGGACGGCACCCGGGTCGCTGATCCAGGAGTCGGAGGTGTCGGGCTTGCTCGGGAACTGCCCGACGGTCATCCCGGGCACGCCGACGACGTCCCACTCCAGGCCCTTGGCCGAGTGCCCGGTGAGCAGCTGGACCGCGTCGGGGTTGACCGCGATCTCCCCGGGTTCCAGGCCGCGCTCGCGGACCTCGGCGTCGGACAGGTAGCCCAGGAACGCCGGCAGCGAGGGCAGCTCGGCGAGGTCGGCGAACTGGGCCGCCACGGTGTGCAGCGCGTCCAGGTGGGTGCGCGGGGCACCCGGGGTGGCGTCGGGGTGGCTGGCCAGCTCGGTCTCCAGGCCCAGGGTGCGCACGACCTCGTCGACCAGGTCGGGCAGCGGCTCACCGAGCCGACCCCGCAGGCCACCGAGCTCGGCACCCAGCCGCCGCAGCCGCCGGTGTCCCTCGACGGAGTAGGCGTCGGGGCGGCCGAGGTCGTCCAGCGCCTCGACGATGCTGCCGCGCTCGGGGGCCAGCTCGACGACCGGCGCCGCGCCGGCCTCGTCCACGCGGGGACGGCGGTCGCGGACCAGCTGGCGGGCCCGGGCCTCCAGGGCGGCGAGGTCTCGGGGACCGATCCGCCAGCGGGCGCCGGTGACCAGCCGACCCAGCGCGTCCCCAGCGGTGGGGTCGACCAGCACGGTCAGCGTGGCCACCACGTCGGACACCTCGGGCACGTCGAGCAGACCGCCCAGGCCGACCACCTCGACCGGCAGCCCGCGGGCCCGCAGCGCCGCGGCGATGCCCGGGAGCTGGGCCCGGCGGCGGGCGAGCACCGCGATGGTGGGCCGCTCCCGGGCCGGGTCGGGCTCGGCGGGCCCGTGCCACTGCGCCGCAAGCCGGTCGGCCAGCGCCTCGGTCTCCTCGGCGATCGTGTCGTAGAGCCCGACGTGCACCTCGCCCGGGCCGGCCGTCGGCGCCGCGGTCAGGTCGGGCAGCGGGGACGCGTCCTCGGGCTGGGGCAGCCGCCCGGCGACGGTGTTGGCGATGGCCAGCACCGCCCGGTCGTTGCGCCAGCTGGTCGACAGGGTGAGCCGCTGCGCAGGCCGGTCGGCAGCACCCGGGAAGGTGCGCGGGAAGCGCTCGATGGTGCCCGAGGAGGCGCCGCGCCAGCCGTAGATGGACTGCCGGGGGTCCCCGACGGCCAGCACCGGGTGCTCGCTGTCCCCGCCGTACAGGGCCTCCAGCATCCGCAGCTGACCGACCGAGGTGTCCTGGTACTCGTCGAGCAGCACCACCCGCCACCGGGCCCGCTCCCGGCGGCCCACCTCGGGCGAGGCGGTGGCCACCCGGGCGGCGTAGGCCACCTGGTCGGCGTAGTCGATGGCGCCCGCGGCCCGCTTGCGCGCCTCGTAGGCCTCGACCATCGGCAGCAGGGCCACCCGGGAGCGCTGCCGGGCGAGCACCTTGAGCACGTCGGCGTAGGGCCCCTTGGTGCGGCCGGTCACCGGGTAGGCCCGGACCTGGTCCTCGAAGCGCGTGGTCCAGGCCCGCAGCTGGTCAGGGCTCACGTCGTGCTCGCCCAGCTCGGAGGCCAGCTGCAGGACGTCCTCGGTGGTGGTGACCAGCCCGAGCGAGACGTCGCTCATGTCGCCGGTGTGCGCGGCCACCGCGGTCGCCGCCTGACCCCAGCACATGGCCGGCCCCAGCACCCCGGCCCCGGGCTCGACGCCGATCCGCAGCCCGTGCTCGGCGACGATCCCGGCGGCGTAGCCGTGGTAGGTCGCCACCGTGGGCGCGGCCACGGCGAGCCGCTCGGCCAGTGCCGGAGCGGTGTCGGGGTGCCGGGCCAGCGCGGTCAACCGGAGCCGGACGCGGGCACCGAGCTCGCTGGCGGCCTTGCGGGTGAAGGTGAGGCCGAGGACGGCCTCCGGGGCCACGAGCTCGTTGGCCACCAGCCACGCGACCCGGGCGGCCATCGTCTCGGTCTTGCCCGACCCGGCCCCGGCGACCACCACCATCGGCCGGTCGACCGGGGCCGACACCACCGCGGCCTGCTCCGGCGAGGGGGCGTAGGAGAGCCCGCACCGCCGGGCCACCTCCGCGGGGTCCAGCAGCTGCGGCAGCGGGACGGCCGCCGGGGCGACCATGCCGGGGAGGTCGAAGGCGAGCTGCTCCTCGGGCTGCTCGCCGCGGCGGGGGGTCACCGGGTCACCTGCCGACCGGACTCCTGCACCGGGCAGCTGCGCTTGAAGGAGCAGCGGTCGCAGTCGGTGTCGGTGCGGGCGGCGAAGGTGGCCGCCCCCATGCCCTCGCCCACCTCGGCGACGAGCTCCCCCGCCCAGGTCTCCCGCGGGGGCACGTCGTCGGGCAGCGGGGCCTGCACGTGCTCCTTGGCCGCCTTCTGCGCCCCGCCGACCTGCAGCAGGGACGCCCCGCCGGGCACCGCGCCGTGCCGGGCGAACGCGCCCTCGGCCACCGCCACCTGGTAGGCGGCCAGCTGGCCGTGCTCGGCGACGGTGCGGGGTGCGGTCCTGCCGGTCTTCAGGTCCACCACGACCAGCCGGCCGGCGTCGTCGCGTTCGAGCCGGTCGACCTGCCCGCGCAGCCGCGCCCGGCCCACGGTCACGTCGAAGTCCTCCTCGGCGGCGACCAGCTCGCGGTCCCCCCGGGCGTGCCACCCCAGGAACTTGGTCAGCATCTCCTGGGCACGGTCCCGCTGGCGCTGGTCGAACCAACCGGGCCCCAGGTCGAGCCGGTCGAGCTCGCCGTCGAGCACCGCGGCGGCCTCGGCCGGCGGGAGACCCTCGGCGACCTGCTGGGCGACGTCGTGCACCGCCGACCCGACCGTCCGGGTGGTCTCGGGGGACGCCTCGGCACCCACCGCGCCGAGCACCCAGCGCAGCGGGCAGCGCTGGAAGGTGTCCACCGCCGAGGGCCGGACCCGTACCGCCTCGGCCGGGTCGACCAGCGGGGACTCGTCGGACAGCGGCGCCAGGCCCCACCAGCTCGACGGGTCGGCACCGGGCACCCGCTCCTCGGCCAGGCGGCGCAGCAGGGCGGCGGCGCTGGCCCGTCGGGCCGTCGGGGTGTGCGGGTCGGTGAGGGCCCGACGCAGGTCGGCCACCAGCGCCGGCAGGGTCAGCGCCCGGGGCAGCGGGGTGTGCGGGCGGGTGCCGTCGCCCTCGGCGGGCGGTTCGGCCACCAGGTCGAGGAACCGGCTGGCGTTGGCCCCGGCGTCGGCCCCCTCCAGGCCCCCGTCGACGGCGGTGACCACCAACCGGCGTCGGGCCCGGGTGACCGCGACGTAGAACAGCCGACGTTCCTCGGCCAGGGCGAGCGAACGACGGTCCAGCGTCGCGGTGTCGGTCCCGGCGGCCGCGTCGACCAGGTCCTCGGAGCCCAGCAGGCTGGCCCGCACCCGGAGGTCGGGCCAGACGCCCTCCTGCACCCCCACGACGCACACCAGGTCCCACTCCAGGCCCTTGGCGGCGTGCGCGGTGAGCAACCGGACCGTCTCCCCCGCCGGGGCGCGGGCGGCCCCGCCGTCCCCAGGCAGCTCCTGGGCCCCCACGTGGTCGACGAACTGGGCGACCGTGGCGTACGGCAGCCGGTCGACGAACGCGGCTACCGCGTCGAACAGCGCGACCACCGAGTCGAGGTCGCGGTCGGCCACCGCGCCAGCGGGACCGCCGCCGGCACTGGCGCGCGCCCACCGCGGCCCCAGACCGCTGGCCTGCCACATGGCCCAGAGCACGTCCTCCGCGCTGCCGCCGCGGGTGAGCGCGAGCCGCCCGGCGCCCAGCACGTCGGCGACCCGGTCGGCCGGACGCGCGACGTGGTCGGGCAGCGCCTCCAGCAGGGTGGCATCGGCGAGCACGTCGGCCAGCGGGGTGCCGCGCTCGGCCGGGTCGATCCCCCGGTCGACGAGCACCCGGCGGGCGGCCCGCCGGAGCCGGCGCAGGTCGAGCACGGTGGCCCCGCCGAGCGGGGAGGCGAGCAGGGCCTCGGCACCGGACTCGGTCACCCAGACCTCGCCGTCCTGGTCCGGTCCGGCTCCGGCGCCGTCCGCGGCCGGCGGGGGGAGCAGGGCGCGGAGCCCGGCCAGCAACGGCTCGACGGCCGGCTGCTGGGCCAGCGCCAGGTCGTCGGCGGAGACCGCGACCGGCACCCCGGACTGGCCGAGCGCCCGGCGGACCGGCGCCAGGGCCGACGACGTGCGCACCACCACGGCCATCTCCGACCAGGGCACCCCCTCGACCAGGTGGGCCCGGCGCAGCGTGTCGGCCACGTGCGCGGCCTCCACCGCGGGGGTGTCGAACACGTGCACCTCGGCCGTCCCGGCGGCGGTGTGCTCCCCGGGCTGCAGCCGACGGTGCTCCCACGGGCCGGGCAGCCCCTCGGCCACCCGGCGGCTCACCGCCAGCAGCTCGGCCCCCGACCGCCGGCACACCCCCAGCGACAGGCGCTGGGCCGGCCGGCCGTCGGCGTGCCGGAACCGCTCGGTGAACTCGGTGATGCCCCGGGGCTCGGAGCCGCGGAACGCGTAGATCGCCTGGTCGGGGTCACCGACCGCGACGAGGTCCCGCCCGCCGCCGGAGAGCAGGTGCAACAGCTCCACCTGGGCGGGGTCGGTGTCCTGGTACTCGTCGACGAACAGCCAGCGCGTGCGGACCTGTTCCACCCGCAGCAGCTCGGGGTCGGCCTGCAGCTCGGCGATGGCCTCGCGCACCAGCTCCGCCGGGTCGTACCCGCTGCCCGAACCACCGAAGGACGTCTCCAGCCAGGTGACGTCCTGGTACTGCTGGGCGAACCGGGCGGCGGCCACCCAGTGCGGCCGGTCCAGCGACCGGCCCAGCGCCGCCAACCGCGCGGGGTCGACCCCCCGTTCGGTGGCCCGCAGGACGAGTTCGCGGAGCTCCCGGCGGAACCCGGCGGTCTCCAGGGCCGGCCCCAGGTCGCTCGGCCACCGGAGCACGTCGTCCTCGACGTCCCCGCTCAGCAGTCGGCGGACGGTGAGGTCCTGCTCGGCCGAGGCCAGCAGCCGCGGCGGGGGGTCTCCGCGGCGCACCGCCGCCCGGTGCAGCACGCCGAAGGCGTAGGAGTGGAAGGTACGGGCGACGGGCTCCCGGATGGTGCGCCCGACCCGGGCGGTGATGCGGGTGCGCAGCTCGGCCGCGGCCTTGCGGCTGAAGGTGAGGACCAGCACCCGCTCGGGGTCCAGACCGGACTCGATCCGCCGGGCGACGGCCTCGACGATCGTCGTCGTCTTGCCCGTCCCCGGGCCGGCGAGCACCAGCAGCGGACCGCCGGGGTGGTCGACCACCGCCTGCTGGGTGGGGTCGAGCACCGGCCGCACGGCCGGTGGTGCGGTCGGTCGCACCAACCGGTAGCGGGGTGCGGCGACCGGCCCGGACACCTCCGGGTCGACACCACCGACGTGCGCCTCCGGCGCCTGCTGCGTTCCCCCCACGGCCACGGGTCGATCAGACCACGGGGCACCGACAGTCTCAGGCGCGGTGACGTCGGTCCGGCCAACCCACCTCTGCGAGGTCCACCCGGCCGCCCCGCAGCGGCACCCCGTCGGCGGCCAGCAGCTCGAGCTGGCGCACCCGCACCTGCTCGGCTGCGGTGCCGTCGGCGCGGACCACCCGGAACCAGGGCACCGCTCCCCCGCCCGTGGACAGCGCGCGGGCGACCCGCCGGGGTCCCACCCCGACGAGCCGCCCGATGGCGCCGTACGTGCTCACCCGCCCGGCCGGGATGGCCTCGACGACGTCGAAGACCGCCTCGTCCACGTCGACCGGAGCTCCGGTCGACGGCGGCTCGGACAGGGTCAGCCCACGTAGTTGCTGTTGACCCGCCACCACTCGTACAGGGCGGAGACGTCGGCCTGAGTGGTGCCCGGGCTGGTCACGTAGCCCTCGATGAGGAACTGGTCGTCGGTCCACACCAGCAGCACCGTGCCGTCGGTGAGGATCGCGCAGCCGACCTGGCCGGTCTGCGACCGGTCGTCGGTCGCCCACGGGTAGTAGCCCACGGTGGTGGAGCAGTCCTGCCCGGTCGGCAGCTCGCTGAGCCCGCCGCCGGTGACGTCGGTGAGGAAGACGTCGTCCATCGTCGTGGTGTCGGGGTACTGGTAGAACCGCGCCTGCGCCGGCCCGGGCTGGGTGAGCGCCGCACCGCACTGCGCGGCCGCCGTGTCACCGTCGCCGGCCAACGACGCCTCCTCGCAGTCGGTGAAGTCGCTCGGGAGCACCGACACGAGGTCCTCGGCGCTGCCGCCGGTCGAGGTCGGCTCGGAGGTCTCGGTGGACTCCGAGCTGGACGACGACGGGCTCGAGGACGTCGAGGAGGCCGAGCTGGAGCTGGTGGCCGAGGAGCTGCTGGCGATCGGCTCGTCGTCCCCGCCACCGAGGTTGACCACCAGCAGCACGGCGACGACGGCGACGATCACCACCGCGGCGACCGCCCCGATGATCAGGCCGGTCTTCTTGTTGCCCCCGCCCTGCGGGCCCTGCGGACCACCGCCGTACGGGCCGCCGGGCCCCCCAGGACCCCCGGGCCCGCCCGGGCCGCCGAAGCCGGGGCCGCCGGGTCCGCCCGGGGGCGGGCCGGCCTGGCCCGGCTGGCCGTAGCCACCGGCGGGCTGGCCGAACTGCTGGGTGGGCTGCTGGCCGAAGCCACCGGGCTGCCCCTGCTGCCCCGGCTGCCCGAAGCCGCCCTGCTGGGTCGGCTGCTGGCCCCACCCACCGGACTGGCCCGGGTCCTGACCGGGCGCCTGGCCCGGGGTCTGGCCGAAGACCTCGGTGGGCTGGTCACCACCGGGCTGACCCGGGAACGGGGGACGTCCACCGGGCGGAGGTCCGTAGGGGTTGTTGCCCTGGGGCGGCTGCGACATGGGTGCTGACCTCCTGCGATGCGGACTCGTCCGGTGCGGATCGTAGGTCCCCGGTGGCCGGTCCGCTGCACGGCACAACGACCCGCGCGCCCCGTTCGGGTCAGCTGCGGCGACCGAAGCGGGCCAGCAACCGGGTCTGCGCGTCGGCGCCGGCCGGCACCGGGACGGCGGGGTCGACCAACCCGGGGACGCCGTCGGGACCGAGCCGGTGCTCGGCGTAGACCAACCCGGCCTGCACGAGCTCGTCGTCCAGGACGGTGTCCCCGCCGGTGGCCCGGGCGAGGTCCCACGCGTGCACGGTCAGGTCCACCGTCATCTCGGCCAGGTAGTCGGTGCCGACCGTCGGCCCGGCCGAGAGGTCCACGGTCGAGGACATCGCGTCCGGGTCGGCCCAGGCGGTGAGCGCGGCGTCGGCAGCGGCCTCCCACGTCCCCAGCGGGTCGCCGTCCAGGAGCGCCTCCGTGCCGGTGGGCACCCGCGTGCCGGCCTCGGCCACCGACTCCCCGGCCAGCAGCGCCGGGGCCCACCGCTGCTCGGCCACGAGGTGTGCCACCAGGTCGGCCACGGTCCACCCGGGGAGGCACGCGGCGTCCCACTGCCCGGGCTCGACGGCGTCCACCCGGTCGGTGAACCGGGCCTGCGCCCGCTGGAAGAGCTCGAGGAGTGCCACGTGGTCCGGTGCCATGACCCCATGGTGACGTGCTGGAACGGCCCCCTCGCAGGGCCCCGGGCCGCGCGCAGCGTGGCCCGGGGAGCGAGGGGGTCCTTCTAGTAGGTGGGGAGCGCCTTGTCGATGCGGGTCGCCCAGGCGGTCACGCCGCCCTGCACGTGCACGGCGTCCTTGAAGCCCGCGGCCTTGACCGCGGCCAGCGCCTCGGCCGAGCGGACCCCGGTCTTGCAGTGCAGCACGATCGGCCTGTCCTGCGGCAGCGAGGACAGCGCGCGGCCGGAGAGGATCTCGTCCTTGGGGATCAGCGTCGCGCCCGGGATCGAGACGATCTCGTACTCGTTGGGCTCGCGGACGTCGATCAGGGCGAAGTCCTTGCCCGCGTCCATCATGTCCTTGAGCTCGTCGACGGTGATCGTCGAGCCGGCGGCGGCCTCCTGGGCCTCCTCGGACACCACACCGCAGAACGCCTCGTAGTCGATGAGACCGGTGATCGGCTCGCCCTCGGGGTCCTTGCGGATCTTGATGGTGCGGAAGGTCATCTCGAGGGCGTCGTAGACCATCAGCCGGCCCAGCAGCGTGTCGCCGATGCCGGTGATCAGCTTGACCGCCTCGGTCGCCTGGATGGCGCCGATGGTCGCGCAGAGCACGCCCAGCACGCCGCCCTCGGCGCACGAGGGGACCATCCCGGGCGGCGGCGGCACCGGGTAGAGGTCGCGGTAGTTCGGCCCGTGCTCGGCCCAGAACACCGACACCTGGCCGTCGAAGCGGTAGATCGAGCCCCACACGTAGGGCTTGCCCAGCAGCACGCAGGCGTCGTTGACCAGGTAGCGGGTCGCGAAGTTGTCGGTGCCGTCGACGATGAGGTCGTAGTCGGCGAAGATCTCCTCGACGTTCTCGGAGTCCAACCGGGTCTGGTGCAGCCGGACGTCGACGAGCGGGTTGATCTCCTTGATCGAGTCCCGCGCGCTCTCGGCCTTGGACCGGCCCACGTCGGACTGCCCGTGGATGATCTGGCGCTGCAGGTTGGACTCGTCGACGGTGTCGAACTCGACGATGCCCAGCGTGCCGACCCCGGCCGCCGCCAGGTACATCAGCACCGGCGAGCCGAGACCACCGGCACCGACGGCGAGCACCTTCGCGTTCTTGAGCCGCTTCTGCCCGTCCATCCCGACGTCGGGGATGATCAGGTGGCGGCTGTAGCGGCGGACCTCGTCGACGGACAGGTCGGCGGCGGGCTCCACCAGGGGTGGCAACGACACGTCGTTCTCCTCGTGACTGGGGGGCGTCCCCGGCCGGTGGCCGGGGTTCCTGCTGCGGGCAACAGCCTGGCAGGTGCCCCTCTTCCCACCCAGCGCAGACCCCTCCGGCGCCGCACCATGGGCGCCGTGACCAGCCCCTCCCCGCTGCGCCCGGGCGCGCCCACCCACATCCGCCTGACCGTCACCGACGTCCCCCGCGCGCAGGCGTTCTGGACCGACGTCTGCGGCTTCGAGACCGCCGTCGGCGGCCCGCCCCAGGACGACGACGGGACGGTCGCCGAGGCCCTGCAGGGCGGGGTCGTGATGGCCGGCCGGGGGGTCCGGATCGGGCTGCGGCCGGTGGACGCCGAGCGGGCCGGCGACCGCTTCGACCCCTTCCGGGTGGGCCTGGACCACCTCAGCCTGGCCGTGGACACCCACGCCGAGCTCGAGCAGGCGGCAGCCTTCTTCGACGAGGTCGGGGTGCCGCACGGACCGGTGCGCACCGCGATGGGCGCGTCCTACCTGGCCTTCTTCGACCCCGACGGCATCGCGATCGAGCTCACCGGGCCCTCCAGCTAGGGGAACGGCCAGGCGTTCTTCTGGCAGCCCTCCAGGCCCAGGGTCTGCTGCTGCATGACCGGGGCGAGCTGCCCGGCGCCGGGGCAGGGCTGGTGGCCGTTGCCCAGCGCGTGCCCGACCTCGTGGTTGACCACGTACTGCCGGTAGGTGGCGATGTCACCGCCGTAGTCGGGGACGGCGGTCTCCCAGCGGGCGAGGTTGATCACCGCACGCTCGCCGTACCGGCAGGACGTGTAGCCCCCGGTGCCCACACCGGGGCAGTAGGTCTCCATGCTGCCCGGGCTGACCAGGCTGACCCGGAAGTCGTACTCCCCCGCGGCGGCCTCCGCGGCGCCCACCCGCTGGAAGCTCATGGCCCCCCGGAGCCCCAGGACCGGGGGTCGCCGAGCGTGGCCTCGACCGCGGCGGCGAAGCCCGGGCCGTCGACCTGGATGCCGTCCTCGACCTCGACGACGAAGCGCTCCAGCGGTCCGCTGCCGTACACCGCCGAGCTGCCGTCCACGACCGTCACCGTGCCGGTGCCCTGCTCGACGTAGCTGGCCGGGCCGGTGGTGGCAGGGAGGTCGGTCGGGCCGGCGTCGCCCTCGGCGGGCGCGGGCTCGGCGGTGACCTCCGGCGCGGTCGTGGCGGGGGCGGCACGGGAGGAGACCGGCGCCGCCGAGCCGGCCGCCGTCGTCCCCGGGTCGGAGTCGGCCTGCCCGGTGCCGGTGACGGCGACGTCGACGAGCGCCAGCACGGTCAGCACCGCCAACAGCGGCACGGCGTAGGCCCGCCAGCCCCAGCGCGCGGCGAACCGGGCGAACCACCCGGTCGCGGGCCGACCGCCCCCGGTGCCGCGGCGGGTGACGAGCGGGTCGCGCCGGGCCACCAGCGGGCCGGGGCGGGGCACCGGCTGCGACGGGCGGGAACGCCGGGCACCGCGGGGCGGGCTGGGCCGGGGGCCCACGAGCGGGCGGTCGCGTCCGGAGCCCGCCCCGGGGCCGGCAGGCCGCTGGGGGTCGTGGTCCGGACGGGTCACGGCGGTGAGGCTCTCACGGCCACCGGGCCACCCGGTCGAGCGCACGGTCGGCCCCGGTCGTGTCGGACCGTCCCGTCCCACCCGCCTCAGCGACCCCGCTCGGCGGTCTCCTCGATCAGCCCGAGCACCGCGCGGGCGGTGTCCTCGGGTGCCTCGGTCATCGCCACGTGCCCGACCCCGGGCTGCACCTGCAGGCGCGCGTCGGGCAGCGCCGCCGCCAGCCTCGGGGCCATCCGGGGGTCGACCAGCTTGTCCTCCGCCCCCCACACCACCACCGTCGGGACGGCGACGGCACGGGCGGCCCGCCAGGCGTTGGCCCGGCCGACCCGCAGGTAGGAGGTCATCAGCCCACGCATGCTGCGGGTCAGCGCGCGGTCGGCCCACGGCTGGGAGTCCCGCAGCCGCATCTCCTCCACCGCCTCGTCGTACCGCGCCTTCGGGACCCGCGCCGGGTCGCCGAAGCACATCGCCAGGATCCCGCGGACCCGCTGCTCGGGGGTGCCCACCGACACCCGCCGCTCGGCCAGCGTGGGGATGCCGGGCAGCAGCAGCAGGGCGATGGCCCGGTCGAAGGCCGGCGGAACCCGGTAGACCGGCATCGCCGGGGAGACCAGGGTGAGGGTGGCGATCAGATCCGGGCGCCGGACGGCGACCAGCAGGCTCACCAAACCGCCCAGGGAGTTGCCCAGCAGGTGCACCGGCTCGCCCCGCCCCGACCCGGGCAGGTCGCGCACGTGCTCGAGGACGGCGACGACGGCGCGCACGTGCCGGGCGATGGCGTACCCGCCGCGGGGCGGCTCGGACTGCCCGAAACCGGGCAGGTCCACCGAGAAGCCCTCCAGCCGCACCGCCAGCAGGGCGGCCAGGTCCGTCCAGTTCGTCGACGCGCCACCGAGGCCGTGCACGTAGAGCGCCCGCTCGTGCGGGGCACCGTCGGCGGCCCCGTCGACCGGGCCGGTCCACGGGGTGTGGCGCAGGAAGACGGTGCCGCCGTCGGCCGGCACCTGCTCGCCGGGCCAGGCGGGGACGAAGGGCCGCAACCGGCGCATCCGGGTGGTCGAGAGCACGGCGGTGCGGGGCTCCCCCGTCGACGGGGCACTCGCGGGGGCACGGGTGGCCTCCGGGGCCGGCCGGGCGTCAGGCACGGCGGCGACGGTAGACCACCTCCGCACTCGGACCACCGGGTACCGAACCCGCCGGTAACATCTGCCGGGCCATGCACCCCTCCCGCCCGAGCTCCCCGCCCGCCGGCCCCGCTGTCGCGGCCCGCCGCACCTCCCGCCTGCCGCGGGGTGCGCGCCGCCTGCAGCTCCTGCGCGCCGCGCAGGAGGTCTTCGTGGCGCAGGGGTTCCACGCCGCGGCCATGGACGACATCGCCGACCGGGCCGGGGTCAGCAAGCCGGTGCTCTACCAGCACTTCCCCGGCAAGCGGGAGCTGTACCTGGCCCTGCTGGAGCAGCAGGTCGGCGAGCTGGCCGCGCAGGTCCGGCAGGCGATGAGCGGCACCGACGACAACCGCACCCGGGTCGACGGCGCGGTCGGTGCCTACTTCGACTTCATCGACGCCGACGGCGAGGCCTTCCGGCTGGTCTTCGAGTCCGACCTGCGCAACGACGACGAGGTGCGCCGCCTCGTCGACCAGGGCGCCCGGGCCTGCGTCGAGGCCATCGCCGAGGTCATCGCCGCCGACACCGGGGTGGACACCGAGCGCGCCCAGCTGCTCGCCTCGGGCATGACCGGGCTGCTGGAGACCAGCGCGCGCTGGTGGCTCCCCCGCAAGGGCACGGTGTCCCGCGACGAGGCCGTCGCGCTGATGAGCTCGCTGGCCTGGCGGGGCATCTCCGGCTTCCCGCGCATCGGGGACGACGACCACCCCACCCCCACCCGCTGAGCACGTTCGCTCTGGGCGCACCCCACCAGGCGGCTGCGGCCCCCGCGCTCGACTAGCGTCGCGGGCAGCAGCCAGACGAGGCCGCCCGACCAGAGGAGGCATCTCCAGCGTGGAAGTCAAGATCGGTGTCCAACACTCCCCCCGCGAGCTGGTCATCGACAGCCCGAAGACCCCGGACGAGATCGCGGCGGAGGTGTCGGCGGCCATGTCCTCCAGTGACGACGGCCTGCTGACGCTGGTCGACGAGCGCGGCCGCCGGGTCGTCGTCCCCACGAACAAGATCGCCTACGTCGAGATCGCCGAGGCCGACAGCCGTCGCGTCGGCTTCATCGCCGGCAACTGAGCAGCGCGGCCCACAGGGTCGCGAGTCCTCCCTGGGGGCGGTCCCGTCCGGGGCCGCCCTCAGGTGTTCAGACCGAGGGCCTGCATCCGCTCGGTGTGCGCGGCCATGATCCGCTGGAGCAGCTCGCCCACGCCGGCCAGCGAGCCCGTGCCCGCGATGATCAGCTCGGCGAGACCGTCGCGCTCGGCGATGACCACCTGCGACTGGGTGAGGGCCTCGCCCACCAGCCGCCGGGCCCAGAGCGCCAGCCGCCCGGCGACGGTGCGGTCGGCGGCGATCGCGGCGCGCACCTCGCGGACGGCGAAGTCGGCGTGCCCGGTGTCGGCGAGCACCTCCAGCACCAGGTCCCGGTCGGCGGGGGGCAGGAACGCGGCCACCTCCCGGTAGAAGTCCGTCGCCAGCCCGTCGCCCACGTGCGCCTTGACCAGGCCCTCGAGCCAGGTGCCGGCCCGGGTGGAGTCGTGGAAGGCGTCCAGCGGGGCGACGAAGGGCGCCATGGCCGCGGCCGGGGAGACCCCCAGCTCGACCAGCCGGGCCGAGAGCCGCTCGTGGTGCGCGATCTCGGCCGCGGCCATCCGGGCCAGCGCCGAGCGGCCCTCCAGCGTGGGTGCCAGCCGGGCGTCCTCGGCCAGCCGGTCGAAGGCGGTCAGCTCGGCGTAGGACAACACCCCGAGCAGGTCCACGACCGGCCGCACGTGGTCGTCGGGCTCGACGGGGCTGCTCACGGGTGGGGCCCTCCTGGTGGTCGACGGGTCCTCCCCCGGACGGGGGACGGCGCCCCGCGGGCGACGCTCAGGACCGGTGCGCACCGTATCCCGCGCTAGGATGGCGTCCGGCGGGCCGCACGGCTCGCTCTCCGTGTGCGCTGACGACCGCCGGACGACGACCGCCGGGGCCCTCCCCAGGGCACCGAGGTCGGTCTCCTCGGGCCGTCCACCACGACGTCCGGGTCTGCTGGCCGCGTCGGCGCTGGACCCAGATCCCGGAACCGACCGGGACCGTGCAGCGTCGGCGCCGCCGATGCGCCGGTCCCCCACCAGACCGAGGCGAGACCACTGACCTCCAGCCGACAAGACACCGACCAGACCGCCGTGAGCGCCCCGGAGCTGGAGCACGCCGAGACCGGCGCCCCCGCCCCCGAGCAGCTCGAGGCCCAGATCGACGAGCTGGGCGGCGCCCCCGTCCCGCCCGACGCGCCGCTGTTCAGCGACTTCGACGTGCACCCCGACGTCGTCGCGGCACTGGCCGAGAACGGCATCACCCGCACCTTCGCCATCCAGGAGCTGACCCTCCCGCTCGCCCTGGCCGGCAACGACCTCATCGGGCAGGCCCGCACCGGCACCGGCAAGACGCTGGGCTTCGGCGTCCCCATGCTCCAGCGGGTCTCCCCGCCGGCCGAGGGCGGCGACGGGGTGCCGCAGGCGCTGGTCGTCGTCCCCACCCGTGAGCTGTGCGTGCAGGTCTCCCGTGACCTCGGTGCCGCCGGTGCCAAGCGCGGCATCCGGGTGCAGGCCATCTACGGCGGCCGGGCCTTCGAGCCCCAGGTCTCGGCGCTGCAGGCCGGCGTCGAGATCGTCGTGGGCACCCCCGGCCGGCTGCTCGACCTCGCCCAGCAGGGCCACCTGATCCTGGGCAAGGTCAAGGTGCTCGTCCTCGACGAGGCCGACGAGATGCTCGACCTGGGCTTCCTGCCCGACATCGAGCGGATCCTGGCGATGGTCCCGGACAAGCGGCAGACGATGCTCTTCTCGGCCACCATGCCCGGCCCGATCGTGACGCTGTCCCGGTCGTTCATGTCCCAGCCCACGCACATCCGGGCGCACGGCAACGACGAGGGCTCGACGGTCCCCCAGACCACGCAGTACATCTACCGGGCACACAACCTGGACAAGCCCGAGCTGCTGTCCCGGGTGCTGCAGTCCCGCGACCGCGGTCTGGTGATGGTGTTCTGCCGCACCAAGCGCACCGCCCAGAAGGTCTCCGACGACCTCGTCGAGCGCGGCTTCGCCGCCGCCGCGGTGCACGGCGACCTGGGCCAGGGCGCCCGCGAGCAGGCGCTGCGGGCCTTCCGGGCCGGCAAGGTCGACGTCCTGGTCGCCACCGACGTCGCCGCCCGCGGCATCGACGTCACCGGCGTCAGCCACGTCGTGAACTACCAGTGCCCCGAGGACGAGAAGACCTACGTGCACCGGATCGGGCGCACCGGCCGGGCCGGCAGCACCGGCGTCGCCGTCACCCTGGTCGACTGGGACGACATCCCCCGCTGGCAGCTGATCAACAAGGCCCTGGGCCTGGACTTCACCGACCCGCCGGAGACGTACTCCACCTCGCCGTGGGTCTACACCGACCTCGACGTGCCGACGACGGCGACCGGCCGCCTCCCCCGCGCCCAGCGCACCCGCGAGGGCCTGGGCGGCGAGACCCTCGAGGACCTCGGCGAGACCGGCAAGCGTCAGAAGGCCGGCGACCGGGACCGTGGCGGTGACCGTGGTGGTGACCGTGGCGGCCGCTCGCAGGCCGGCGGTCGTTCGGGCCCGGGCCGGGAGACCGTGGGCGAGGACGAGGCCCCGTCCGTGGGCCCGGCCAAGAGCCGTCCGCGCCGGCGCACCCGGGGCAACGGCGAGGCAGCAGCCGGTGCGGCCGCCGCCAGCGACGGTCCTGCCGTCGAGGGCTCGGCCGCCGGCTCCTCCAGCGAGGCCCCCTCCGGGGACGGCACCACCAAGCCGCGGCGTCGCCGCCGCCGGGGCGGGGCCAACCGTGGCGGTGGCGGCTCGGAGTCCGCGGCCTGATGGCAGGTCGGCTCCTCGTCGCACCGGCGTGAGCCGGCTGCGGCGCCCGCCGCTGCGGGTCTGGGTCTGGACGGCTGCCGCCCTCGCGGTGGTCGTCGTCGCCGGTCTGCTCTGGCGCGGCTCGGACGCCGCGGCCACCACCAGCACCACCGCGGCCGAGCCGGCGGTCGCCACCGGCAGCCCGGCTGCCGAGCTGGCCGCCGCCTGGACGGCCACCCCGACCGGACCGGCACCCGACCGGGCCGTCGAGTCCGGCCGGGCGGTGCTGGCCCAGGACGACGGCTTCCGCGTGCTCGACCCGGGCACCGGGGACGAGGCGTGGCGCTACACCCGCAGCAACGCCCGGCTCTGCGGCGTCACCACGGTCTCCGACCGGGTCGTCGCGCTATTCTCCACCGGCGGCCGGTGCAACGAGATGGTCGCCTTCGACGCCGGGACCGGCGTGCGCACCTGGTACCGCTCCGCCGGGTTCGCCGCCGACGCGACGCTGTCCAGCACCCAGGGGATCGTGCTGGCCCGCAGCGCCGGGGGCGTGGCCACCGTCGACCCGATCGGCAACGGCACCCGCTGGCGCTACGAGGTGCCCGAGGGGTGTCGGCTCACCGACGCCGCCGTGGGCAGCTCCGGGGTGGCCGTGCTCCAGCGCTGCGGGGAGGACGCCAGCAGCGCGGTCCTGTTCGACGGGATCGACGGCACCCAGCTGTGGAGCCGCGACCTCGGCGTCCCCGAGGCCCGGCTCACCGGTGCCGACCGGCTGGTCGGGGTCGTCGCCGGCGACGCCCTGCAGGCCCTCTCCCCCGCCGACGGGACGACCCTGCAGGACGTCCCGCTGCCGGCCGGCGGAGGCGACGGACCGCTCCAGCAGGCCGGGACGGACGACGCGGTGCTCGTGTGGGCCCGCGGCACGGTCCTGGTGCTGGACGCGACCACCGGCGCACTGCGCTGGTCCCTGCCGGCGGTGGGCCTGCCGGCGGTGGACGAGGGCGGCAAGACCCCGGACGGTGCCGTGCTGGTCCCCGAGGACGGCGCGTTCGTCCGCCGCCAGCTCGCCACCGGGGACGAGGTGTCCCGCTCCACGGCGCCCACCGGCGCCCCGGTCGGTGGCCGGGCTGCCGTGGTGGGCTCGACCGTCGTCCTGGCCACGGCGGAGCAGGTCACCGCCTACCGCTGACGCAGGCGCACAATCGACGCATGCTCCCCGGCGGCTCCGAAGAGACAGCGCCCGACGACCTGCGCCAGCTGACCCGGTACGACGCCGCGCCGGTGTCCTTCCCCGGGGGCGCCGGTCCGCTCGCCGCGCTGGACACCGGCGCGGGCGCCCGCGGGGCGGTCCTCATGATCGCCGGGTTCACCGGCACGAAGGAGGACTTCGCCCCGCTGCTGGCCCCCCTGTCGGCGGCCGGCTGGCGGGTCGTCGTCCTCGACCAGCGCGGGCAGTACGAGTCCCCCGGGCCGGACGACCCGGAGGCCTACACCGTCGACCTGCTGGCCGCGGACCTCGTCGGCGTGGCCCGGGTGCTCCGCGAGGAGGGCCCCGACGCCCCGCTGCACCTGCTCGGTCACAGCTTCGGCGGCATCGTGGCCCGTGCCGCGGTGATCGCCGACCCCGGGCTCGTCGACTCCCTCACCCTGCTGGCCAGTGGTCCGGCCGGTCTCACCGGCCCGCGCGCCGAGCTGCTCGAGCACCTCGCGCCGCTCCTGGCGGCCGGCGGGGTGCGGCTGGTGCACGAGACGCTGGAGCAGCTGGCCCTCACCGACCCCCGGTCGCAGGACGTCCCGGTCGCCGTCCGGGAGTTCCTGGCCACCCGGTTCCTGGCCAACACCGAGGCCGGCCTCACCGGGATGGCCGCGGCCATGACCGAGGAGCCCGACCGGGTGGCCGAGCTGGCCGCCACCGGCGTCCCGGTGCTGGTCGCGCACGGCGACGCCGACGACGCCTGGACCCCGGCCGCGCAGACCGACATGGCCCGCCGGCTCGGTGCCCGGCACGAGGTGCTCACCGGCTCCGTGCACTCCCCGGCGATCGAGGTGCCCGCGCAGACGGTGCGGGTGCTGGACGACTTCTGGGCCGCCGTCCCGGCCCGCACCCACCAGGAGGCCGACGCGTGACCTCGATCAGGGACGTCACCCCCGCGCAGGACCTGGCCGGCTTCTTCGGCCCGGACTCGATCACCTGGCGGATCCACGCCGACCCCAGCTACTCCGTCGGTGGCCTCCGTGCCCTGCTGCTGCAGGCGCTGCACCCGGTCGCGATGGGCGGGGTCTCCCGGTTCTCGGTCGGCTTCCAGACCGAGCCGTGGGCCCGGCTCACCCGCACCGCCGAGTACGTGGCCACCCTGACCTTCGGCACCCGCCGGGAGGCCCTGCGCGCCGTCCGGGCCGTCCGCGGGGTGCACCGCGGGAAGTCCGACGTCGAACCGACCACCGGTCGCGCCTACAACGTCGACGACCCGGACCTGCTGCTGTGGGTGCACGCCTGCGAGGTCGACTCGCTGCTCTCGGTGGCCCGCCGCTCCGGCGTGCCGCTCACCGACGCCGACTGCGACGCCTACGTGGCCGAGCAGGTGGTGGCCGGCGAGCTGATCGGCTGCACCCCCGGCACGGTGCCCTCCTCGGTGGCCGAGCTCGCCGCCTACTTCGAGCGGGTCCGCCCCGAGCTCGCGCTCACCGACCCCGCCAAGGACGCCCTGCGCTTCATCCTGGTGCCCCCGATGCCCGGCTGGGTGCAGGTGCTGACCCCCGCCCGCCCGGCGTGGGCCGGGCTGGCCTCCCTGGGCGTGGCCACGCTGCCCCGGTGGGCCCGGTCGATGTACGGCCTGCCGGCCCTCGCCCTGACCGAGCCGGCCACCACCGCCGCGGCGCGGGCCTTCCGGCGCACCACCCTGGCGCTGCCGACCCGGGTCCGGGAGAACCCGACGCTGCGCGCCGCCCGCGAACGCGTCGCCGTCGGCACGCCCGTGGTCGCCTGACTCACCCGCGCAGCGCGGCCCGCCCCTCGGGGCAGGACCGACGGAACGGGCACCCCGCGCAGTGCTGCCCGGTGACGACCGGGAACGCGGTGTCGGGGTCCGCCCCGGCCTCGACGGCGGCCGTCGCCGCGGTGGCCTCCCGGGCGGTGGCCTCGGCCCGCTCCACGTGCTCGGCGAGGGTCCCCGGGGTGTGCTCGAAGGCCGCCACGGTCGCAGTGGGCAGGTGGTGCAGCTCCACCCGGGTGCAGGGACGACGGAACGTGCGCCGGACGCCGAGGACGTACAGCGCCAGCGCCTGGGAGTCCGCGGCCTCGGCCTCGGTGCTCGGCCGGCGACCGGTCTTGTAGTCCACGACGACCAGCTCCGCGCCACGCTCGTCGATGCGGTCCACCCGGCCCGAGACGCTCAGCGTCCCCGTCGTCACCGTGACCTGGCGCTCGGTGGCCAGCGGAGGATCGGCCGGGTCCAGTCCGGCGACGTGCTCCTCGACCCACCCGGCGGCCCGGGTGCGCCACTCCTCGGCGTCCGGGGCCTCCACGGCGGTGACCGTCGTCCAGTGCCGGTCCAGCAGCCGCCGGGCCGACGCCGGGGTGCGCTCGGCCACCGGCAGCTCCCACCAGGACCGCAGCGCGGCGTGCACCGCGGCCCCGACCGAGGCGTTCACCCGCGGCATCGACTGCGGTGGGGTGGGCCGGTCGACGTAGCCGAACCGGTAGCGCCGGGGGCAGGTGTCGTGGGCGGCCAGCTTGCTGGGGGTGGCGGTGAACAGCGGCTCGGGCAGCCCGGGCAAGTCGAAGGCCAGCTGGCTCACGCGGTCGCCGGGGCGCTGCCGGTGCCCAGGGACACCAGCCGGGCGTACTGCTCGGGGTCGGTGGTGCAGGCCGCGATCGGGGTCGTCTTGTTGCTGCCGTGGTAGTCGCTGGACCCGGTGGTCAGCAGGTCCAGGTCGGCGGCCAGGCCCCGCAGCAGGTCGCGGTCGGCTGGCACGTGGTCGGGGTGGTCGACCTCCAGACCCAGGAGCCCGGCCCCGGCCATCGCGGCGATCGCCTCGTCGCCGACGATCCGGCCGCGGGAGCGGGCCAGTCCGTGTGCGAACACCGGCACGCCACCGGCGGCGCGCACCAGGGCGATCCCCTCGAGGACGTCGGTGTCGGCCTTGGCCACGTAGTACGGGCTGGTGTGGTGCAGGAGGCCGGCGAAGGCCTCGTCCACCGAGCCGACCACCCCGGCGTCGACCAGGGCCCGGGCGACGTGCGGGCGCCCCACCACGCCCCCGGCGCTGCGCTCGACGAGCCGCGCCCAGCTGATCGGGTGCCCGTCGGCCGCCAGCGCGGTGACGATCCGTTCGCCGCGGCTGAGCCGCTCCTCGCGCAGCCGCTGCCGCTCGGCCGCCAGCTCGGGGGCGTCGGGGTCGAACAGGTAGGCCAGCAGGTGCACGCTGATCGGCGGCTCGTCGGCCGGGAACCAGCGGCAGGACAGCTCCGTGCCGGGGACGACGGTCAGCCCGGCCGGCGCGGCCGCGATCGCCTCGGCCCAGCCGTCGGTCGTGTCGTGGTCGGTGAGAGCGACGACGTCCAGACCGGCCGCCGCGGCCGCCTGCACGACGCCGGTGGGGGTGTCGGTGCCGTCGGAGACCGCCGAGTGGGTGTGCAGGTCGATGCGCATCACCGGTCAGCCTGCCGCACGGGTCCGACACCCGCGGCGGCGCCGCCGCTCAGCGCTTGGGGTTGCGGTACCCGGGGATCGGGCGGTGTCGACCCGGTGGTACGGATCGGGCGTCTCGGCCCGGGGCGGCGTACCGCCCGTCGGGCCGCCGCCCTCCTCGTCGTCCTCGCG
Organism: Geodermatophilaceae bacterium NBWT11; assembly: GCA_014218215.1. Taxonomy (NCBI): domain Bacteria; kingdom Bacillati; phylum Actinomycetota; class Actinomycetes; order Geodermatophilales; family Geodermatophilaceae; species Geodermatophilaceae bacterium NBWT11. The sequence continues at coordinate 969,673 of CP043652.1, forward strand.
CCGACCGCCGGCCGGGAACAGCAGCCCGGTGATCCGGTCGTAGAGGTCGGTGGCGTCGGGCAGGTAGGTGATCCGGGAGAGCGCCTGGTCCTGCCCGGCCGACTCGAAGCGGAACGTGCCGTAGCCGAGCACCTGCCCGACCGGGGTCTCCTGGTAGGTCAGGTCGGTGACCCGGCGCAGCGGCATCATCGCCACGGTGCGCACCAGCACCCCGCTGGTCATCAGCACCCGGCGGTCGGTCACCAGGAACTGCCGGACCCGCCACTCGACCACGTACACGGCCAGGTAGACCAGGGCGACCACGGTGACGACCAGCCCCACCGTGGCGGTGAAGCGGTTGTCCGGGTCGACCTGCAGCACCCACAGCCCGGCCAGCAGCGCGGGGACGCCGCGCACGGCCGGGCGCACCAGGACGGCCCAGTGCCGGCGGGCCGCGACGACGGCCTGCTCGTCGGGCAGCAGGTACTTGTCGGCGTCCTTGCTCGCGCGGGTGCGGCGCTCGGTGCCCGTCACGGGGCCGAACCCGCGGTCAGACCAGCGAGCCGACGAAGGACGCCAGCGAGGACGCGGCGTCCCCGAGGGCGGTGCCGGCGTTGCGCACGATGTCCGCCGAGTTCTCCGGCTGCTGGATCACGTAGAACAGCACGAAGGCGACGACGAGCCAGGTGAGGACCTTCTTGAGGTTCACACCGTCACCTCCGTCAGAGGGGGTGGGCAGACGCCGGGGCGTCGGCACGGTCGGGGAAGGACCGCGCCACATGAGTAACACGCGACGCACGCGTCACGTGGGCGCCACGCCGCGCGGCGCGTCGTCACGACCCGGGCAGGAGGTGTTCGGACGGCGGACCCAGCGGCAGCGTCGGCAGCACCCGGTCGCGCAGGTCGACCAGCACCAGGTCCTCGGCCAGCAGCCAGGCCGCCGACGCCGGCCAGGTCACCAACCACAACCAGACGCCGAACGCCTCCCCCACGAACGCCGCGCGGTCGTCGCTGGTCGGCACCTCCCACAGGGCCGCCCGCTGACCGGCCGCCTGCACCGCCGCCGACGACGGCCCGGCGACCAGCTCCCCGGGGTCCAGCCAGGGCAGCCCGGCGTACCCGGCACCCAACCCGGTGCCCGGCTCCTCCGCGACCAGCACGACCTCCGCCTGGCCGCCGAGCGGGGCGGGGCCGGCGCAGTCCACGACGATCCCCCGCGCACCGGGCTCGCCGCCCCAGGCCAGCCCGGTCACCGCCCAGCCCTCCGGCATCGGGTCCGGGACCCAGGCCGGGACCCGGGCGTCCACCGTCACCGCCGAGATCGTCGCGTGGTCGAGCACCGGCGTGTGGTGCAGCGGGGTCACCGCGGCGTGCAGGTGGCACCACGCCTGGTCCGACCCGGGCCGGACGACGAGGACCTCACCACACCGCGGACACACCGGGCTCGCGCTCATCCGGGCAACCGTCCAACCCCGGGGCCACCTCGTCAAGAGAAGGACCCCGTCGCCCCCCACCACTCGCAGGCTCGCGGCGTGGCCCGGCGACGGGGCCGTTCCATCCGGTCGCCGTTAGCGTCGCCGCCGTGACGGGGTTGGTGGCGTGTGTCGGGGGGATCGTGTTCGACCGGCGCGGGCGGTTGCTGGTCGTGCGGCGGGCCAACGACCCCGACGCCGGGGCCTGGTCGGTGCCCGGGGGCGGGTCGAGGCCGGGGAGGACCTGGCCGCCGCCGTCGTCCGGGAGGTCGCCGAGGAGACCGGGCTGACCGTGGTCGCCGGGCCCGAGGCCGGCCGGGTGCTCGTCCCGGCGCACGCGCCGGTCTACGAGGTCGTCGACCTCGTCTGCACCCCGACCGACCCCGACGCCCACCCGGTGGCCGGTGACGACGCGACGGACGCCGCGTTCGTCGACCGGGCCACCCTGGGTTCCCTGCGCTGCACGCCCGGGCTGGTCGCCACCCTGGACGGGTGGGGCCTGCTCCCCCGCTGCTAGCGGCGCACCGGCTCCGGACGACCGGGCTGCTCGCCGCCGCGCGCCTCACCGTAGGAGCGCTTGGGGATCATGACCTTGCGCCGGAACACGCAGACCACGGTGCCGTCCTGCTTGTAGCCGATCGTCTCCACGTGCACGACACCCCGGTCGTCCTTGGACGTCGACTCCTTCTTGTCCAGCACGGTCGTCTCGCCGTAGACCGTGTCCCCGTGGAAGGTCGGCGCCACGTGCTTGAGCGACTCGACCTCCAGGTTGGCGATGGCCTTGCCGCTGACGTCGGGGACGCTCATCCCGAGCAGCAACGAGTAGACGTAGTTGCCGACCACCACGTTCTTCCCGAAGTCGGTGGTCTCGCCCGCGAAGTGGCTGTCCAGGTGCAGCGGGTGGTGGTTCATCGTGATCAGGCAGAACAGGTGGTCGTCGTACTCGGTGACCGTCTTCCCGGGCCAGTGCTTGTAGACCGCACCGACCTCGAACTCCTCGTAGTACCGGCCGAACTGCACGGATCTGCTCCCGGTGTCGTCGTTGACGCAGGTTGGAGGGGCGCCGCACCGGTCACGGACCGGGTCGGACGTGGCGGCGATCCTACGATGGGCCGGTGACCCTCCAGTCCGCGCCCGAGGTGGCGGCCCCGCCGGAGGTCGAGCGGCTCTCGGCCGCCGGCCGCCGTGGTCGGCTGGCCGCCGCCGCCCTGGTCCTCGCACTGCTGCTGGCCGGCAGCGTCTGGGGCGACGACTCCGAGTTCCCCTTCGGCCCGTTCCGGATGTACTCCACCCGGGCCGCACCCGACGCCCCCGTGGTGTCCACCCGGGTCGTCGGGCTGACCGCCGAGGGCGAGGAGGTCCGGCTCTCCGGTGGCGAGGTGGGCCTGCGCCGCGCGGAGTTCGAGGGCCAGCTCCCCCGCCTCGTCGACGACCCGTCCCTGCTCGGTCTGGTCGCCGACTCCTACGAGACCGCGAACCCCGGCGGGCCGGACCTGGTGTCGGTCGAGGTCGTGCAGCGTCGCTTCGAGCTCGTGGACGGCGCCCGCACCGGCGCCTACACCGACGACGTGCTGGTCTCCTTCGACCTGGACGGTGCCGCGTGACCCGCAGCGCCGGCACCGCCGTGACCGACCGGCCCGAGACCGCCGCCGCCGTCCCGCTGACCCCCCGCTGGTGGTTCCGCCCGGTGCCGCTGGCCCGGATCGCGGTCTTCCGGGTGATCGCTTACCTGTTCATCCCGGTCGACGTCTTCCTCACCACTGCCTGGGTGCGCGCGCACGCCGACGTGCCGACCGAGTTCTACCAACCGCTGGTCATCGGTCGGCTGCTGCACCTGCCCACCCCCACGCACACCGTCGTCCTGGTCGTGCAGTGGGCGCTCGTGCTCGCCGCTCTCGCCGCCGCGAGCGGGAAGGCACCCCGGCTCCTGGGCTGGGCGGTCTTCCTGCTCTACGCGGAGTGGATGGTCATCGCGATGAGCTACGGCAAGGTCGACCACGACCGGATCGCCTTCCTCGTCGCCCTCGCGGTGCTGCCCACGATCGGCCGCGCCCGGTGGAAGGACCGGCGCTCCTCGGAGGCCGCGGGGTTCGGGGCGGCCGCCGTCCTGGTCACCGTGATGCTCACCTACTTCCTCGCTGCCTGGGCGAAGATGCGCTTCGGCGGCTGGGACTGGGCCACCGGCTCCACGCTGACCCGGGCCGTGCTCCGCCGCGGCACCGACCTCTCGCTGTGGACCCTGGACGTGGCCTGGCTGCTGCCCACCGCGCAGTGGCTGATGCTCGCCTTCGAGTTCGCCTCGCCGTTGATGCTGCTGGTGCGCTCGGACCGTGCCCGGGCCGCGCTCGTGCTGTTCCTGCTCGGCTTCCACGTGATGGTCTACGCCGGCGTCGGCATCATCTTCCTGCCGCACTGCATCGCGATCCTGTCGATCCTGCCGTGGGAGCGACTGCGTGGCGCCCGCGCCGGGCTGGCGGCCCGGCGGACACCCGCCACCGCCGGTGCCGCCGACGGGGACGGTGCCACCGGACCACCGGACCGCACCGGCTGACCGCCCCCGCCGGTCCGGGGGTCAGATCATCGCCCCGATCCGGGCGGCCATGTCGGCCTCGTGCTGCTGGTAGGCGGTCGCGACGTCGGACAGCAGGGTGCCCATGCCGGTCAGCGAGTCGCTGACGCCCTGGCTGGAGGCCCGCCACTGCTCGTAGAGCGCGCTGAACTGCTGCGCGGCCTGGCTGTCGCTCCACCCGTCGGTGACGCCGGAGTTGATGCTCGCCGAGAGCGTGCCCAGCCGGGACGACTGGTCGGCGGCCTCCCCCCGGCACTGCGCGGACATGGCCTGCAGGGTGGCGATGTCGACCTTCACGGTTCCTCCTCCTGGTCCGGGCACCTCCCGGTCGGTCCAGGACGCTAGGTCGGACGACGACCCGGCGGGCCCGGCCGTCCACAGGCCGGGGCGCTGTCCACAGATGTCCGTCGGCGCCCCCACGCGACCCCGTTCCGGGTGACAGTGCCCCCGTGTCACCGACCCCTGCCGATCCCGCGCCGGTGCCGCCGGACCGCCCGGCGCACCGGAGCTGGACCCTGCACGGCGCAGGGGGCGTGCAGGTCGACGTCGAGGTCCGCGCACCGGGGACGGCCACGGTGGCCGAGGTCCTCCACGCCCTCCCGGCCGCGGTGCCCGCCGGGGTGCCCGGCACGGGCGCGGACGGGTTGTGGTCGGGGTCGGACCGGTTGGACCCGGCTACCCCGCTGACCGACCCGGCACTCCACCACGGGGCCCGGTTGGGCCTGGGCCGCCCCGGTCCCCGCCCCGCGGCCGGCGGCTCCGCGGTGGAGCTGCACGTGGTGGGCGGTCCGGACGCCGGGCGCACCCTGCCCCTGGGCCGAGAACCCGTGACGGTGGGTCGCAGCCGGTCCTGCGGACTGGCCCTGGCCGACCCCGACGTCTCCCGCGCCCACGTCCGCGTCAGCGCCGGGACGACGGCTGTCCTGGTCGGCGACCTGGGCTCGGCGAACGGCACCGCGTTGGCCGCCGGCAGCACCACGGTCGACGGGGACACCCCGTGGCCACTGGGGCGCCCGGCTGCGGATCGGCTCCAGCACGCTGTGCCTGAGTGCCGCGACCGGCTCTCCCGTCGACCTCCGGCCCGCGCCGGGTGGACGCTGGGCGGTGCACCCGGCCGGCCGGGTGCCACCCCCGCTCCCCGGTGAGGTGACCGTCGCCGAACCCGCCGAGCCGCCCGAGCGCTCCCGCCGGGCACTGGCCTGGGTGGCCATCGCGTTGCCCGCGGTCGGTGGGGTGGTGATGGCCTGGGCCCTCTCGGCGCCGCACTTCCTCTTCTTCGCGCTCCTCAGCCCGGTCGTCGCGCTCGGCAGCTGGTTGTCCGACCGGGTGTCCGGTCGCCGGGGTCACCGGCGGGCGGTCGCCGAGCACGCCGTCGCCCTGGTCGAGGTCGAGCGTGCGCTCGCGGCGGCGGTGGAGCTCGAGGTCACGGCCCGGGAGACGGCCGTCCCCGACCCGGCCACCGCGACGACCGCCGCCCGCCGCCGGTGCGCGCCGTTGTGGAGCCGCTCGGCCACCGACCCGTGTCTGCTCGTCGTCCGGCTCGGGGTGGGGCCGGGGCCCACCCGGGTGCTCCGGCAGCCCGCCGGCTCTCCGGGCGTGCCGGTGACCGCCGAGGCCCTGCCGGTCACCGTCGACCTGCGGACGGGCGGACTCACCGTGCGCGGGCCCCGGGACCCGGTGCTGGGCGTGGCCCGGTCGGTGGTCGGTCAGGTGGTCGCCCTGCACCCGCCCCGCACCGTGACGCTGGCGCTGGTCACCTCCCCCGACCGGGCCCACGACTGGCGCTGGACCCGGTGGCTGCCGCACCTCGTGGGTCCCACGAGCGGGACCGTCGGCCACCGGCAGCTGCTCGTCGTGGACGCCCCGCTCGACGAGGCCCTCACCGCCCGGGTGCGCGCCGCCCGGGCCGCCGGGGTCAGCTGCCTGGTCCTCGCGGCCGGTCCCACACCCCTGGACGGTGACGGCACCGCCCTGCTGCAGGTGACCGGGGAGACCGGCAGCGGTGGCCGCCTGACCCGTCCTGCTGCCCCCGACCAGCCCCTGCTGCTGGACGCGACCTCGGCGGACGTCGCGGCGGCCCTGGCCCGCGACCTGGCGCCGCTGGACTGCCCACCGGAGTCAGGAGGCCTCCCCGCCGACGTCCTGTGGCGCGACCTCACCGACGCCGGCGCACCGTGGTCGGGCGACCGGACCTCCCTGACCGCCATCCTGGGCACCGGGGTGGACGGACCGGTGACCGTGGACCTGTGCGCCCAGGGCCCGCACGCCCTGGTGGCCGGCACCACCGGGTCGGGGAAGTCCGAGCTGCTGCGCACCCTGGTGCTGGGTCTGGCCACCGCCCACCCGCCGGACCGGTGCAGCTTCCTGCTCGTGGACTACAAGGGCGGGGCCGCCTTCGCCGAGGCCGCCCTGCTGCCGCACACCGTGGGCGTGCTCACCGACCTCGACGGCCCGTCCACCGCCCGCGCCCTGCGCTCACTGGGGGCCGAGCTCACCCGGCGCGAGCGGGTGCTCGCCGAGCACGGGGTCCGCGACCTGGCCCAGCTGCCCCCCGGCGTCGCGCTGGCCCGGCTGGTCATCGTCGTCGACGAGTTCGCCACCCTCACCGAGGACCTGCCCGGCTTCGTCACGGGCCTGGTCGGCATCGCCCAGCGCGGCCGCTCGCTCGGGCTGCACCTGGTGCTGGCCACCCAGCGGCCGGCCGGGGTGGTCAGCCCGGAGATCCGGGCCAACTGCACGCTGCGGCTGTGCCTGCGCACCACCGACGAGGCCGGCTCCCGGGACGTGCTCGGCGTGCCGGACGCCGCACTGCTCCCGGTCGACCGACCGGGGCGCGCCCTGCTGCGGACGGGCTCGGAGGACGTCGTGCCCGTGCAGGTGGCCCGGGTGGCGACCCCCGCGGCGGACCTCGGAGACCGCGTGCGGGTCACCCCGTCGTCGTGGCCCCCCGGTCCCCGGCTCGACCCGACCGCGCGCGACCAGGACGGGGAGACCGACCTCGCCCGGTGCGTGGCCGAGCTCGTCGCCCGGGCCGAGGCGGCCGGGGTCACGCGCCCGGACCGGCCCTGGCTGCCACCGCTGCCCGACCGGGTGGCGGCCGCCGACCTCGCCGCCGCCGGGCCCCGCCACGTGGCCTGGGGGCTCGTCGACCGGCCCGACCTGCAGCGCCAGGAGCCGTTGACCGTGGACCTGGCGGGCGGCGGCTGGCTGGTCGTCGGGGGCCCGGGCAGCGGCCGCACCACCGCGCTGCGCACCCTGCTGGGCGAGGCCGTGACCTCCCTGGGGCCGGACCAGCTGCACGTGCACGTGGTCGACCACGGCGGCGGGGCCCTGACGGCCCTGGCCGGGTCCGTGCCGCACACCGGGACGGCACTGGGTCGGGAGCACGGGCACCGCCTGCTCCGCCTGGTCACCCGCCTGCAGGAGGAGGTCGACCGCCGCCGCACGGCGGCCGGCGAGCACCCCGCGGTCCTGCTGCTGGTGGACGGCCTGGACTCCGTCGTGGCGGCGCTGGAGGAGGTCGAGCCAGGCAGCGGGGGCACCCTGCTCCTGCGGCTGGTCCGGGACGGCGCGGCCGTCGGGCTGACCTGCGTGCTGACCACCGACCGGGTCGTGCCCGGCAGCAGGTGGGCCGGTGCGGTCGGGGCCCGGCTGGTGCTGCCCCTGGGCGACCGGTCCGACTACGCGGCGGTGGGTGTCCCGGTCCGTCTGGTCCCCGGGCACCGGCCCCCGGGGCGGGGGCTGCTGGGCGAGGACGCCACCGAGGTGCAGCTGGCCGTGCCCCGCCCGCTGCCCACCTCCTGGCCGCCGCCGGTCACCGACCGGGGCCGGGCACCCGTCCGGGTCGTGGAGCTGCCCGCCGACCCCGTGCTGACCCTGCAGCGGGGACGACGTCCGGCCACGGCGGTGGCGCTGGGCCCCGGGGGCGACGAGGGCGACCCGGTGGTCCTCGACCTCGCGGTCACGGGCGGGCTCCTGGTCGCCGGGCCACCCGGCAGCGGCCGGACGACGACGCTGCTCGCGCTCGCCACCCGGCTGGCCGGCGCGGGGAGCGACGTCGCGTGGTGTTCCCCGCGTGGCGGCCGGACCCCCGGGGGCTGCACCGGGCTCCGGCCCGACGACGTGGACGGCCTGCGGGACTGGGCGGACGGACTCGGTGGGCGCCCGGGGGTGGTCGTGGTCGACGACCTGCCGGTGCTCCCGGACGCCACCGCCGACCTGCTGGGGACGCTCGGCCGACCCGGCGGGTCGGTGCTGCCCGTGGTGTCCGGGGGCACCGCGGACCTGGCCACGGCCTTCCGGGGGCCCGCCGTGGCCCTGCGCCGCTCGCGGACGGTCCTGCTGCTGCGCCCGGCCCGCGGGGACGCCGAGCTGCTGGGCCTGCGCCTGCCCCGGGCGCCCCTGCCACCGCGGCCCGGCTCGGGGTGGGCCGTGCTGGGCGGGGTGCCCGTGCGGGTGCAGGTCGCCCGGCAGACCACGCTCTCCGAGCCCCCCGAGCCCCCGGGACCCGAGGGCCGGCACCGTGCCCCGTGACGGGTCAGAGCAGGTCGAGCACCGGCCCGATCTCCTGGGTGGCGTACCAGGCGAGCTCGTGGCCCTCGGCCTGGTCGACCACGAACTGCGCGTCCTCGCTGCCCAGGTCGGCCTCCAGCACCACGCCCACGGCCCGCCGGACGTCGTCCTCGGCGTCGGCCACGTCGATGTGCGCGCTGGCGATCTCGGCGAGGGTGAGCTCGACCTCGGCCCGCGCGGCACCCCGGTCGGTGTCGGGGTCGCCCAGGGGCGTCACCGCTGCGTCGGGCACGTCCGCGGCCAGCACCACGCGGCGCCGGTGCGACCCCGGGTCGACGTCGACCAGGCGGAGGCTGGCCCGTGCCGCGCCGAGCAGGGCGGCGTACTCCAGCTCCTCGTCGTCGGCGTCCAGGTCGTAGAAGCCGCGCAGCTCGGGAGTGACCGCGAAGACGGTGTGCGGCCCGGCCAGCCGGCCCTCGTCGAGCAGCTGGCGCAGGAGGTTCGTGGTCGCCGGCAGGTAGACGCGCATGGGCCCAGTCTCCCGCACCCGGGAGACGCGACCTCAGCGGACCGCCTCGACGAGGGCGGCGACCTCCTGCTCGATCAGGTCGGCGAGCACGTCGACGTCGCTCACGCCGTCCCGGTCGGCGTTGAGCCCGACGTAGACGGTGCCGTCGTAGCTGGTCAGCCCGATCGACAGACCCTGTCCGCGCGCCAGCGGGACGACCGGGAAGACCTCCAGCATCCGGGCGCCGGCGGCGTAGAGCGGCACCTGCGGACCGGGCACGTTCGTGATGAGCAGGTTGAACAACCGCCGGGACAGCCCGCTGGCCGCCCGGGCGCCCAGGGCGTGCAGCGTCGGGGGCGCGAAGCCCGACAGCGCGACCAGCGCAGAGGCGCCCACCGACTGGCCCTGCTGGGAGGCACCGCGCATGGCGTAGCCGATCCGGGCCAGCCGGACGCGGGGGTTGGGCTCCCCCACCGGGAGGTCCAGGAGGAAGGAGGACACGCGGGTGCCGGCCTCGAACTCCCCGTCCCCGGACTCCGGGCGCACCGACACCGGCACCAGCGCCCGGATGGAGGTGGAGCCGATGACGGGCTCTCCCCGGGACAGCAGCCACTCGCGCAGCGCGCCGGTGATCGTGGCCAGGAGCACGTCGTTGACCGTGCCGCCGAGGGCCTTGCGGACGGTCTTGAGGTCGTCGAGGTCGGCCCGGGCGACGGCGACGCGCCGCTGGCGGCCCACCGCGCCGTTGAGCGGGCTGGTCGGGGCCGGGCGCACCGTGGTGCGGGCCAGGGCCGACAGCACCGAGCCGGCCGTGCCGAGCAGCCGACCCGCTGTGGTCCGCACGTCACCGGTGGCCGTCCGGAGGGTGTCCAGGACCGCGGTGGGGCGCTGCACGTACTCCTCGACGGCCTCCCACACCAGCTCCACCGACCCCGGGGGGCGCCGCGGGCGCCAGTCGTCGACCGGGGCCGGCCGGTCGGCGAGCACCGGGACGTCGTCCAGGATCACCTGCCCGATGTCGATGGCGCCCAGGCCGTCGACCAGGGCGGGGTGGGTCTTGGTGACCACCGCGATCCGGTCGTCGGCCAGCCCCTCGACCAGGTACATCTCCCACAGCGGCCGGCTGTGGTCCAGCGGTCGGGCGGTGAGCCGGGCGACGAGGTCCAGGAGCTGCTCCTCCGAGCCCGGGCGGGGCAGTGCGGAGCGGCGCACGTGGTAGGTCACGTCGAAGTCCGGGTCGTCCACCCAGGCCGGGTTGGCCAGGTGCCCGGGCACCTCGACGACCCGCTGCCGGAACCGGGGCACCAGCGGCAGGCGGGAACGCACCAGGTCCACGAGGTCCTCGTGGTCGAGCCCACCGCGGGGGGACTCGAGCACCAGGACGCCCGCGACGTGCATGGGCGTGTCGGGTTCCTCGAGGTACAGGAACGACGCGTCCAGCGAGGTGAGGCGATCGACCACGGTGCTCCTCCCGGTGAGGTGGCCCACGCTACGGGCGCGGGCGCGAGGGGGACACCCGACCGGGGACCACCGGGTTCAGCGACGTCGCCGCAGTCCCCGACGGGTCGGCGCGGGCACCTCGGCCAGCTCGGCGGCAAGGGTGCGGAGGGCCACCCGCAGCGGGGAGCGCTCGGCGACCTCGGCGAGGGTGCGGCCGGCGGCGAGGGCCGCGTCGGCCGCCCGCCTGTCGGCGGGCAGGAAGGCCCCCACGCGGATGCCGGCGAACCGGCTGAGCGCGGTGGCGATCTCCTGCTCGGGGTCTCCGGGCACCGGCCCCCGGCGGACCTGGTTGACGACGACCACCGGGGTGACGTCGGGCAGCACCTCGCGCAGCTGCCCCAGGGCGCGGACGGTGCGCTGCAGCGCGACCGGGTCGGCACCGCTCACGCACAGCACGGTGTCGGCCCGCTCCAGGACCGCCACCGTCGCGCCGTTGCGGCGCGGGGCGGCCGTGTCGAAGGACAGCTCCTCGTCCTCCTCCACGCAGAACGCGCAGTCGACGACGGTCAGCGCCGACAGCCGCCGGGCCTGCTCGAGGAGCGTCTCCACCGACTGCGGCCGGACCTCGGGCCAGCGGTCGGCCCGGGACAACCCCGTCAGCACCCGCAGCTGCGGCGCCACCGCCCACGCCGTCCGGGCCAGCCCGGGGACGTCGAGGGTGCCGGCCGATGCCAGCCGGGCCGCCGCGGCGATGCCGGGGGACTCGTCGAGCAGCCCGAGCACCTGCGCGACCACCCCGCCGTAGACGTCGGCGTCCACCAGCAGGGTGGACACCCCGAGCCGGGCGGCCTCGTCGGCGACGCTCACCGCGACCGTCGTCCGGCCCGGTGCCCCGGTCGGCCCCCACACCGCGACGACCCGCCCGCGCCCGGTGGGCCGGTCCGCAGGGTCCTCGGGCAGGCCCAGGACGGGCAGCGCGGCGCGCGGGTCGCCGACGTCGTGGCCGGTGGCAGGCACCCCGCTGACCGCCTCGCGCAGGGCGCGGGCGATCTGGGCGGCGTCGGCGTCGGCGGGGAGCACCCGGGAGACGCCGAGCTGGCGGAGCCGGTCGGCCCCGGTGCGGTCGCCGGGTTCGACCAGCCCGACCACCGCGACCCCGGCGGCGAGCAGCCGGGCCACCGCGTCGCCGTCGAGGCGACGGAGCTCGGCCGACAGCAGCGCGGCCTGCCCGGTCCCGGTCGCGGCGGCCGCGAGCAGGTCACCGATGTCGACGCACCGCCGGACGACCGTGACGCCGTGGTCGGCCCGGTCGAGCTCACCGACCAGCTCGGACTCCCAGGCCGCGCCGGTGACCGCGGTGAAGACCTGCAGCGCCATCAGCCGGTCGGCCCGGCCGTGGTCGGGGCCGTCGACCCCGGGGTCGCGGTCACCGGGCCCTCGGCGGACTCGCGGACCACGACGACCAACGCCCGGCCGCCGATCGCGGACAACACGTCCTGGGCGTCGTCGGCCCGGACCGCGACGACCACCTGGACCGTCGTGGTGGCGGTGGACAGCACGCCCTCCCCCCGACCGGACACCGCCTGCACGGGCGCGCCACCGACCACGAGGTCGACGTCGCCGGTGACGACGCCCGCCCCGGCAGCGGGGTCGGCGACGGCGTAGACGTCGACCAGCTGCCCGCGGGCCAGGCTGGGCGGCACGTAGCCGGCCTGGACGGGGAGGGCGAGCTGCACCAGGTCCGAGCCGGGTTCCAGGGCGGCCCGCGGGAGCAGCTCCCCCGCCGAGACCGCCCGGCCGAGCACCTGACCGGCGGGGCGCGTCGTGGTCGAGAGGTAGGCCGCGGCAGCGTCGTCGAGCCGGACGGAGGTGGCCACCAGGTCCTCCTCGGTCAGGACGGTCCCCGCCGCCAGGTCACCCGAGGCTGCCCAGACCGGCACCGTGGCGTCGGCGGCGGTGACCACCCGGGCACCGACCACGACGGAACCCAGCACGAGCAGCACGCCCAGGACCAGCCGCAGGTCCAGCCAGCGGGGTGGCCGCACCCGGCGTGGGGTGGGCCCGTCCGGTGGCGCGGCCGCGGACACGGCGTCCCTGCTCGTGCCTGTCCCCGTGGCCATGCCACTCCCCGTCGTCCCACGCGCCCCACTGGGCCCGGTCGGACGCAGATGATGACGTAGGAGACCGGACGAGTGCTCTGGTTGTCCACAGCTGCGGGTGTGGACTGCCCCGACGGGGTCACCGCCCGGGGTGCCAGACTGGGGCCACCTCACGAGGGAGACGACCGACACCGTGGCCACCCAGCGCTTCCTGACCCTCGACGACGTCGCGGAGATCCTCAACGTGTCGTGGTCGCAGGCCTACGCGTTGGTCCGCCGCAAGGACCTCATCGCCATCCAGATCGGCGGCCGGGGCCAGTGGCGGGTGGAGAACGAGGAGCTCGAGCGGTTCATCGCCCAGAAGTACGCCGAGGCCCGCGGGAGCACCCCTCCCCCGGTGTCGGCGGACGCCGAGGACGCCCGCACCTCGTGACGGCCGGGGCGCTCAGCCCCGGGACGACACCGCCGGTGACACGACGGCCAGAGCGGTGAGCACGACCGTCCGTACCTGACGGACGGCGGCCCGACGTCGCGGCTCGTCGGCGGGGTGCTCGGCGAGCTCGAAGTAGTCCGCGCCGACCCGGTCGACGGTCCCGGTGAGCACGCTGCCGTCGACCAGCACGCACTGCAGCGGCGCCCGGTCCCGGGCCAGTGCGCGCACCGCCCGGCGCAGGTCCCAGGCCCGGGCCACGAGACCGTCGTCCGCCGGGGCGGCGGTCGCCGCTCCCAGCCCGACCAGGGCGCAGACGCCGGCGGTCGCCACCAGGTGCTCGCGGCTGCGCTCGTCGACCAGCAGCACCCAGTCGGGTCCGAGATCGGCCACCCGACCCGACACCTCCCCGGCGCCGGTACAGGTCAGTCCGACCTCGTGCCCGCGGGCGCCACCGAGCCGGTCGAGCCACCGGAGCCGCCCCACCGCGGCCCGGGAGCGTGAGGCGCCCTCGGCCCGCTCCGCGGCGGACTCCGCGGCGTCGAACTGCGCCTGCAGGTCCGCGAACAGCTGCTCCCACCGCACACCGGCGAGGGTAGCTGTCCACAGATCCGTGCATTTGGTTGCGTTTGCTGTCTTTGAGCGTGTTCAGTGTCGACGACCGAGGAGGACGACGTGACGGTGCGACGCTGGGCGACGACGACGCTGGCCATGGCCGGCACGGCGGTGCTGCTCGCCCTGCTGGCCCCCGACCGGGCGCTGGTGGACGCCGTGCTGGCCGGTCCCCAGCAGCTGGTCGACACCCGGGGGTCCGACGTCCTCGTCGTCGTCCTCGCCTGGGTGCTCGCCGCGGCGTGCTGGGCCTGGGGTCTGCTCGGCCTGGTGCTCACCGGTCTCACCGCGGTGCCCGGGGTCGCCGGCCGGGTGGCCGCCGTCGCACTGCTGGTGCTGCTCCCCGCCGGTGCCCGGCGGGCGGCGGCCGTCGCCGTCGGCCTCTCGCTGGCGACCGGTGCCGTGCTCCTACCGGCGGGAGCGGCATCGGCGACCCCGGTCGTGACGGCCACCGCCGACGCCGTCCCCGACTGGCCGACGGCCGATCCACCCGCCCCCGTGCCCGACTGGCCCACCGCCCCGTCGGCGGAGGACCACGTGGTGCTGCGGGGCGACTGCCTCTGGGACGTGGCGGAGGCCTGGCTGACCGCCCGGTCCGGAGGCACCCCACCGACGACCGGCTCCGTGGCCGCGGCGGTGGCGGCGTGGCACCAGGCCAACGCCGACGTGATCGGCCCCGATCCCGACGTGCTGCTCCCGGGTCAGGTGCTCACCGCACCGCCCGCCCCCTGACCCGTTGCCCACCCGAGAGGACCGACGATGACCGTCGCACCCACGACCGCACCCGACCCCGCGCTGTCCGACCCCGGGGTGACCGATCCCGGGCTGACCGGCCGGGACGTGTTCGGCCGCCCGCGCCCGCACGGGGTGCACCTGCGCCTGGTGCGCACACCCGGCCCGACGGTCGACCCGCACCCGGTCACGTCGCTGGTGCAGCTCGGCGTCCGCCCACCCCGCCCGGTGTGGACCCCGGGCCCCCGCCCCCGGGTGGACGTGGTCGACGAGGACGGCGACTTCGGCCCCAGTCCCACGCGTCGCCTGGACCTGCCCGACCCCACGACCGCCGGACGCCGACTGGTGACCCTGACCCTGGAGGCCTTCACCGGCCGGCGGCCGTTCACCCAGCTGCGGTCCTCGTTCACCCTGCCGGTGTTCACCGCCGTCAGCCGGGGGCGGCGCCCCCGCTGGTGCGCCGAGGGGACCGGGCCGCTGCTGGTCACCTCGGTGCGCGTGTCCGAGCCGGTGGACGGGGTGGCGGAGGTCAGTGCGGTGGCCCGCCGCAACGGACGCGCCCACGCCGTGGCCGCCCGGCTCGAGGGCATCGACGGCGCCTGGCGGTGCACCGCCCTGCAGGTCGGCTGACGAAGGACCCCCTCGCCCCCCGGCCCACGCTCCGCGCGGCCCGGGCCCCTGCGAGGGGGCCGCTCCATCAGGTGGCGGCCACTCCGTGGCACTGCTTGTACTTCTTGCCCGACCCGCAGGGGCACGGAGCATTGCGGGCCGGGGTCTTCGTCCCGGTGACCGTCGCGGACTTCGCGGCCTTGGCCCGCCCGGACTCGGTGGTGGAGCTGTCCAGGCTCGGCGCGGAGTAGCTGAGCCGCTCGTCGGCCCGGGGCTCCTCGAGGCCCTTGACCGACAACGCCGGGCCGGTGCCGGTCTCCACCGGCGCGGGCTCGGCGGCAGGAGCCGGGGCCGGGGCCTGGGCCTGGGCCTGGGCCTGGGCCTGGGCCTTCGGGGTGCGCCGGGCCGTCGGCGTGGGGGCGGCACCGTCGGTCACCGCAGCCGCTGCGGGGGTCGCAGCCGGCGCGGCGGCGGCCGCAGCCGCCTGACGGGCGAGGACCCGCTCGTTGCCGGCCTGGGCCCGGGCGAGCGCCTCGGCCTCGGCGGTGTCCTGCTTGGCCTTGGCCTCCGCCTCCTGCTGCTCCTTGGTCTTGACCTCGAGGTTGAACAGGAAGCCGACGGACTCCTCCTTGATCCCGTCGAGCATCGCGTTGAACATGTCGTAGCCCTCGCGCTGGTACTCCACGACCGGGTCGCGGTTGGCCATCGCCCGCAGGTGGATGCCCGCACGCAGGTAGTCCATCTCGTAGAGGTGCTCGCGCCACTTGCGGTCCAGGACGCTGAGCAGCACGCGGCGCTCGAGCTCGCGGGTCACCTCGGCTCCCAGCGTCGCCTCGCGCTCCTCGTACTGGGCCTGCACGTCGGCGAGCAGCTCGCGCTTGAGCACGTCCGCGGTGAGCGCGGACTGGTCACCGTCGGCGTGCTCGTCGAGCAGGTCCTGCTGGTCCAGGCCCACCGGGTACAGCGCCTTGAGGCCGGTCCACAGCTGGTCGAGGTCCCAGTCCTCGGCGTACCCAGCCTCGGTGGCGCCGTCGACGTAGGCGCTCACGACGTCGTCGAGCATGGACTCGATCTGCTCGTGCAGGTCCTCGCCGTCGAGCACCTTGCGCCGCTCGTCGTAGATGACGGTGCGCTGGCGGTTGAGGACCTCGTCGTACTTGAGGACATCCTTGCGGGTCTCGTAGTTCTGCTGCTCGACCTGGGTCTGGGCCGACCGGATCGCCCGGCTGACCATCTTGGACTCGATCGGCTGGTCCTCGGGGACCCGCAGGGTGTTCATCATCGACTCGAGCATCGGGCCGTTGAACCGGCGCATCAGGTCGTCGCCCAGGGACAGGTAGAACCGCGACTCCCCCGGGTCGCCCTGGCGACCCGAGCGGCCGCGCAGCTGGTTGTCGATGCGCCGGCTCTCGTGCCGCTCGGTGCCCAGCACGTACAGACCGCCGGCGTCGACGACGTCCTCGTGCTCCTTGGCGACCTGGGCCTTGGCCTCGGCGAGCGCGTCGTCCCAGGCGGCCTCGTACTCCTCCGGGGTGTCCGTGGGGTGCAGGCCGCGGGCGCGGAGGGCGTCGTCGGCGATCACCTCGGCGTTGCCGCCGAGCTGGATGTCGGTGCCACGGCCGGCCATGTTGGTGGCGACGGTGACCGAGGCCAGCCGCCCCGCCTGGGCGACGATCGAGGCCTCCCGGGCGTGGTTCTTGGCGTTGAGCACCTCGTGCGGGATGCCCCGCTTGAGGAGCACCTTGGAGACCATCTCGGACTTCTCCACGCTCGCGGTGCCCACCAGCACGGGCTGGCCGGCCTCCACGCGCTCGGCGATGTCGTCCACCACGGCGTCGAACTTGGCCTTCTCGGTCTTGTAGATGACGTCGGAGCGGTCCTCGCGGACCATCGGGCGGTTCGTCGGGATGGGCACGACGCCGACGCCGTAGGTCTGGTTGAGCTCGGCGGCCTCGGTCTGGGCCGTGCCGGTCATCCCGGAGAGCTTCTCGTAGAGCCGGAAGTAGTTCTGCAGCGTGATCGTGGCGAGGGTCTGGTTCTCGTCCTTGATCGCCACCTTCTCCTTGGCCTCGATGGCCTGGTGCATGCCCTCGTTGTAGCGACGCCCGGCGAGCACACGGCCGGTGAACTCGTCGACGATGAGCACCTCGCCGTTGGTGACGATGTACTCGTGGTCCTTGTGGAAGAGCTCCTTGGCCTTCAACGCGTTGTTGAGGTAGCCGATGAGCGGGGTGTTGACGGCCTCGTAGAGGTTGTCGATGCCGAGCTGGTCCTCGACGAACTCGACGCCCTCCTCGGTGACGGCGACGGTCCGCTTGGACTCCTCGACCTCGTAGTGCCGGTCCTTCTTCATCAGCGGGACCATGCGGGCGAACTCGCCGTACCACTTGGCGGACTGCTCGGCCGGGCCGCTGATGATCAGCGGCGTGCGGGCCTCGTCGATGAGGATCGAGTCGACCTCGTCGACGATCGCGAAGTGGTGGCCGCGCTGGACCAGGTCGCCCTTGGTCCAGGCCATGTTGTCGCGCAGGTAGTCGAAGCCGAACTCGTTGTTCGTGCCGTGGGTGATGTCGTGGGCGTACTGCTCACGCCGCTGGGCCGGCTTCTCCCCGGAGAGGATCGTGCCGACCGAGAGGCCGAGGAAGCGGTGCACCCGGCCCATCCACTCCGCGTCGCGCCGGGCCAGGTAGTCGTTGGTGGTGACCACGTGCACGCCGTCGCCGGTCAGGGCGTTCAGGTAGGCCGGAAGGACACCGGTGAGGGTCTTGCCCTCACCGGTGCGCATCTCCGCGATGTTGCCCAGGTGCAGGGCGGCACCGCCCATGAGCTGGACGCGGTAGTGCCGCTGGCCCAGCGTGCGCCCGGCGCCCTCGCGGACGACGGCGAACGCCTCGGGGAGCATCGAGTCCAGCGACTCGCCGTCGGCGTAGCGCTCCTTGAACTCGTCGGTCTTGCCCCGCAGCTCGGCGTCGGTGAGGT
Source organism: Geodermatophilaceae bacterium NBWT11 (assembly GCA_014218215.1). NCBI lineage: Bacteria > Bacillati > Actinomycetota > Actinomycetes > Geodermatophilales > Geodermatophilaceae > Geodermatophilaceae bacterium NBWT11. The sequence continues at coordinate 987,614 of CP043652.1, forward strand.
CGACGACGTCGTCCTCGAGGGACTCGACCGCGTCGGCGATCTTGGACAACCGCCGGACGAGCTTGCCTTCACCAGCGCGCAGGATCTTCGAGAACACCACGGAGCCCAATGTAGTGCGGCCCTGCCACCGTCCCGGCTCAGCGCAGGACGAGCCGCTTCTCCTTCGGGTCCAGCACGACCTCGCGACTGCCCTGCCGCATCCCCTCGAGCACCGTGTCCACCACGGCCTGCTGGTCGAACCCGGCGGGCAGCTTCGGCGGCGAGCCGGCCAGCGCGCGGTCGACCAGGCCGGTGTCCACGTGCGGGGGCTTGACGTCCAGGACGGTCAGCGACCGGGCTCGCACCTCCCGCCGCAGCACCGACGCCCACGCCGACAGCGCGGCCTTGGAGGCGGAGTACTCGGCCATCTGCAGCGTCGGCGCGTCGGCCACGATCGCGGAGAGCAGGACGACCGCTCCCCCGTCGGTCAACCGGGGCAGCGCGGCCCGGACCAGGCTCATCGGGGCCAGCGTGTTCACCGCGAACAGCTCCTCGGTGACGGCGTCGTCGGCGTCGGCCGCCGGCCCGAACGCGACCACCCCGGTCGCGACGACGACCGCGTCCAGCCCGCCCAGGGCGTCGGCGGCAGCGGCCACGGTGGCCCGCACGGCGTCGACGTCGACGGCGTCCACGGTCCAGGAGGGCACCCCGCCGAGGTCGGTGGCCAGTGCCTGCACACGGCCGGGGTCGCGGCCGGTCACCGCCAGCCGGGCGCCGGCGCCGGCCAGACCCCGGGCAAGGGCACCGCCCAGCACGCCCGTCGCCCCGGCCACCAACACGCGCGCTCCCTGGAGTTCCACGGGTCGGTCCTGCCCCCGCCACGCGTGCGCCAACCGCGCTTCCGCAGGCGTACGGCACACCATGGGCCTCGCCGTACCCTGCGCCGGTGGCCCGTGACGAGCTCTCCGACGACCTGCGCACCTTCTTCACCGAGCGGCACCTGGCGACCCTGACGACGCTGCGGGCCGACGGGACCCCGCACGTGGTCCCGGTCGGGGTGACGTTCGACCTCGAGACCCGCACCGCCCGGGTGATCACCTCGGGCGGCTCGGTGAAGGCCCGGCACGTGCGGGACGGCGCCGGGACGGCACGGGTGGCGGTCTGCCAGGTGGACGGGCGGCGCTGGACCACGCTGGAAGGCGTGGCCACCCTGCGGGACGACGCGGCGTCGGTGGCCGACGCGGTGACGCGGTACACCGCGCGCTACCGCCAGCCGCGGGAGAACCCGGCCCGGGTCGTCCTGGAGATCGCCGTCGACCGGGTCCTGGGCAACCAGTAGGACCCCTCGGGACGCGCACGCCCGCCACGAGCCCCGGGACGGGGCCGGGGACTCGTGGCGGGCGCGCGGGTGTCGCTCCCTAGACGCCGGCGGTCTCCCGCGCGACGTCGGCCGCAATCGCATCGGCGTCGCCACCGGCGGAGTCACCGGCGAGCCGGATGAGGCCGTAGTCGTAGGCGTGCCGGCGGTAGACGACCGTCGGGATGCCGGTCTCCGCGCAGGCGAAGAGGAAGAAGTCGTGCCCGACGAGCTCCATCTCGTGCAGGGCCTGGTCCACCGTCATCGGGGTCGCGGGGTGCTGCTTCTCCCGGACGACGCGGCCGGGGAGGTGTTCCTCGGGCTCGAGCGGGTCGGCCCCGACGGGGGCCGGCTCACGGTCGACCGCGGGGGTGGCGTCGGCGAACGCCGCGCCGTCCAGGCGGACGCTGGCCGGGGTGCGGCGGCCGTGGTGCACCCGTCGCCGGTCGGCAGCACGGCGCAGCCGGTTCTCCAGCTTGGTGACCGCGGCGTCCAGGGCGGACTGGAAGTCCGCCGCACAGGCCTCGGCCCGGACGACCGGGCCCTTGCCCCGCAGGGTGATCTCCACGCGCTGGCAGTTGGCGGACTGGCGTGGGTTCTTCTCGTGGAGCAGTTCCACGTCGAAGCGCTCGATCTTGGCGTCGAAGCGCTCCAGCTGGCCGACCTTGTCCTCGACGTGCTGTCGGAAGTGCTCGGGCACCTCGACGTTGCGACCTCGGACGACGATCTCCATGTGACCTCCCGAACTCGGGTGTGATCGATCCGACGCTAGCCCCGCGCGGGGCAGCACCACAACGTGAACGACGGCGTCTCACCCCCACCGCCCGTGACGCACCGTGATCACTCCTGGCCCAGCGGTCACCGGGGGTCGAGCACCGGCCGGGGTCGCCGCGACCACGGCCGCCAGCACCGTGCCGGTCGCCGGCGCGACCGGCAGCGCGGCCGCCGCCTCGCACAGCGTCGCCCCGCTGGTCACCACGTCGTCGACGAGGACGACCAGTGCGTCCGGTGGCACCCCCGGGGCCCGCCGGGGCACGAAGGTGCCGGCCAGGTTGGCCCGGCGGTCGGCCGCGGTGAGCCCGGCGGAGTCCGCCACGCGCCCTCGTCGGGCGAGCAGTCGGGCACGTCGTGCGTCCAGCCCGGAGCCCCGCAGCTCGCGCACGGCGGCGGAGGTCAGCTCCCCCACGTGGTCCCGGCCGCGCTCGCGCAGCGCGGCCCGGCTGCTGGGCACCGGCACGAGCAGGAGGGGCCCGGGGCCGTCCCGTGCCGCCTGGCAGACCCCGACCACGGCGAGGGCCAGGGCCGCGCCGAGCGGGCCGGCGAGCTCGGCCCGGCCGTGCTCCTTGAACGCCAGCACCACCGGCTTGACCGGTCCGGCGTAGGGCCCGGCGGCGACCGTGGGCGGGAAACCCTCGGGATGCCGCCGCGGCCGGGCCAGGTGCGGGTGGGTCAGCCACCGGGCGCAGCGCGGGCAGACCACCTCCCCCGGGCCCCCGCACCCGGCACACACCCGCGGCAGCACGAGGTCGGCGAGCGGTGCGAGGAGGTCCTCGACCACGCTGCGCAGCACCCGGCGTCCGTCCACGGCCCCACCCTGGTGGGCCGTCGTCCCCCGCGGACGCCCCGCCGACGAGCTGTGGACAGACCCCACCGGTGTGGAGGACGGCGCCCGCGCCGTCCTCAGAGCGGGTAGAGGGGCGCCTCCCCGGGGAGCGGGCCGGCCCCCCGGACCAGCGTCGACCACGTGCCGCCCACCAGCTGCCAGAGCGTCCCGCCGGCCGAGACCAGCGGGGCCCGACTGGGCGCGGCGGCCACCGAGGTGGGCTGGCTCGGCAGCCCGGACAAGGTGACCGTCGACAGCCCCCAGCCGTCCACGCTGACGGAGTAGGGCACGGTGCTGTCCTCGGCGGCGTCCCCGGCGAGCACGACCAGGCTGCCGGCGTTGCGCCAGGCCACGTCGACCACCTGAGACAGCGCGGGGGCCACCGAGCGCAGGTCCCGCAGGGCGACCTGGTCGTCGCTGCGCACCACGGTGCCCACCAGGAGCTCGCCGCCGTCGGCGCCGCTGACCACGACCGCGGCCCGGACCCCGTCGGGGCTGAGCCGGAACTGCGTGGTCGGCCCCTGGCCGGCGAGGGTGGTGGCGGCGACGGTCTGCGGGGCGCCGGAGGCAGGGACCCGGATGACCTCGACGCCGTCCCGCACGGTCCAGACCTCGGGCCGGGTGGCCGCCGAGGTCGGCGGGGTGAGGGTGGTGGCGCTCAGCAGCGGCGCCAGGTCCCCGCCGTACGGCCCGTACAGCAGGGTGGCCTGTCCCCCGTTCCCGGAGACCGCCGCCAGCTGGCCGAGCGCATCGCTGCGCCCGTCGGCGGTGATCGCGGCCGAGGTGAGGCCGTACACCCCGGTGCCGGCCGGTCCCGGGGCCGCGGAGCCGTCCGTGGCCACCCGGAGCGCACCGGACGAGAGGTAGTGGCCGACCGAGGAGACCGGCACCGAGTCCGGGTCCAGCCCGGCCCAGTCGTCGACGGACTGCTCGTCGGGCACCCCCGGGACGTCCACCGGCTCGCCGTCGATGCGGATCCGCACCGCGCGCACCAGCGGGTCCAGGGACCACACGAGCTGGGCGGACAGGGCGCTGGCGTCGTCGTCCCCACCGGGCTCGGTGCGGGTGAGGTCGACGGTGGCGACCTGCCGCTCGACCACGACGTTGCTGCGCAGCTCGTAGCCCAGCAGCGGGTTGGCCACCCCGGCCGCGATGGCGGTGGAGGGGCCGGCGATGAGCCGGTCCACCAGCGACGTCGGCTGGTTGCCCCCGCCGACGAAGAACCGGGGGTCGGGCACGACCCGGGTGCCGGTCGGGTCGAGGAAGTAGGCGGAGACCTGGTCGTAGGTGCGCGAGAAGTCCGGTTCCAGGAGCACCAGCCCGTCGACCGGGTCGGCGATCCGCCACTCGCCGTCCTCCTGCACCAGCGTCGAGGTGCGGGTGAAGACCTGCTCGGCGCCGACGGTGAAGACGCCCTGTCCGTCGACGGTGCCGACCAGCTGGGCGGTGATCTCCACCGTGCTCCCGTCGGTGGCGACCGGGGCGTAGTCGCTGCTGATCACCGTGACGCTGCCGGTGTCCGACCACGTGTCGGCCGCCTCGGTGGTCAGGTACTGGCGGGCCACCGGGTGGTTGCGGGTGGTGCTGGCCATCGCCTCGACGAAGCCGCGGACGACCTCCTCGGGGCTGGCGCCGGCCTCGGGGGGCAGCGCCTCGATCCCGACGTCGGACGGCGGGTCGGCGACCTGGGTGATCTGCACGGTCGGGGAGCTGGTCGGCACCGTGGTGCAGCCGGTCAGCAGTGCGAGCAGCACGGCGACGCAGCCGGCCCGGGCCCTCACCGGGCCACCCCCGGACGACGGACGACGGCCGGGCGCAGCGGGAGGGGCGAACCGGTGAGCTCTGTGTCCGGGGACAGCGGGAGGGTCAACCGGAACTGGGCACCCTGGTCGGGCTGGCCCCAGACCTGCAGCCAGCCACCGTGCAGCCGGGCGTCCTCCAGGCTGATCGACAGACCCAGGCCCGAGCCGCCGACGGTGCGCACCCGGGCCGGGTCGGCCCGCCAGAACCGGTCGAACACGTGCTGGGCGTCCTCGGAGGACAGCCCCACGCCGTGGTCGCGCACGGTGATGGCCGCGGCTGTGCGGTTCGCGGCCAGCGTGAGCTCCACCGGCCGTCCGGCCCCGTGCTCGATGGCGTTGCCGACCAGGTTGCGCAGCACCCGCTGCACCCGGCGGGCGTCGACGTCGGCGATCACGGCGCGGTCGGGGGTGCGGACGTCGAGCCGGCAGCCGTGCCGCTCCGCGAGGGTCTCCATCCCGGAGACGACCCGGTGCAGCAGCGGGGCGAGGTCGGTGGGTTCGGGCTCGAGCACCGCGACCCCGGCGTCGTAGCGGCCCATCTCCAGCAGGTCCGACAGCAGGAGCTCGAACCGGTTGACCTCGGCGTAGAGCAGCTCGGCGGAGCGGGCGACGGCCGGGTCGAAGTCGGTGCGCGACTCGTAGAGCACCTCGGCGGCCATCTGCACGGTGGTCAGCGGGGTGCGCAGCTCGTGCGAGACGTCGGAGGTGAACCGCTGCTGCAGCTGGGACAGGCCCTCGAGCTGGGTGATCTGCTTCTGCAGGCTGTCGGCCATGGCGTTGAAGCTGCTGGCCAACCGGGCCAGGTCGTCCTCCCCGCTGACCGCCAGCCGTTCCTCCAGCTGCCCCTCGGCGAGCTTCTGCGCCCCCCGCGCGGCACGGCGCACCGGGTCGACCACCAGGCGGGTGACCAGCACCCCGATGCCGACGACGAAGAGGGTCAGCGCGATCCCGCTGATCACCACCGTGCTGCGGATGAGGGACAGGGACTCCTGCTCCTGGTCCAGCGGGAAGGCGTAGTAGAGGTCGACCTGCTCCCCGCCCTGGCCGTCGATGGGCACCGGGGCGCCGACCAGCAGCGTCGGTGCCGGTTGCTGACCGGCGTCGGGCATCTCGGCGTACTGGTAGTTCTGCGACCCGGCGTCCACGGCGCTGACCAGGGCCGGGGGCAGCGCGGGGTAGAGGAACTGCCGGCTGGCCGCGGGGCGGGCGGTGTCGCCGGTCCGGTAGACCATGACGACGTCGAAGTTGCCGGCCTCGCCGTTGCGGCTCTGCAGCTCCCGCACGGTGCGGTCCAGGGTGGACCGGACACTCGCACCGTCGCCGGTGACGATCCCGGAGACCTGCGACTGGGCGTAGGACACCCCGGCCTGCATCTGGTCGATGGCGGCGTTCCGCTTGACCTGCAGCAGCTGGTCGCTGATCTGCCGGAACAGCACGAAGCTCACGATGACGACGACGATGCCGGCGACCAGCATGGTGATCGCCCCGATCCGGAACTGCAGCTGCGACCGCCAGGCGCGCCACAGGGCCCGGGCCCACCGCTGGGCCGTGGCCCTCGGGTTCACCGGCAGGTCACGGCGGACCGGCCTTGTAGCCGACGCCGCGCACGGTGAGCACCACCTCGGGCCGCTCGGGGTCGCGCTCGACCTTGGCGCGCAACCGCTGGACGTGCACGTTCACCAGGCGGGTGTCGGCGGCGTGCCGGTAGCCCCACACCTGCTCGAGCAGCAGCTCACGGGTGAAGACCTGGCGGGGCTTGCGGGCCAGCGCCACGAGCAGGTCGAACTCCAGCGGGGTGAGTGCGATGGCCTCCCCACCGCGGGTGACCTGGTGGGCCGGGACGTCGATCGCGACGTCGCCGATGACCAGGTTCTCGGCCTGCCCGGTCTCCCCGCGGCGCAGCTGGGAGCGCACCCGGGCGACGAGCTCGACGGGCTTGAACGGCTTGGTGACGTAGTCGTCGGCACCGGCCTCGAGGCCCTGGACGACGTCGATGGTGTCGCCCTTGGCGGTCAGCATGATGATCGGGACGCTGGACTGGGTGCGGATGTCGGCGCAGATCTGCAGCCCGTTGCGCCCGGGGAGCATGAGGTCCAGCAGCACCAGGTCGGGCCGGACCTGCTGGAACGTGGCGACCGCCCGCGCGCCGTCGGCGACGAACGCCGGTTCGTAGCCCTCCCGGCGCAGCACGATGCCGAGCATCTCGGCCAGCGCGGCGTCGTCGTCGACGACCAGCACTCGCCCACGGGAGGGACCGGGGGGTGACGCAGCGGGTGACACGCCCCCCATTGTGCGTGAGCACCCCCGGACGCACCGCACCCTCCCGGATGAGATCCGGGAGGGTGCGGTCCGAACAGGAGCCGAAGCGGTCAGCGTGCCCCGCCTCGGCCTGCCTTCAGGGCCCCGCGGCGTGCGAAGCGCGTCGTGGGGGGAAGGCAGGTCCTTCTAGTAGCGGTAGTGGTCGCTCTTGTACGGGCCCTCGACCGGGACGCCGAGGTAGTCAGCCTGCACCTTGGACAGCTCGGTGAGCTTCACGCCGAGGGCGTCGAGGTGGAGGCGGGCGACCTTCTCGTCGAGGTGCTTGGGGAGCACGGTGACGCCGGGGGTCTTGCCCTCGTAGGCCGCGCGGTTGCCCCACAGCTCGATCTGGGCGAGCACCTGGTTGGTGAAGGAGTTGCTCATCACGAAGCTGGGGTGCCCGGTGGCGTTGCCCAGGTTCAGCAGCCGACCCTCGGACAGCACGATGATCGTGTGGCCGTCCTCGAACTTCCACTCGTCGACCTGCGGCTTGATGTTCGTCTTCACCACGCCGGGGGTCTTGGACAGACCGGCCATGTCGATCTCGTTGTCGAAGTGCCCGATGTTGCCGATGATCGCCTGGTGCTTGGTGGCGGCCAGCTGCTCGGCGGAGATGATGTCCTTGTTGCCGGTCGTCGTGATGATGATGTCGGCGGTGCCGATCACGTCGTCCAGCGTGGTGACCTGGTAGCCCTCCATGGCGGCCTGCAGGGCACAGATGGGGTCGATCTCGGTGACGATGACCCGGGCGCCCTGGCCGCGGAGGGCCTCGGCGCTGCCCTTGCCGACGTCGCCGAAGCCGCAGACGACGGCGACCTTGCCGCCGATCATCACGTCGGTGGCGCGGTTGATGCCGTCGATGAGGGAGTGCCGGCAGCCGTAGAGGTTGTCGAACTTGCTCTTGGTGACCGAGTCGTTGACGTTGATCGCCGGGAAGAGCAGGCGGCCGTCGCGGGCGAGCTCGTAGAGCCGCAGGACGCCGGTGGTGGTCTCCTCGGTGACGCCCTTGACGGCCTCGCCGATGCGGGTCCAGTACTGCTGGTCCTGGGCGAGCGTGTCGCGCAGGACCTGCAGGACGACGGAGAACTCGTCGCTGTCGGACTCGGTGGTGTCGGGCACGGCGCCGTCCGCGGCGAACCGGGTGCCGAGGTGGACGAGCATCGTGGCGTCGCCGCCGTCGTCGAGGATCATGTTCGGGCCGATGACGGTGCCGGACTCGTCACGGAACTCGAACAGGCGCTGGGTGCACCACCAGTACTCCTCCAGCGACTCGCCCTTCCAGGCGAAGACGGGGGTGCCCGACGGCGCGTCGGCGGTGCCCTCGGGGCCCACGGCGATGGCCGCGGCGGCGTGGTCCTGGGTGGAGAAGATGTTGCAGGAGACCCAGCGGACGTCGGCGCCCAGCGCGGTCAGGGTCTCGATGAGGACGGCGGTCTGCACGGTCATGTGCAGCGAGCCGGCGATGCGGGCGCCGGCGAGGGGCTTCTCCTCGCCGAACTCCTCGCGCAGGGCCATGAGGCCCGGCATCTCGTGCTCGGCGAGGGAGATCTCCTTGCGGCCGAAGCCGGCGAGGGAGAGGTCGGCGACCTTGAAGTCGTCGGTGGTCAGTACGCGTGCGCCAGTAGAGGCGGTCATGTCGCTCCAGAGTGTCCCGGCCGCGCCAGAGGGGCTGCGGCTGCGTCGGTCCTGTTCGTGAGCGAGCATGCCGAGGCTTCGGCGGGGCTCGTGCCGTCGCCCAGGCTACCGGTTGTGCGGCGCTGCCGTCAGACCGCGCGCAGTCCCGTGGTGGCCCGGTAGAGCACGGCGGGCCCCTGGGCGCTGACCGGGATCCCGGCGGGGAGGAAGGCCGACTGGCCCTTCTGCAGCACGAGCTCCCCGTCGTCGGTGCCGAGCACCGCGGTCCCCTCGGTGCACAGCAGCACCTGGGGGCCCGGGGTCCGCAGGCTGCCCGCGTCGACACCGAGCTCGGCGCGGGTGAGGTCGAAGTCCTCGACCGGCACCGGGTAGCGCAGCCCACCGGGGCCGAGGACCGGGCGGATGACCGGCACCCGGCCGTCGGTGAAGTCCAGCACCTCGATGAGCGCTGCCAGGTCCACGTGCTTGCCGGTCAGGCCACCGCGCAGGACGTTGTCCGAGCTCGCCATGACCTCGACGCCGGCCCCGGAGAGGTAGGCGTGCAGGTTGCCGGCGGGCAGGAAGACGGCCTCGCCGGGAGCCAGGGTCAGGTGGTTGCACAGCAGCGAGATCACGACGCCGGGGTCGCCGGGGTAGGTCTTCGCCAGGTCGGCAGCCCAGCGGTAGGTGTTGATGAACTCGGGGTCGTGGGCGGCGACGAACCGCTCGGCCCGCTCCGCCACGGCGGTGACCAGGGACTGCCGGCGCTTGACCGAGAGGGCCAGCAGCTGCGGGATCGCGACCTGCAGGCCGCCGCGGGCCAGCGCCGCGATCGTCGGCTTGAGCTCGGGGAGCTGCAGCTTGGCCAGGCAGTGCAGGGACTCCTCGACCGGCCGGAACCCGCACAGCGCCTCGACCGGGGTGATGGCGAGGAGGATCTCCGGCTTGTGGAACGGGTCCTTGAACGTCCGCGTGGGGTCGTCCTGGGCGACGCCGGCGGCCTCCTCGGCGGCGAAGCCGACCTCGGCCTGCGCGGTGGTCGGGTGGGCCTGCAGCGAGAGCGCCGAGTCCGCGGCGAGCACCTTCATCAGGAAGGGCAGCCGGTCACCGAACCGGTGCCGCACCGCCGTGCTCAGCAACCGGTCGGGCTCCGCGGCGATCGCCGCGTCGAGGGTCCGGCCGTCGGCGAGCACGCTGGGGGCGTCCGGGTGAGCGCCCATCCACAGCTCGGCGTAGGGCTGGTCTGCCGGAGAGGCGTCCCCCAGCAGCTCGGGGATCACGGTGCGACTGCCCCACGGGTAGTGCCGGATGGTGTTCGTCAGCTGCCACATCGTCCGCGAGGCTACTGGTGCAGAGGTCACCCAGGGGTCCTCGGCGGTGGTGACCCCGGACTCCACCCGCACGGGAGCCGCCCCACCCGGACGGGTCAGACGCCGGAGCGCCGGATGTCGGGTTCCAGGTAGATGACGCGGGCGATCGGCACCGCGGCCCGGATGCGCGCCTCGGCCTCGTCGATGGCCCGGGCCACCGCGGCGGCCGTGTCGTCGTGCTCGACGGCGATCTTCGCGCCCACGAGCAGCTCCTCGGGGCCCAGGTGCTGGGTCTTCATGTGGATGACCGAGAGCACCCGCTCCCCGCCCTCGAGCGCGTCCCGGATCAGCCGCTCCATCTCCGGGGTCGCGGCCTCACCGACGAGCAGGCTCTTCGTCTCGACCGCCAGGATCGCGGCCACCGCGATCAGCAGCAGGCCGATGGCGACGGTCCCCAGCCCGTCGTAGAGCCCGTTGCCGGTCGCCACCGTCAGCCCGACCCCCAGCAGGGCGAAGACGAGGCCGGTCAGGGCGGCGGAGTCCTCGAGCAGGACCACCGGCAGCTCGGGGGCCCGGGCGTGCCGGATGAACCCCCACCAGCTCTCCCCCGGCTTGCGCACCGCGTTGCTCTCGCGCACCGCCGTGCGCAGGGAGAACGACTCCAGCACGATCGCCACGCCCAGGACGCCGAAGGCCCAGACCGGGCTCGTCAGCTCCTCGGGCTCGAGCAGCTTGTGCACGCCCTCGTAGACGGCGAAGACCCCGCCGACGCTGAAGAGCACGACGGCGACCAGGAAGCCGTAGACGTAGCGGTCCCGGCCGAAGCCGAACGGGTGCTGGGGCGTGGCCTGCCGCTTCGAGGTGCGGCCGCCGATGAGCAGCAGCACCTGGTTGCCGGAGTCGGCGACGGAGTGGATCGCCTCGGCCAGCATCGAGGAGGCCCCGGTGACCAGGAAGGCGACGAACTTCGCGATCGCGATGCCGATGTTGGCTGCCAACGCCGCGAGGATCGCCGTCGTCCCACCACCGTGCGCCTCACCGCCGTCTGCGGGGGCCGGGGCGGTCGTGGGGGTCTCGCTCACGGGCGTGCGCTCCGTTCGGCGTCCAGGGCCAGCGCGAGGTAGACGGCGCTGAAGTCGGCGAGGGCGATCTGCCGGGCCACCCGGGCCAGGCGCGACTCCTCAGGGCCGTCACCGGCGGCGGCCAGCGCGCTGACGGGCACGTTGCGGTCGGCAGCGGTGCGCAACACCTGCGCCATGGCCTCCTCGGCGGAGTGGTCCTCGCCGGCGCTGCGGCCGTCACGGTCACCGCCCGCGGCGTCCCGGACGGTCAGCAGCCGCAGGCGGCGTCCCTCGTCGTCGGTGCGGTCGCGGAAGAAGTCGTCGCCCCCGGTGGGGGCGAGCGGCCCGCCGAGCACCGCGCAGGCAGCCACCCGCTGGTCGGGCAGCCGGAACGCCGGGGCCGGGAGTCCGGTCAGGGTGGCCAGCTGGTCGGCGACCCGGACGGCGGCGGCACCGGCGAGCGGGCCCTCCGCAGCGATCACCGGGAGCGCGTCGAGCAGCTCGAGCGCCAGGGTCTTGGCCGGGTTGAGGAAGGTCTCCCGCGCAGGTCCGCAGTCGCCGGCCACCTCGTCCAGGGCGAGGGCGACGGCATCGGGGTCGGCGGCCCCCGCGGGGAGCAGGCCGAGGTCGGTGACCAGCTGGAGCATCGGGGTGAGCAACGACCACAGCGTGGCCTGACGGACCCGGGAGGCCGGCAGCGCGACGTGCGGCGCCCGGCCGGCGGCGCACGCGGCGTGCAGCGGGGCACCCTCGGCGCCGATGCCGACCAGTGCCACGCCCCGGCGGGTCGCCTCGTAGGCGGGGAGGACGGCGTACCGGCCCGCGCCGGTCCGGGTGGCCACCACCGCGATGTCGGAGGGGCCGAGCCAGACGGGGAGGTCGGGCCCCGGGACGACGTCCACGGTCACCGGGCTCGAGGCACCGAGCAGGGCCCGCAGCACCGCGGCGGCGACGGCTCCCTCGCGGCGGGCGACGACCACCAGTCCCCGGGGGCGGCCGGCGTCGGTGACGCGGGCCAGCCCGGCCTCCTCGGTCAGCCGGGCGGTCTCGCGGACCTGGGCGCCGGCGCCGGCGACGGCGGGGAGCAGGCCCTGCGGGTCACGGGCCCGCAGCAGGTCGGGGGCGTCGAAGAGCTCCTCGGCCAGCTCGGGAGCGGTCATGCCGTCACGACGTGCGGTGCCGTGCCTCGTCGAGCAGCAGCACCGGGATGCCGTCGCGGACGGGGAAGGCGCGGTCGCAGGTCGTGCACAACAGCTCGGCCGCCCCGACGTCGAGCGTCAGGGGGCTGTGGTGAGTGTCCGGGCAGGCCAGGATCGCCAGCAGCGCGGGGTCGATGCCGAGGGTGTCTGCGGTACCGGTCATGCGCGCACCATCTCCAGGACGTGGTCGCGGACCTGGGTCATCCGCGCCTGGTCGGGGGCCTCGACGTTGAGTCGGAGCAGGGGTTCGGTGTTGCTGGCGCGCAGGTTGAACCACGCGCCGTCGGGCAGCTGCACGGTGAGGCCGTCGAGCTCGTCGAACCGGACGTCCTCGTCGGCACCGTAGGCCTCCCGCACCGCCGCCACCCGCCCGGCCGCGTCGGCGACGGTGGAGTTGATCTCACCCGATGCCGCGTAGCGGCTGTACTCGGCGGTGAGCTCGGACAACGTGCGGGTCTGCTCGCCCAGCGCGGCCAGCACGTGCAGGGCGGCCAGCATGCCGGTGTCGGCCCGCCAGAAGTCGCGGAAGTAGTAGTGGGCGGAGTGCTCGCCGCCGAAGACGGCGTCGGTGCGGGCCATCTCGGCCTTGATGAAGCTGTGGCCGACCCGGGTGCGCACCGGCTCCCCACCGTGCTCCCGGACGATCTCGGGCACCGCGGCCGAGGTGATCAGGTTGTGGATGATCGTCGTCCCCACGCCGCGCGCGAGTTCCCGGACCGCGACCAGTGCCGTCACCGCGGACGGGCTGACCGGCTCGCCGCGCTCGTCGACCACGAACACCCGGTCGGCGTCACCGTCGAAGGCCAGCCCGATGTCGCCCCCGTGCTCGACCACGGCGGCCTGCAGGTCGACGAGGTTGGCCGGGTCGAGCGGGTTGGCCTCGTGGTTGGGGAAGGAGCCGTCCAGCTCGAAGTACATCGGCACGATCTCGAGCGGGAGCCCGGACAGCACCACCGGGACGGTGTGCCCGCCCATGCCGTTGCCGGCGTCCACGACGACCTTCAGCGGACGGATCCCGGACAGGTCGACCAGGCCGTTGAGGTAGGCGGAGTACTCGGCGAGCACGTCGCGCGAGGTCACCGACCCGACACCCGTCGGCTCACGGTCGAAGGGGTCCCCGCCCGCGAGCAGGGCCTCGGACCAGGAACGGATCTCGGCGAGTCCGGAGTCCTGCCCGATGGGGGCGGCACCCGCCCGGCACATCTTGATGCCGTTGTACTGCGCCGGGTTGTGGCTGGCGGTGAACATCGCACCGGGCACGTCCAGGCTGCCGGCCGCGAAGTACAGCATGTCGGTGGACCCCAGCCCGGCCTCGATCACGTCGACGCCCCGGCTGAGCACGCCCTCGGCGAACGCCCGGGACAGCGGGATCGAGGTCTCGCGCATGTCGTGCGCGGTGACGACGGCACCGGCGCCGGTCTCGTGGTGCACGAACTCGGCGAACGCGGCACCGATCGCCCGGGCCACGCCCTCGTCCCACTGGTCGGGGACGACCCCACGCACGTCGTAGGCCTTGATCAACGACGACAGGTCGGGCACGCGGTCCACCTAGGTTCGGTCCTCACCACTCCGACGGGGGTGGCGCTCAGACCCTAACGACGGGCTCCGACGGTGTCGCGGCCACGCGTCAGGGGAGGTTGGGCAGCACCCGCAGGTGACCACGCCGACGCGGGGTGGACTCGCCCTCGGGAGCGTCCACCTGCTCGAACTCCGGCTCCGGCCGGGCCGCCTCGCGGACGGCGTCGGCGAGGGCCAACAGGTCGTCCCCGGTCGGGCCGGCGTCGTCGGTGTCGACCTCGTGCCGGACCACCTCCCAGCCGCGGGGCACCGTCAGGCGCTCGGCGTGGAACTCGCACAGGTCGTAGCTGTGCGGCTCGGAGTAGGTCGCCAACGGGCCGACGACGGCCGTGGACTCCGCGTAGACGTAGGTCAGGGTGGATGCCGCCGGCTGGGCGCACCCGCTGCGCGAGCAGCGTCGCGACTGCCTCACCACCGGTTCCTCACGTCTCGCACACTAACCGCGCCCACCGACATCCGTCACGAGGCACACCGTGCCGTCCTCCCAGCGGTGGGCACGGGCGGCCGTGTCCGTCGTAGGCTCGCCGCGCCATGGACCGTCCCCCCGCACGCGCCCGCCGCGACCGGCACGGCCGTGGCCTGCGCGGTCGCCTCGTCCCGCCCGGTGTGCCGCTGTCCCGCAGCCGCGCCGAGCAGTTCGACGACCTGGTCCTCGACGCCGTCGAGGCCCTGGAGCGACGCTGGGAGAAGGAGCTCGCCGGGGTCGAGTTCGCCGTCGAGGACGTGCCGTGGGTCGACCACAGCAGCCCCGACGAGGTGGTGCTGGACGCCGACGTGCTCGACGACGGCAGCGTGCCGCTGGCCCGGGTCCTGCCCGGCCACCGCGAGGGCGGCACCGAGCACCCCCCGCGGATCATCGTCTACCGGCGCCCCCTGGAGATCCGGGCCCACGACCGGGACGACCTGGCCGACCTCGTGCGGGACGTCGTGGTCGACCAGGTGGCCGTCCTGCTGGGCCGCGACCCGGAGGAGATCGACCCCACCGGTTGACCCCCGGGCCGCCCGGCGGGCCGTGTCATGCTGCCTGCCGTGGACCGGGTCGACGAGGGAACGGGCGCGACCGGGCACCGGGGGCGGTGGACCGGGCTCGTCGTGGGCGGGGCGGTCCTCGCCGTGCTGGCCGTGGCCGGCGCCTTCACCGCGTCCCCGGCTGCCGGCGCCTGGGTGCTCGCCGCCCTGGCAGCGGCCCTCCTCCTCGGCGGCGGCGCTGCTGCCTGGGCGGGACGTGGACCGGCCGCGGAGCCCGCGCCGGCGGTCACCGCACCGACCAGCCCGCCGGCCGCGTCGGCCGCGCCGGTGCGGGAGGTCGACGACCTGCAGGCGTTCTTCGAGGCCCCACCGGGCACGACCGACGCCGTCGGACCGACCGACGGACCCGGGGAGGCCGTCGCCCCGGCGACGACCCCCGCCCCGGCGACGACCTCGGCCCCGGCCTCGGACCACCGTCCCTCGCAGGCCGTGCCGGCGGCTGCTGACGAGGCCCACCGGACGACCGTGCGCCGCATCGCCGTGGGTGCGACAGCGGCACTCCTGGTCGTGGTGGTCGGGGCCGCCGTCGCCGCCGCGCTCACCCGGGACGAGACCCCGCGGGGTGGGGACGGCGCCGGGCGGGTCGACCGGGACGGCTCGGCGAGCCCCACCGACACGCCCACGACGACGGCCCCGTCGACCCCGACCTCGGCCCCGGCCCCGTTCACCGCCGCCGCGGCCGGGGACCTGGCCGGCGTCGTGGTGTCCCCCGGCCGCGACGGACTGGAGGCCGACCTGGTCTTCGAGGGCATCGTCCTGGAGCCGCGCGCGGTGGGTTCCACCGTGACCCGACCGGGCCTGGCCCTGAGCACCGACGGCCGGTCGGGTGTCGCCCACCTCGAGCTGCCCACCTGGAACTGCCTCTCGGCGACGGCCCCGGCCGACCCGGCTGCGGCCGGGTGCACGCCCGGACCGACCGAGTACGCGGACCTGGGCACCCCGACCCTGCGGGTCGACGTGGCCGGCGGGGACTTCGAGCTGACCGGGGACTTCCCCACGTACACCCGCCCGAACGGCTCACCGCCGGCGTACACGGGCCGCACCTACGCCGTCACGGTCACCGGCGGACCCGCGGGCGAGGCTCGCGGCGAGGAGGCACGGGCGACCGGCGAGCTGGGCCTCGGCGGAGCCACCACCGGGACCCGGACCGACACCGACGTCAACCTCGTCCGCGTCCCCGGCTGACCGACCAGGACGCCGCGGTCAACGACACCGACGGCTGGCCGGGGCCGCTGTCCAGCCCTCCGGTCTCGGTCCACCCCCACCAGGGGCGACGTGGTCCGTCACCGACCAGGGTGAGCAGCCCGGCCACGACGCGGCCGCCACGGACGACGACGGCGTGTTCCAGACCGCCCAGTCCCGCGTGCACCCGCGCCGCGGCACGGACCGGCCCGAGCCCCGCCCCCGGTGGACGCCGGTCCAGGAACGCCGGGAGCCACCGCTCGAGGTCGACCGGGTCCTGGGAGCGGTGCACGGCGCCCAGGTCGTCCAGCCGGTCCACCAGCGTGCGGGCGCGCTCGGTCCGGAAGTGGGCGCCGGTGCCGAGCCGGCGGGCCAGGGCGGACAGCGCCGGGTCGCCGAGCGGCAGGCCGGTCAGCCGCAGGGACCACCGGCCCGGCAGCGACTCGAGCAGCCCGACGACCCCGTCGACCAGCTCCTCGGCGGCTCCGTGGTCGACGACCGGGAGCCGGCGGGGCGGCGCCCCCGCCGGGTCGGGCAGGTCGCCGTCCCCGAGCAGGCGGACGGTCGTGACGGGCCCGCGCCGCCGGGACGACAGCAGGGCCGCCCCGCGGGGACGGCCCTGCTGGTGGGACTCGACGAGGACGCCGTGCAGACGGGCCGACGACGCCTGGGCGGCGGTGGTCAGCCACGGACCACGAGCGGTGACGGGTCCTCGGACCGTGAGCGGTGCGGTGGCGCGGATCTCACGCACCAGGCCGGCACGGCCGGCGGTGACCCGGGTCGTCATCGACCCAGTCGATCACAGGACCGGGTGGAACGGCCCGCCCCCGGGCTCCCGGCCCGAGCAGAGCTCGGGCGGGGGGAGGGCAGGTCCTCGATCAGACGGCGCGACGACGCAGCCGACGACGCTCACGCTCGGACAGCCCGCCCCAGATCCCGAAGCGCTCGTCCTTGCCCAGCGCGTACTCCAGGCACTCCATCTTGACCTCGCACCCGGTGCAGATCTTCTTGGCCTCCCGGGTGGAGCCGCCCTTCTCCGGAAAGAAGGCCTCCGGGTCGGTCTCGGCGCACAGGGCGCGCTCCTGCCAGCTCTTGTCGTCCTCGAGACCGGCGTTCCAGTCGGCGCCCCCCAGCGCCGAGACACTCGGCCCGTAGGCGGAGTTGCCCGCCGGAGCCTGCTGCTTGTAATCGCTCAACCACGACACCTCTGCCATGACGATGCGTCCCCTCTCGCCTTCGTCACGGTGCGTGACCTCCGGGCTGTTCCCGGGGGTCGTGCACCTGGTGACACCCGGGGAATTACACGCGTGTCGTTGTGCTCGGGTCAAGTCGGCCAGGTGTAACACCGAGTACCACGAGTCACAGCTGTCACGGCGGGTCTCGACAGGGTCACAGAACCCCCCGACACGCCGCGCCGATGCACGACATCTGCCCACGGACCCCCCTCGTTTCATGCAGATCAATCCGAGGGACTCCCGCCGTCCCGAACGGGACTTGCCATCGGGCACCATGGTGTGCATGGAGATCGTGGTCGTCGCCGGCGGAGTCGGCGGTGCCCGCTTCCTGGCCGGGCTCGTCACAGCAGCCCCAGGGGCCACGATCACGGCCGTGGTGAACACCGGGGACGACGTCACCCTGCACGGGCTGCGGATCTGCCCGGACCTGGACACCGTGATGTACACGCTGGGTGACGGCATCGACCCCGAGCGCGGCTGGGGACGGCGTGGTGAGACCTGGACCGTCAAGGACGAGCTGGCCGCGTACGGCGCCGAACCGACCTGGTTCGGCCTGGGCGACCGGGACCTGGCGACCCATCTGATCCGCACCCGGATGCTCGATGCGGGCTACCCGCTCTCCCAGGTGACCACCGCACTGGCCGAGCGCTGGCGGCCCGGGGTCACCCTGCTGCCGATGAGCGACGAACGGGTGGAGACGCACGTCGTGGTGGCCGACCCGGAGACCGGCCGGCAGCAGGCGATCCACTTCCAGGAGTGGTGGATCAAGCACCGGGCGTCCCTGGACCCCACGGCCTTCGTCCAGGTCGGTGTCGAGGACGCCCGGCCGGCACCCGGCGTGGTCGAGGCGTTCGCCACCGCCGACGCGGTGCTCCTGGCGCCCTCGAACCCCGTCGTGTCGGTCGGCACGGTCCTCGGGGTGCCGGGGATGCGGGAGGCCCTGCTCGCCACCCCCGGGCGGGTCGTCGGGCTGTCCCCGATCGTGGGCGGCTCGGTCGTCCGCGGGATGGCCGACCGGTGCCTGCCCGCCCTGGGCATCGAGGTGAGCGCCGAGGGCGTGGGCCGGCACTACGGGGCACGCTCGGACGGCGGGCTGCTCGACGCGTGGCTGGTGCACGAGAGCGACAGCTCCGACGTGCCCGGGGTCGACGTCCGCGCCGTGCCGTTGCTGATGACCGATCCCGACGCGACGCAGGCGATAGCCCGGGCCGCGCTGGACGCCGCGGGTGTCTGAGCCGGTCGGGCTGCGGGTCCTGCCGGTCGCCGGGCTGCCCGAGTTCTCCCCGGGGGACGACCTCGCCGGTGCGATCGCCGCCGCGGCGCCGTGGCTGGCCGACGGGGACGTCGTCGTGGTCACCTCGAAGGTCGTCTCGAAGACCGAGGGCGCCCTGGTGCACATCGGTGCCGACGAGGACCGTGAGGTCGCGCGGCAGCGTGCGATCGACGACGAGACCGTGCGGGTGGTGGCCCGCCGCGGCCCGCTGAAGATCGTGGAGACCCGACAGGGCTGGGTGGTCGCCGCAGCCGGCATCGACGCCTCCAACGTGGCCGCCGGCCGGCTCGTCCTGCTCCCCCGCGACGCCGACGCCTCGGCCCGGTCACTGCGCTCCTCGCTCCACGACCTGCTGGGCGTCACCGTGGCCGTCGTCGTCAGCGACACCTTCGGCCGCACCTGGCGCGAGGGCCTGACCGACGTGGCCGTCGGGTCGGCCGGCATCCCGGCCCTCCTGGACCACCGGGGGGACGTCGACGCACACGGCAACCGGCTGGAGACCACCCAGGTGGCCCTCGTCGACGAGCTCGCCGGTGCCGCCGACCTGGTCAAGGGCAAGCTCGCCGGCGTGCCGGTGGCGGTGGTCCGCGGGGTGCCCTTCGCCGCACCGCCGGAGGACGTCGGCACCCGGCCGCTCGTCCGCCTCGGGCCCGGCGACCTCTTCGCGTACGGCACCCGGGACCTGGTCGGCGCCCGCCGCCCGGTCGCGGACCCGGCCCCCCGCCCGGGCGGGGTCGAGGCCGTCGCAGCGGCGTTCCGGGTCGCCACGGCAGCGCTGCCCGAGTTCCCCGTGGTCTTCTCCTACGGCGGTGCGGACGACGGCGTCGTCGACGTGCACCTGACCGACGCGGTGTCCACCACGACGGCGGTCAACCTGGGCGCGCTGGTCGGGGCGGCCCTGGTGCAGCTGCACGCCGAGGGGTGGGCCACTCGCTGGGAGCCGGTGGGGACGCCCGGCGGGTCGTCGCTGGTGGGTCGGGTGCGGCTGGGGTCGCTGCCGGACTGAACCGGCCGGGACCGCGCAGCCCGCCCGGCCGGGGACGAGGACCCGCGGTCAGCGGGCGAGGCGCCCCGCGAGTCGTCGCACGGGCCCCAGGGCCCGTCGCTTGACGCGGATGAGCCGCATCTCCTTGTCGGTGACGACCTGCAGCGCCGCACCCTCCGGGACCTCCGGCACGACGGGCTCGTCCTCGACCACTGGTTCGGGGAGTCGCTGCTCCTCCGGCGCCGTGAAGCCCTCTGCCAACCTGCGGGACCGGTCGACGTCCGACAACGTCCGCGGCAGCCGGCGCAGGGTGACGTAGTACTCGAGGTCGTCCACGGCGGTGGGGAGCACGTCTTCGACGACGAAGTCGAGCAGTCCCAGAGACGCCAACACCGACAACTGGTCCACCAGCTCCGTGGGGGTGAAGAGCCAGACGTGGCAGTCGATGTAGTCGCTCGTGCCGGCGTGTGCGGCCAGTTGCTCCTGCACGTAGGCCAGATCGTGGATCCGGCCCGCTGGGCCCGGGTCCACGCCGCGCCAGGCATCCCCGGGGGTGATGACCACGGCCTCGGCATGGTGGTCGTACACCGCGCGCACCGAGGGCCGGGTGTCCCCGTCCTCGTGGGCGGCGAGCATCTGGCCGACCGTCGTCCGCGGGCGTCGAGCGTCGAAGCAGTACCGCCGGTCCGGGACCGCGAGCGCGAGGAGCCCGTCGTCGACGAGCGAGCCAGCCAGGTCGGCCAACCACCCGACCAGGTCGGGCACGTGCTCGACGACGTGCGAGGCGACCGCCCAGTCGAACGGGCCGACCCCCTCCGCCGCTTCCGTGATCGAACGGACCCGTCCGTCCTGGGTCAGCGGCATGTCGACCTGCACGATGTCCTCGACCGGCACCCCGGGGTGACCGGAGTAGTGCTGACGCAGCGACTCCGTCGTGTCGATGTCCACGTACCAGACATCGGCTTCGTCCTTCGTCACCATGGGCGCGTACAGCGGCCCGACCTCCAGGCCCCGACCGCGGGTCGTGTCCAGGCAACGGAGGGTCTTCGCGACCCGCTCGGGCCGGACGCGTGAGATGAGGTCGGGGACCGAGGCGTCAGCACTCCGTCCCTCGAGGGGCCCGACGGTCTCGAGGACCGTCTCGTCTACCTCGCGCTCCCCCACTGTGGGCGAGTTCGTCGTTCTCACGTCATCGGTGTCGATGTCGGCGATCGTCATCCCGGGGGCTCCCGTCTCGGACGCTGCACTACTCAGCGTGATCGGTGGGTGACCTGCGTCTGTGTGGAACCTATCAGTCCGGATGGTCGCGACCGGGTGCTCCGACGCCCCCGACGATCGGAGGAGCACCGCCTGTCACTCGGGTCCCACGCCCACCGGGAGCACTCGCCCACCGGGCCGCCAGCGCCGATCCCCGCGAGCTCTGCGGCTACCGTCACGCCGTGCAGATCCGTGAGCTCGACGTCCCCGACAGCTACGTGCTGGACCTGACCCCGCACGGCGACAGCCGGGGTCGGTTCACCGAGTGGTACCGAGCCGACGTGCTCGCCGAGGCCACCGGTTTCGGGCTGACCCTCGCCCAGGCCAACCACTCCGTGTCCGCCCGTGGCGTCCTGCGCGGCGTGCACTTCGCGCTGGTCCCGCCCGGTCAGGCGAAGTACGTCTACTGCCCCAGCGGGAAGATCCTCGACGTCATCGTGGACATCCGGGTGGACTCCCCCACCTTCGGCACCGTGGACGCCGTCGAGCTCGACAGCGAGAACCCGAAGGCCGTCTACCTCTCCGAGGGCCTGGGGCACGCGTTCGTGTCGCTGGCGGACAACACCTCGGTGACCTACCTGGTCTCCAGCGGCTACTCCCCCGGCCGGGAGTTCGGCATCAACCCCATGGACCCCGACCTGGCCCTGCCCTGGCCCACCGACGTCGAGTTCGAGCTGTCGGCCAAGGACACCGCCGCACCCACGTTGGCCGAGGCCCGCGAGCAGGGTCTGCTGCCCACGATGGAGCAGTGCACCGCGCGCTACGAGGAACTGCGCGCTCAGAACCGCCGGTAGTCCGTCGGGGCCATCCGCGGGCCGCGCTTGGGGGGCATCGTCCCGCCGATCCCGAGCAGCCTCACGACCCGCTGGCGATGGCCCCGCCAGGGCTCCAGCAGCTCGAGCATGCCGGCGTCGTCGGTCTTCCGGCCCGCCAGCGACCACCCCACCAGGTTCTTCAGGTGGTAGTCGCCGGTGCTGACCTGGTCGGGGCAGCCGATGGCCCGCTGGGCCACCTCGGCCGCCGTCCACACGCCGATGCCGGGGACCGACCGCAGCCGGCGCCGCAGGTCCTCGCAGTCGGTGTGGTCGTCGCACTCCAACCGGGACGCGACGCCCGCCACCGCGAGGAGGGCACGACGCCGGGCGCCGTCCAGACCGCAGCGGTGCCACTCCCAGTCGGTGACCGCCCGCACCCGCTCGGCCGGGGGCACGACCCGCATCCCCGCCGGGGCCGGCCCGGGGGCCGGCTCCCCCGCGAGCTGCAGGAGCTGCTTCCAGGTGCGGTGCGCCTCGATGCCGGTGACCTTCTGCTCCAGCACCCCGGGCAGCAACGCGTCCCAGACCCGCCCCGTGCTGCCGATCCGGAGCCACGGTGAGCTCCGGTGCAACCGGTCGACCAGCGGGTGCAGGTGAGCGGCGAACCCCTCGGGCCGGTCGTCGGCCCCCAGCCAGCGGGGGACGACGTCGACCGCCCACTCCGCACCCGGGCCCCACGCCTGGGCGCTGACCAGACCGGCGTGCACCGTGATGCGCACGGTGGCCGGTCCCACCGGGGTCGACGTCGTCCGCCAGGCGGCCCCGTCGGCCGTGTACTGCAGCGTGGGGTCGCCGTGACCGCGCCGGTGCGGGGACAGCGCCCGACGGACGTCCAGGGGCCAGTCCGGCCGCCAGGTCGCCTCGCGCGGTGTCTGGACCGTCGTGGTCAGGTCAGCTCCCTCGGGTCAGCGCGGCGCCATCCGCAGGGCGCCGTCCATCCGGATGACCTCGCCGTTGAGGTAGCCGTGCCGCACGACGTCCAGCGCCAGCTCGGCGTAGTCCGACGGACGGGCCAGCCGCTTGGGGAAGGGTATGCCCGCGGACAGGCTGGCCCGCGCCTCCTCCGACAGCCCGGCGACCATCGGGGTGTCCACCAGCCCGGGGGCGATGGTGCACACCCGGATGCCGACGCCGGACAGGTCGCGCGCAGCCGGCAGGGTCATGCCGACGACGCCGCCCTTGGACGCGGCGTAGGCGATCTGGCCGATCTGGCCGTCGTAGGCCGCGATCGAGGCGGTGTTGACGATCACGCCGCGCTCGCCGTCCTCGTCGGGCTCGGTGGTCGCCATCGCCGCCGCGGCCAGCCGGAGCACGTTGAACGTGCCGACCAGGTTGACCATCACGGTCTTGCTGAACACGTCCAACGGGTGCGCGGTGCCGTCGCGGCCGACGGTGCGCTGCGCCCAGGCGATGCCGGCGCAGTTCACCGCGATCCGCAGCGGACGGTCCTTGCCGGTGGCGTCGGCGATCGCAGCCTGGACCGACGCCTCGTCGGTCACGTCGGTGCGGACGAACGTGGTGTGCCCGCCGAGCTCCGCGGCCAGGGCCTGCCCGCGGTCCTCCTGCAGGTCCAGGATCGTCACGGCCACGCCCTCGGCCGTCAGGGCCCGGGTGGTGGCCTCCCCGAGGCCGGAGGCCCCGCCGGTCACGACTGCTGCGACGTCGAGGTTCTTCATGACCGGCAGGTTAGCGAGCGTTCACGTCAGCTGTAGCGACCGGGGAAGCGCTCCTCGGCCCTGGCGAGCAGCTGCTTGACCCGTTCGGCGTCCCCGACCGGGCAGACCATGGTGACGTCCGCGGTGTGCACGACGACGCTGTCCCGGACCCCCACGAGGGCGACGAGGTGGTCCGGGTCGTCGGACAGGACGACGTTCCCGCTGCTGTCCAGGGCCACCACGAGACCGCGGGTCGCGTTGCCGGCGTCGTCGGTGTCCAGGGTGCCGGCCAACGCCGGCCAGGAGCCGACGTCGAGCCAGTCGACGTCCAGGTCGACGACCAGCACCCGGCCGGGCTCGGCCGCCGCCGGCTCCAGGACCGCGTAGTCCACGCTGATCTTCGGCAGGGTCGGGAAGACCTCGGCCACCGTGGTCGCACGATCGGTGGACGCCACGATCCGCCGCAGCCCCTCGGCGGACTCGGGCAGGTGCTCGGCGAGGGCGTCCAGCACCGTCTGGGCGCGCCAGACGAACATGCCGGAGTTCCACACGTACTCCCCCGACGCGAGGTACTGCTCGGCCGTCTCCCGGTCGGGCTTCTCCCGGAAGGACGCGGCTTCGGCGGCACCCGCGACCTCGGTCGACGCACCCTTCTGCACGTAGCCGAAGCCGGTGGCCGGGGACGTCGGTGTGATGCCCAGCGTGACCAGCGCCCGGGGCCGGACCGCGAGGCAGTCGTAGGCCGTGCGGAGGGCGTCGGCGAACCGCTCGACCGGTCGGATGACGTGGTCGGCGGAGACCACCGCCAGCTCGGCGTCGGGATCGACGTCGGCGACCAGGGCCGCAGCGAGCCCGACCGCGTTGGCGGTGTCCCGGGCCACCGGCTCCAGGATCAGCCGGTCCGCGCCGAGCTCGGGCAGCGCCGCCCGGACCATGTCGCCGTAGCGGGCGGCGGTGCACACCCAGATCTGCTCGGTGGGCAACACGGCCTGCAGCCGGGTGAATGCCTCGGCGAGCAGGCTGTGCGCGCCGCCGTCGTCCTGGGCGACGACGTCCAGGAGCTGCTTGGGGCGGGCGGCCCGGGACAACGGCCAGAGCCGGGTGCCCGAGCCTCCGGCCATGATCACTGCATGGCGCACTCGGTCGCCTCCTCGTTCGGGGTCGGCGACCAGACCGCCGCCAGGGACCTCAGACCACCACAGCCTGACACCCGAGCTGCAGGTAGGTGCTCTGCGCGGTGATCGGTATGCCGTAAGCGCAGACGGTGTGCAGCCCCGGAGACACGGCGAACTCGGCGGCGAAGCCGTGCGTCTGACCGGTGTCGGAGAAGTGCGACGACAGGTCCGGCCTGGCCAGACCAGCCTGCACCGAACCCACCGCCACGTCGTCGGCGTACAGGTCCACCCGGGTCACCCCCGCCGCAGCTGCCGAGTCGACGGACCAACCCGTGACGGAGACGCGTCCACCCCGGGCACTCACGGTGTCCAGACTGCCGACGACGTTCTGGGGCAGGACCACGGCCACGCAGCCCAGGACGCTGTTGTCACCGCGGCTCCCGGCCACGTTGATGCCGAAGGCACAGACGGACGCCGCCCCCCCACCTCCGCTGAGAGCCGTCCCCGAGAAGCCGTGCCCCGCACCCAACCGGGGGAAGACCCTGGCGACGTCGGCCCGCGCACCCCCGGCGCTGAGCGCCGTGCCCGTCCCGGCGACGTAGACGTGCGCCTCCGTCGGAGTCGTGGGGCGGTCGGGATCGGCGGTCCAGCCCGCGACCGCCACCGTCCGCATCCCCGTGACCGTGGCCGAGTCGAGGTGACCGATCGGGTCGATCGCTGCCGTCACCGTCGCGCAGACCACGGTGTTCGCCGTCCCCGCACCCACGTTGATCCAGTAGGAACAGACCTGGTGCGTACCGCTGGCCACGGGGACGTCGATCGACCAACCGTGTCCCGAGCCGACCCCGGGGTACGCCGCCCCCACGTCCGGACGCGGGTCCCCGGCGTACCGGGAGGAGGCCCCCACGCCGTCGACGTAGGTGTCCACCCGGACGGGATCCTGGGGCACGTCCGGGTCGAACACCCACCCCCGCAGGCGGAACACCCCCGAGGACACCTCGGAGACCTCGTCCAGACTGCCCACCGGGTTCCGGCTGGACGCCGGTGGGGGGACACGACCTCCGGGGAAGAGCCGCTCGACCACTCCGGTGAGGGTCTGACCGGCAGTCGCGTAGGACGTGCCGGAGCCCACCTGCGACAGGACCACGACGACGAACCGGTTGTCCGCGCCGAGGACCCCGGACGTGTGCAGCCGCCGCTGGCCCTCTTGGCAGCACATCCAGCCCTGCTTGACGCCGCGGCTCTCGGCGGGCATGGCCTGCGGGATGCCGAAGAACTGGTCGAAGCCGTCCGTGCCGTTGCGCGTCGCGCTGCGCATCAGGCCCACCAGGTGGTCCCTGTCCTCCGGGACCAGTCCCCCGGCCAGCATGCCGCGGTAGAAGGCCATGATGTCGTGCGCGGTGATCTGGTACATGCCCCAGTAGCTCGGGGTCGGCGGTGGCCCGATCTCGGACAGGCCGTACTTGCGCGCCACCTCGGCCACCATGCCCTGCCCGCCGAACCGGCTGTACAGGCTGGACATCGCAGCGTCGTCGGAGCTGCGGATCATGACGTCCATCAGGGCCCGGTCCTGCGCCGACAGTGCGATCTGGCCCGTCCTGGCGCGGCTGAGGAGACTCTCGGCGACGAAGAGCTTGACGATGGACGCCGATCGCATACGGGTGTGGGACCAGACGTTCTCGCTGACGAAGCCCGTCTCCCGGTCGAGCACCGAGATGCCGACCTGGCCCCGCCCCGCCGCGAAGTCCGACGCCACCGTCATCTGCGTGGAGAGGTCGTAGGCGGGTGCGGCCCGGGCCACGGGAGCCGCGACGACGGCCAGGCTGGAGAACAGGAGTCCGGCCACGGTCGCCGCGACGGCGACCATCCTCAGCCGCACGTCGCCTCCAGGTCGAGCGAGCCCGTCGACTCCGACGTGCGTGCGTGGAACAGCGATGCAGCGAGCACGATGCTCTCCCCGTCTCGTTGGGTGCGGACGTCGACCACGTCGTTCTCCAGGACCACCCCGGGAGCGGTGACCGTCAGCCGGGCCCCGGTCTCGTCGGCCGCCAGGAGCACTGCCGATCCGTCGTCGAGGGTCATGGCGAGGGCGCCGGCGCCATCCGCTCCGCACGTGCCGACCACGTCCTCGTCGAACGAGGCGGTGCCCGTCAGCGCCAGGACCAGACGACCGGTCAACACGCCGGTGGGGAGTGTCGCGATCGTCTCAGCCAGCCCCACGGACGAGGGGTCCTCCGGGGGCGGCGCGAGCACGTCGTCCCCCGGCAGGTCGGCAGTCTCCCGAGCCGGTGCCGACACCGCCCCTGGAGTCTCGGCAGGGGTCGACGAGCACCCTGGGACGAGCACGGTCGACGCCGCCCCCAGGCCGAAGAGGACCCAGGAACGGCGTCTGCGGATGGTCACGACCGGTAGCGTCACAGCAACAGTGCGCTACGGCAACCACCTCCCCACTGCCGTGTCGTCCCGGCTCGACGTGGCGGGAGCCCAGTGGCCGGCCGTCCTGCGGACAGGCAGGAGCAGCCACGTCGTCCGGGACGAACGCCCCGGGAGCGGCGGGCTGAGCAGTTACAGTGGCTCCCCGTGATGGACAACCGCACGACGCCTGACGCCCGGTGAGCGCGCTCACCGATCTCCGCTCGTCCCGCGACCTGTTGGTCAACCTCACGATGCGCGAGGTGAAGGGCAAGTACAAGCGGACCGTTCTGGGACAGGCCTGGTCCCTGCTCAACCCGGTGGCTGTCATGGCGACCTACGCCGTGGTGTTCGCCTTCGTCCTGCGGGCTCGGCCCGAGGCCGGAGACCCGTCGGGTCTGGACGTGTTCGCCCTGTGGCTGGCGGCCGCTCTGCTCCCCTGGATGTTCTTCAACAACGTCGTCGTGTCGGGCATGAACGCGGTGGTGGGGAACGCGAACCTCATCCAGAAGGTCTACTTCCCGCGCGAGACCCTGGTCCTCTCGAACTCGTTCTCCTGGCTCTTCACGTTCTGCATCGAGATGATCGTGCTCATCGTCGCGACGCTGCTCTTCGGTGGTCAGCCGCTGCTGCTGGTCCCCGTGACGGCCTTCTTGATGATCCTCCTCGTCGCCTTCGGCACCGGCATCGCGTTCCTGCTGGCCGTCGCGAACGTGTACTTCCGGGACACCCAGCACTTCGTGACGATCTTCATGCAGCTCTGGTTCTACGCCACGCCGATCGTCTACCCGGTGTCGCTCGTCGTCGACGCGAATCCCGCGATCGCGACGGTGTACCGGCTCAACCCCATGGAGCGGTTCAGTGAGGCCTTCCGCAACACCGTCTACGACGGGCGTCTGCCCACCCTCAACACGACCATCTACCTGGTCGTCGTCTCCCTCGTGGTCCTGATGATCGGCTACAGCGTCTTCCGGCGCCGCCAGGGACGACTGGCGGAGGAGCTGTGAGCACCGCGATCGTCGTCGACGACGTCTCCAAGAGGTTCCGCCTGTACAAGGAGCGGAACCAGTCGCTCAAGGCCGCCCTCATGCGGGGCAAGCGGGCCACCTACGACGAGTTCTGGGCGCTGCGCAACGTCTCCTTCGAGATCCCGACCGGATCGACCTTCGGTCTCATCGGGGAGAACGGGTCGGGCAAGTCGACCCTGCTCAAGTGCATCGCCCGGATCCTCGAGCCCGACACCGGCGGGGTGAAGGTCAACGGCACGATGGCCGCGTTGCTCGAACTCGGTTCCGGGTTCCACCCTGAGATGTCGGGGCGGGAGAACGTGTACCTCAACGGCTCGATCCTCGGCATGAAGAAGGCCGAGATCGACCGGAAGTTCGACACGATCGTCGACTTCGCCGGCATCGACACGTTCATCGACCAGCCCGTCAAGAACTACTCCTCGGGCATGTACGTGCGCTTGGGCTTCTCCGTGGCCATCAACATCGATCCCGACGTGCTCCTGGTGGACGAGGTGCTCGCTGTCGGCGACGCCATGTTCCAGGAGAAGTGCATGGAGAAGTTCGCCGAGTTCCGGCGAGCCGGCAAGACCGTGGTCATCGTCAGCCACGCCATGGGCTCCATGCGATCCCTCTGCGACAACGTGGCCTGGCTCAAGCACGGTGAGCTCGTCGAGGTGGGCGACTCCAACGACGTGGTGGACACCTACGTCGACGAAGGGCACGTCGAACGGGTGGAGCTCTCCGACGGCAGTTCGAGGTGGGGCAGTGGCGAGGGCCAGCTGACGAAGATCGAGATGTTGGACGGTGAAGGCTCCGCGACCACCCGGTTCTACCCCGGCGACCCCGTGACGTTCCGGCTCCACTTCGACACGACGAAGCCGATCGAACGGCCCGTCTTCGGTCTGGCGATGGAGACGATCGAGGGTCTCTACGTCTGGGCTCACCACAGTCGCGACGGGAACATGGTCCCCGACCGGATCGACGGACCGGGGTCCGTGGACCTGGTGGTCCCCGCACTCCCCCTCCAGGCCGGCGCCTACGACCTGAACGCGTCCATCGTGGACTACACGACGACGCACACCTTCGACTTCCGGCGGTCGTGCTACCGCTTCGACGTCCTCAACCGCACGCCACACGAGTCCGGCGGTGTCGCCGTCCTGGGCGGGCAGTGGGGAAACCTCACCACGTCTGACCCGACGCCCCGCGTCACCACGACAACCGAGTGATCCAGGAAGAGAGCCCCACCGTGCCGGTGCCCCAGACGTTCCACCCGGGTGACCGGGAAGCCGGAGTCGTCTCCGTCGTCATCGTCAACTACCGAGGGGTCGAGGACACCCTCACGTGCATCCGCGGTCTGGCTGAGCTGGACTGGGCCGAGGACCGTCTGGAGATCGTCGTCGTCGACAACGCCTCCGGTGACGGCAGCGCCGAGACGATCCGGACCCAGGCGCCGCACGTGGTCCTGGTCGCCTCCGAGGAGAACACCGGTTTCGCCGGCGGTTGCAACCTCGGCGTGCGGCGTTCGCGGGGTGAGTACGTCGCGCTGATCAACAGCGACGCTCGTCCCGACCGCCGCTGGCTGGCCGAGGCGGTGGCCGTGCTGAAGAGCGAGACCTCGGTCGGGGCGGTCGCCTCCAAGGTCTTGGACTGGGCAGGCGAGAAGGTGGACTACGTCGGTGGGGGCGTCAACTTCCAGGGTCAGGGCTACAAGCTCGAGGCGGGCCGACCCGACAGCGACGAGTGGTCGACTCCCCGGGACGTCCTGTTCTTCACGGGTTCCGCCGCCGTGCTCCGGGTCTCCGCCTTCGCCGACGCCGGGGGGTTCGACGAGCAGTTCTTCATGTTCTACGAGGACGTGGACCTGGGTTGGCGTCTGAACCTGCTGGGCCACCGGGTGCGCTACGTACCGTCCTCCCTCGTCTTCCACCGCCACCACGCGTCCATCGAGAAGTTCGGCTCCTACCGCGAGCGGTACCTGCTCGAGCGGAACGCACTGCTGACGCTGTACAAGAACCTGGGCGAGGACGGTCTGCACGCGGCGCTGGCACCGGCGTTGATGCTCGCGGTCCACAACGCGATGCTGCTGGGCGGAGAAGACCCGACGGCGCTCGACCTGCAGCGGACGACGTCCGGTGACCGCGAGCCCGCCATGAGCGTCGACAAGCTCACCATGTCGGCCGTCCACGCCATCGACTACCTGGCCACGCACCTGACCTCGGTGGAGGCACAGCGTCGCGAGATCCAGGGCAGTCGGCTGCTCGCCGACGACGCCGTCCCCGGGCTCCTCGCCGGCATGCTCCAACCTGCCAGCCCGTTCGCGGAGTTCGGCCCGGTCTGGAGGTCCGCTGTCGACACGTTCGGCCTCGAGGGACACTTCTCGGTCCGGCGCAAGATCGCCGTCATCACCGCCGACACCCTCGCGCCCAGCATGGCGGGGCCCGCGATCCGCGCCTTCCACATCGCCGAGGAGCTGGCCGCCGAGCACGACGTCCGACTGGCCTCCACCACCGCGTGCTCGATCAGCCCCGCGACGGTCTCTGCGTCCTTCGTGAACGAGAGCAGGCTCCGCCTGCTGGTCGACTGGGCCGACATCATCGTCTTCCAGGGCTTCATCCTGCAGGCAGCTCCGTGGATCGCGGACACCGACAAGATCCTGGTGGTCGACATCTACGACCCGATCCACCTCGAGCAGCTCGAGCAGACGCGCGAGGACACCTACGACCAGCGCGAGCTGTGGGTCACCGCCACCACGAACTCGCTGAACCGGGACCTGCGCCGGGGCGACTTCTTCATGTGCGCCAGTGAGGAGCAGCGCCACTTCTGGCTCGGCCAGCTCGCGGGCATGAACCGGCTGAACCCCCTGAACTACGACCGCGACTCCTCCCTGCACTCACTCCTGTCGGTCGTGCCCTTCGGCATGGCGGCCGAGGACCCGGTGCGCACCGCTCCCGCCATCCGCGGGAAGGTCCCGGGGATCGGTCCGGACGACAAGGTGATCCTGTGGGCCGGCGGCGTCTACAACTGGTTCGACCCGGTGACCCTCGTGAAGGCGGTCCACCGCCTCTCCGAGACGCGACCCGACGTGAAGCTCTACTTCATGGGGATGAAGCACCCCAACCCGCACGTGCCCGAGATGAAGGTCGCCTGGGAGACGAGGCAGACCGCGGACGAGCTGGGGATGACCGGGCAGCACGTCTTCTTCAACGACACGTGGGTGGACTACGACCAGCGGCAGAACTACCTCCTGGACGCCGATCTGGGCGTCTCCACCCACTTCCAGCACGTCGAGACGACGTTCTCCTTCCGCACCCGCATGCTGGACTACCTGTGGGCAGGGCTCCCCATCGTGGCGACCGAGGGCGACTCCTTCGGCCGTCTGATCGAGTCCGAGGGGCTGGGGCTCACCGTCCCCGAGCGCGACGTCACCGCCCTGGCCGATGCCCTCGAGCGGGTGCTCTACGACCAGGAGTTCCGGAGCACGTCCATCGAGAACGTCCAGCGGGTCCGCGAACAGTTCCGCTGGCGCAGTGCGCTGGCGCCGCTGGTCGCGTTCTGCCGTGACGCGCACCGCGCAGCGGACCTCCAGACCCAGGCCCACGACCGCGCCCGGCTGGGTGTCGTCGTGCCGGCCATCACCGGGAGCATCGTCCGTCGCAACATCGCCTACGCCCGCGCTCGCCGCGCAGAGGTCGGGGTCGGCGGGATGATCAAGCACGGGGCGGTCAAGGCCGGGCGGTTGGCTCGACGAGGCGTCCAGCGCGTCTGAGCTGCAGGATCGGGGCGCCACCGGGAGGTGGCGCCCCGGGCGGCTCACGGGGAGCGGTCGTCGCGCCCTGCCGGGGCAGCCCCAGCGTCGATCCGTTCACTGAGTGAACTGGCCGCGAGCCTCGCAGCGAGTCCTGCCCTCAGTGCCAGGCGCAGAGGTGCGCGACTGGGCCCGGGGTGCCGGGCCGAGAGGAACCGCAGCGCGCTCACGTGGTGCGCCCGGCGCATCACACCCTGCACCCGCTTCGTGGAATGACCACCCTCGTGCACGATCTCGGCCGACGGCGCGTAGACGTGCCGCCACCCCCCGGCCCCCAGCCGGTCCCCGAGGTCGACGTCCTCGAAGTACATGAAGTACGCGGGGTCGAACCCACCGACCGAGTGGAACGCCTGAGCGTCCACCAGCAGGCACGCCCCCGACAACCACCCGGCGGGGCGTTCCCGGGGGGCTTCCCGCTCGCGGCGGTAGCGGGCCGTCCAGGGGTTCCGCGGCCAGGCGAAACCCAGGAGGGCATGACCGATGCCCGTGGACATGGAGGGGACGTCGCGGGCCGAGGGGTACACCTCGCCCTCCGGGGTCCGGATGAGCGGACCGACGGTGGCGGCGCGGGGCCAGCGGTCCGCCGCCGCCAGCATCTCGCCCACGGCGTCGCCCAGGAAACGCACGTCGGGGTTCGCGACCAGCACCCAGCCCGTCCGGACGTCCGCCATCGCCGCGTTGACCGCGGACCCGTACCCCACGTTGCCGCCGGTGTGGAGGACCCGCACCTCGGGACGCTCACGAGCCGCCCGCTCCGGGGCACCGTCCACGGAGCCGTTGTCTGCGAGGACGACCTCGACCCCGCGGGCTGACGTCCCTGCCAGGGAGTCCAGCAGTCCCTCGAGCACCTCTCCCGGGGAGAAGGTCACGACGACGACCCGCGCCAGGCGGCTCATGCTCGGACCGCCGTCGCGTACGTGGCCCGGTGGACCCGCGCACAGGCCGCCCAGGTGAAGGTCGCGGCCCGACGGGCTCCAGCCGAACGCAACTCCTCGGTGCGGCTCGGCGATCCGAGCAGGTCCGTGATGGCCGCGGCCAGGGACCCGACGTCGGGCTCCGCGTACTGGACCGCGTCTCCCCCCACCTCGGGAAGGGCGAGCCTGCGGGTGGTCAGCACGGCGGCCCCTGCGCTCATGGCCTCGAGGACGGGGAGTCCGAACCCCTCGCCCACGCTCGGGTAGACCACGATCTCGGCCCCGTTCAGCAGCGGAGAGAGCCGGTCCAGGGGCAGGTAACCGGGTCGGAGCAGACGCAGGGAGGACGGGACCCGCGCGACTGCGCCCTCCAGACGGTCGTCCCACCCCCGGCCCCCGACCAGCACCAGGGACGGCGGGTCGGGGGTGTCCTGACAAGCCGAGACCCACGCGTCGATGAGGGCAGGCACGTTCTTGCGGGGTTCCAGCGTCCCGAGGAACGCCAGGTAGCGCCCCGGGATGGCGAGCTCGACGCGCAACGCGTCCACCCGGTCTGCCGTGACGGGGTGGAAGACCGAGCTGTCGACACCGAGGTGGGCGACGTCGATGCGGGACCGGTCACCACCCGCCACACGGACCAGCTCGTCCCTGGTCGCCGCAGAGGGCGTGATGCACCTCGCGGCCCGTCTGAGCGAGACCCGTGACCAGGCGCGGAAGAACACCCGCTTGACGCGCAGGTGTGCCTCCGGGTGCGACCAGAAGGTCGCGTCGTGGAGTGTGACGACGACGGGGACCCTCGCCAGCAGGGGCATCGTGTAGTGCGGACAGTGCACGACGTCGGCTCCGACACTCCGGGCCATCCGGGGCAGAGCCACCTGTTCCCAGACCAGCCGAGCAGGTCGCCGACGTGCCCACGAGGGGGCCGCGAGTCGCCGGACCGTGGGGACGAGATCGGCGTAGTGCTGGGCGTCGTGGTCCTGGTGGACGACGACGACGTCCTGTCCCTCGGCGACGAGCGCCGGCAGGAGTTCGTCGACGTACCTCCCCACCCCACCCCTGTCACGCGGGACGGAGGTCGCGTCCACCAGCACCCGGGACGTCGGTGGAGGGGCGGTCTCTGCACGAGCGTCGGGTGCTGTGGTCATCGGTGTCCGAGCATAGTTCTCAGCCCCTCCGGACCGGGCCACGCCGCTCGACCGGCACCCGCCACGCACAGGGTCACACCCTGCCGGCGGTGGCCGATAGGGTCCTGGGATGCGCGGCATCATCTTGGCAGGCGGCAGCGGGACCCGGCTCTACCCGATCACCAAGGCGATCAGCAAGCAGCTGATGCCGATCTACGACAAGCCGATGGTGTACTACCCCCTCTCGCTGCTGATGAACGCCGGCATCCGCGAGGTCCTGGTGATCACCACGCCGGACGACCAACCGGGGTTCCAGCGGTTGCTGGGGGACGGTTCCGACATCGGGATCGAGATCACCTACGCCGTACAGCCCCGACCCGAGGGCCTGGCGCAGGCGTTCGTGATCGGCGCGGACTTCATCGGTGCAGAACCGGTCGCCCTGGTGTTGGGGGACAACATCTTCTACGGCACCGGGTTGGGCGAGAGCCTGAGGGCGAACACGAACCCTCACGGTGGGCACGTCTTCGCCTACCACGTGGCCAACCCCACGGACTACGGCGTGGTGGAGTTCGACGACGGCGGCAGGGTGATCTCGATCGAGGAGAAGCCGACGTCGCCCAAGAGCTCGTACGCCGTCCCCGGCCTGTACTTCTACGACAACCAGGTCGTCGACATCGCCTCGAAGGTCACCCCCAGCCCCCGGGGTGAACTGGAGATCACGGCGGTCAACGACGAGTACCTCCGTCGTGGGGAGCTCACCGTCACGGTCTTGGAGCGCGGCACGGCCTGGCTGGACACCGGCACCCACGCCTCGATGATGCAGGCGGCCGAGTTCGTCCGGGTGGTCGAGGAACGACAGGGTTGGAAGATCGGGTGCATCGAGGAGGTCGCATGGCGTCGCGGCTTCATCGACGACCAGAAGCTGGCTCTGCTCGCCGGACCGCTGAAGAAGAGCGGGTACGGGGAGTACCTGCTGGGCTTGCTGGAGGAGACCGGCCGCTGATCCGGGCTCAGACGAGGCTCTCGTAGAGGCTCGTCAGGTCGCCGGCGGCCTTCGCCCACGTGCTCCTGGCCGCCACCACGAGGCCGGCCGAGACCATGCGGTCGCGCTCCGACGGGTCACGAACGACGTCGGCGAGGACCGCCGCCAGCGCGCGGTGGTCGCCGACACCCGCTGTCCTGGTCGCGGATCCGCCGGTCTCCACCAGTGCCGGGTCCGAGGACGTCACCACGGGGACGCCGGCTGCCATCCCCTCGAGAACGGGCAGCCCGAAGCCCTCGGCTCTGCTGGGGACGACGAGGACGGTGGCTCGGGACAGGACGACGGCCAGGTCGGCGTCTGAGACGCGACCCAACAGCCGCACCCGCCCCTCACTGAGCCCGTGGCTCTCTGCCAGCGCCATGACGTCCACCCCACCCCACCCGGACTGGCCGACCACGATCAGAGGCAGGCTGACGTCAGATGGCTCCGCGAGAGCCCGGATCAGCACGTCGAGGCCCTTCCGGGGCTCCAAGGTGGCCAGGCTGAGCAGGTACCCGTCCGGGGGCAGATCCAGTGCCACCGCGCGGTCATCTGCGTCCGGTGGCGGAGTGGTCAACCCTCCCCCGACCCCTTCGCCGATGACGTGCACGGCCCGCGGGGTGAGGTGGGCGACGAGCGCATCGGCCACGGCCCAGGTCGGGACCACGACCGCGTCAGCGGTGTGGGCCACGCGTTCGGCCATGGCACGGTGCCAGGAGACCCCCCGCGGCGTGAGCGTCTCGGGATGGGTCCAGGGGACCGTGTCGTGGAGGGTCACGACGAGGGGGCGGTCCCGCCTGGGCGGGGCGAGCAGGGTGGGGGCGTGCACCAGGTCCGCCCCCCGGGGGACGGGGCCGAGGCCCCTCTCCCAGGCGGCGATGAGGCCCCGCCGCGGAAGCGGCAGCCGTCTCGGCCCGCGCACCCCGCGGATCTCCGCGCGCTCGGGGGACCGGTGCCACGCCGTCCAGGTCTCGACGTCGAGCCCCGGACGCTCGGACAGTGCGCGGACGACCTCAGCGGCGTACCGGCCGGTCCCCCCGGGGACCGGGGCCAGACACTGCTCCACGACAGCTGCGACACGCATCGGCTGAGCCTAGGTAGGGTCTCCGCGGTGGACCACCGGCACCCTTCGGACGACCCGCCGCACCCGGTGGTGACCCGGGACGTCGTCGTCGTCGTCGTCACCTGGCGAGGGGTGGAGTTCCTCGGCGACTGCCTGAGGAGCCTCGGGGCGCAGACCCTGGAGCACCGCGTGCTCGTCGTCGACAACGCCTCGGACGACGGGACCGCCGACCTCCTGCGTCGGGAGTGGCCGGCGACCGAGGTCCTGCGCACCGACCGCAACCTCGGGTTCGCCGGGGGGGTCGCAGCCGCTCTCGCGGTCGTCACGGAGCCGTTCGTCGCGCTCCTGAACGACGACGCCGTCGCCGATCCCACGTGGTTGGAAGAACTCACCCGGGCGTTGTCCCGCAGCCCTGAGGTCGCCGCCGCGACCGGCCTCGTCCTCCTGGGGGACGGCGCCACGGTGAACAACGCGGGGAACGTCCTGGTGGAAGACCTCTACGGCGGCGACCGGGGATACGGGGCCGACCCCGCCCGGTTCTCGAGTCCGGACGGGGTCTTCGGCTTCTGCGGGGGTTCGGCCCTCCTCCGGAGATCCGCTGTCCTCGAGGTGGGCGGCATGGCAGGCGAGCTCTTCCTCTACTACGAGGACACCGATCTCTCGTGGCGCCTGAGGCTGGCCGGGCACCAGATCTCCTTCGCACCGCGGGCTCGGACGCGGCACCGTCACTCAGCGAGCAGCGACCAGACCTCGCGGTCCTTCGCCCGGTACAACGAGCGGAACCGGTTGCTCGTGCTCGTGCGGTGCGCGCCCGCGTCCGACGCCACGTGGCAGCTGGTCAAGTTCGTGCTGGTGACCGCATCGATCTCCGCACGTCACCTCCGGCGCCGGCGCTCGGGGACGCCGTGGCAGCAGCACCCCGGCCTTCGGCTCGCGGTGCTGGGTGAGTTCGCACTGCACCTGCCCCGGGCCCTGCGCCGCCGGCGGCAGATCGGTCGCACGAGCGTCGTGTCCCGGGACCAGGTCCTGGCTGACTGGGGTCCGGGGAGGACGACGTGAGGGTCGCACTCGACGCCACCCCACTGCTGGGCCCGCGGACGGGCGTGGGCCAGTACGTCGACAACCTGG
Organism: Geodermatophilaceae bacterium NBWT11; assembly: GCA_014218215.1. Taxonomy (NCBI): domain Bacteria; kingdom Bacillati; phylum Actinomycetota; class Actinomycetes; order Geodermatophilales; family Geodermatophilaceae; species Geodermatophilaceae bacterium NBWT11. The sequence goes on from CP043652.1 coordinate 1,024,435, forward strand.
TCCGCTCCCTGGCGGGCCGGGGTGACGGCCCCGAGATCGTCCTGACCCCCTTCACCCTGCGCGGGGGAGAGATGCCGTCGGACGTACCGGCCGGCGTGCGGTGGAGACACCTCCCGGTACCGGCTCGGCTGCTGCAGCGTGCGTGGAGCCGGTCTCCTCACCCGTCGGTCGAGTGGTTCTCCGGTCCCGTCGACGTCTTCCACGCCACGAACTTCGTGTCCCCGCCGACGCGTCGTGCGCGGAGCGTGGTCACGATCCACGACCTGGGTTTCGAGACCTCGCCGGAGTCGGTGACCGCAGAGGTCGCGAGGTACCGGGAGCTCGTGCCCCGTGGACTGCAGCGGGCATCGGTGGTGCTCACCCCGTCCGAAGGCGTGGCGCAGGAGGTCCACGACGTCTACGGCGTGGCCACGGACCGCCTCGTCGTCAGCCCCCTGGGCGTGAGTCCGTCGTGGTCGCAGGCCGTCCCCCTCACCCGCGAGCAGCTGACGGAGCTGGGACTCCCGGACCGGTACCTGCTCTTCGTCGGCGCACGTCAGCCTCGCAAGGACCTCCCCACGCTGCTCGCGGCACATGCCGCGGCCCGGGCGACCCACCCTGACGTGCCGGACCTCCTCCTGGTGGGGCCCACGGGCTGGGGCACCCCCGTCGAGCCCGGCCCGGGGGTCGTCATCCGGGACCACCTGCCACGTGACCTCCTGCAGCGACTGGTGTCCACAGCGGACGCCGTGGTGATGGCCTCGCGGTACGAGGGGTTCGGACTCCCGGTCCTCGAGGCGATGGCCAGCGGGACGACTGTCCTGGCCAGTGACATCAGCGCGCACCGTGAGGTGGGGGGTGCGGTCCCTCGCTTCTTCCCCGTCGGGGATGCCGAGGCCCTGGCCCACCTCATCGTGACCGCTGTCCCGGACCAGGAGCGGGTGGCCCTCGGGCGTGCCCGCGCCGCGACCTTCACCTGGGAGGCCTGCGCCGAGGCCACTCTCACGGCGTACCGGCGCGCGTTGAGCTGACCCGGGGTCAGGACCCGGTCAGACGCCGGACTCGCCCGAGAACACGACGAACCACCTCGCGCACCCCGCCCTGGCGGACGTAGAGGACCAGGGTGCGGACGTCACCCCCGACACTCCAGCGCCTGGCCGGTGCCTGCATGCCCGGCGGACGCACCGCTGCGATGCCGGCCAGACGGTCGGCTGCCGGGCGGGGGTCACGGCAGTAGGCCAGCAGCGGCGCCAGCACGGTCGGCCAGGTGTACTCGTCCCGGACGCCCTGCACGGCTGCCCTGGCGTCGGCCGCCGCGGCGGGGTCCAGGAGCAGTCGCCGCAGCGCGTCCCGCAAGGCCGGGGCATCGCCTTCGGGGACGCTGGCGCCCAGACCCCGTGCGTCCACCAGGTCGGCGAAGTGGTCTCCCGTCGTGGTGACCACGGGCAGTCCCGCCCACAGGTAGTCCAGGATGCGGGTGCGGAAGGAGAACGCCGTCTCGACGTGGTCGAAGTGGGTGCTGACTCCGATGTCAGCGTCCAGGAGGTGGTTCTGCCGCTGGGAGTACTCGACCCAGCCGGAGTTGAAGAAGACGTGTTCACCCGTGAGGCCCAGGCGGTCGCTCAACGCCCTCGTCGCCGTGGCTGCCCGCATGCGCGGCACGTCCGGGTTCGGGTGCTTGAGCCCCATGAAGTAGAGCCTGACGTCGTGCACGTCCGCGCGCAGCAGGTCCACGGCCCGCACGACGGTCTCGGGGTCGAACCAGTTGTAGACCCCGCCCGCCCAGATGACGACCCGGTCGTGTGCGCCGATGCCCGGGACCACCCCCCTGATCCCAGGGCCGTCACGACGCGGGGGGTCGGCCGACAGCCCGAACGGGACGACGTCGATCAGACGCCGCAGTGTGCGGTCCTCGTCGTAGGTGCGGGGGTTCAACCTCCCGGCGGCCGCCAGCTGCCCCAGCCAGAAGTCACGCTGCTTCTCGCTGGCGCAGATGAAGAAGTCGCCCCGGACCATCTGGTCGTTGAGGGTGTTGACCGCTCCGGCGACGATGCGTGCGTACTCGTCAGGCTCCTCGTCCTTGGCCTGCTCGAGCTGCTCCAGGTGGAGCGGGTCGTAGACGTCGCACACCAGCAGCACGTCGGACTCGGTGATCCAGGGAGCAGCGGTGAGCAGGTAGCCCTGCACGATGGCGACGTCAGCCCATGCCACGTGCTCACGCAGTCCGTCGAACGTGACCGCGGCCGTCTCGAAGCCCTCGCCCGGGCGGTCGCAGGCGCTCGTGCTGACCAACCTGACGTCGTGCTCCCGGCCCAGTTCACCGGCCATGTGCCAGGACCGGATGGCCGGACCCGCCATCCGGTCGGAGATGGTGTCCCCGCACACGACCAGGACCCTGCGCTGCCTGACGGCCTCCGTCGTGCCGGCCTGCGTCACCGGCGCTGTCAACCCCGCAGCCGGCCGTAGACACGCCGCGGGAGGGCGACTGCGCGGAACGTCTTCGTCGCCTCCGTCCTGGCCACCAGCTGCTCGGCGCTCTCCCGCCCGTCGAGCGCCGTCTGCAGGGCCTGCTCGGCAGCCGCCAGCTCCCGGACGACCTTGTCCCGGTCGACGGTCATGGCGTTCAGGGCCACGTCGGTGTGCTCGGCACGGGCCTGGCACTGCGAGTGGGCGGCTCGCAGCTCGGCGAGCTCCCTGTTCGCGTCCAACAACCGCCAGGCCACCTGCGACTCCGCCCGGACGACGTCGTCGGGCGCAGCCCTGAGGACGAACTGGTAGACCCCCGATTCCGGGTCCTGACGGACTGCCTCGACGAGCTCGGCGGGGTAGTCAGCCGGGTCGAGCTGCAGCTCCGTGCCGAAGAGCGGCGCGTACGTCGCCCGGACGTCGACCGGGACCATGCCCGCCTCGCGGAGGAAGGCGTCGAGGTTGGACCGGGTGAAGAAACGGACGTGGGTCTCGTCCAGGAGTCCGGTGGACCGGTAGTCGAACTTCCCACGCAGCAGTGCGAGCCGGACGTCACCGTGGGCGATGTTCGGGACGGAGATGACGACACTGCCCCCGGGGACGAGGAGCCTCCTTGCCCCGCGGAGGACCGGGAGGGGGTCCCTGAGGTGCTCCAGGACGTCACCGAAGACGACGACGTCGAACGAGGCGTCCTCGAAGTCGTCGTAGATCCCCGGTGCCTCGAGGTCGCCGACGACCACGTGGTCCAGGAAGGGCCTCGCCTTGTCGGCCGAGGCCTGGTCGTACTCGATCCCCGACACGGCGTTGCCGTGCTCACGCAGCGCCTTCGCCAGGTACCCCGTCGAACAGCCGACGTCGAGGACCCGCTTGTTGGCGCCCACCAGCGCCATCATCAGGCCGTGACTGGTCTGGTCCTCTCCGGCGGACAGTTCGATGTCGTACTTGGAGACGGACACGATCAGCTCCTCGGGACAGGCAGGATCGTCAGGTTAACCCGCGCTGCCCCTCACCCCCGCACCGCCGTGCAACCCACCGGGGGATTGGTCGTGCCGGCGCCCAGGTTGAGCGCGAAGACGCAGACCTGACGTGCGTTCGCCGGGGCGGTGAAGACGCCGGAGAACCCGTGCAGCGGCCCTGCGCCGGGGCGGGCCCCGGCGATGTCGGGCCGGGATCCACCGGCCACCAGAGCGCCGGTGTACTGGCCGTCCACGTACACGTGCACGGTCACCGGGGTGGTGGGCAGGTCGGGGTCGAGTGCCCAGCCGGAGACGGTGAGGGCGCCACCGGTGACCTGTGCCGAGTCGAGGACCCCCTCGGGGTTGCGAGTAGCAGGGTCGACGACCACCACGCTCCGGCAACCCAGCGTGGGGTTCGTCGTCCCGGCACCGGTGTTGATCGCGTAGACGCAGACCGTGTGCCTGCCCGGGGCGAGCTGGGTGGACCAGGTGTAGCCGTGCCGGGGCCCGATGCCGGACACGGCCTGCGCGACGTCCGGTCGATCCCCGTCGGCGACCACGGACGCAGCGAACGCGCCGTCGACGTAGACGTGCACCGACGTGGGGGCGTCAGGAGCATCCGGGTCGACGACCCACCCGGAGAGGCCCAACGAGCCGGTCATCCCGACCACGGTGTCCAGGGCTCCGAACGGGTTCGCCTGCGCGGCGGTGGTGGTCCGGACGGACCGACACCCGAGGGTGGGGTTGGTGGTCCCGTATCCGCTGTTCAGCGCGTACACGCACACGGTGTGATCGCCCGCGCCGACGATGCCGCTCCAGTCGAAACCGTGGGCCGCTCCGGCGCCCGGTCGCGCAGCGGCGACGTCCGGGCGGGTGAGCCGGGCCGAGACCGACGCCACCTGGGTGCCGTCGACGTAGACGTGGACCGTCGCGGGAGCCGTGGGACTGTCCGGGTCGAGAGCCCAGCCCGTCACCCGGACCGTTCCACCGGCCCCGGTGGCGGTGTCCAGGGAGCCCACGGGGTCGAAGTCCCGCGGATCAGGGACGGTGACCTGCCGACAACCCAGGAGGGGGCTGGCCGAACCCCGACCGACGTTCAACGCGTAGACGCACACCGCGTGGTCCCCGGCCCTCGACGAGGTGGTCCACGAGAAGCCCGTGCCCGGTCCGGCCCCGTAGGCAGCCGCCACGTCCGGACGACCGACGCCCGTCGCGACGGACCGGGCGAACACACCGTCCACGTAGACGTGCACCGTCGTCGGGGCGACCAGGGCGTCGGGGTCGAACGCCCAGCCCCGGACGGTCACCTGACCTGGCACCGCGGAGACCTCGTCCACCTGGCCGACGGGCGCATGCGAGTCGACGTTCACGACGGTGCGGCAGCCGAGTTGCGGGTTGCTGACGCCCCCGATGTTGATCGCGTAGACACAGACCTCGTGGGAACCCAGGGACGCGTTCACGGACAGCTCGAACCCGTGCCGGGCGTCGACACCGTGGGCAGCCCCGACGTCCGGGCGGTTCCCGTCTGCCACGACTGCTGTGCGGTAGCTGCCGTCGACGTAGACGTGGACCGTCACCGGCTGCGACGTGTCCGTGCGATCGAAGACCCAGCCCCTGACGGCGTAGGAACCGTCGGCCGAGGAGACCGTGTCGAGGTTGCCCTCCGGCACCACGTCGGCAGCGCCCACCTGGGTCGAGCCGAACCAGTCCGTGAAGTAGAGCCAGAAGTTCCGGTTGCCGTACGCCGAGCAGCTGTTGCCGCTGCCGTAGCCGGCGGCCAACGCGGCCGCGTTCGGCTGGTAGGGCGTGTAGTTGTACAGACCGGCGGTCGCCTGGTTCTGGAGGACCACGGGCCCGGCGCCACAGGACGCCGTCGGGGAGAACCGCACCTGGTTCACGATGCCGACACGGTGCGTGTACCGGCTGGGGTTCGCCGCGTACACCTGGAACTGGCGCGCAGCGTTGTAGACCTGGTTGAAGAACCCGTAGTACTGGCTGTCACACGCTGCGGTGTCCGGGCACCCGAACCCCATGGCGCCCCGGTAGCGGCTCGCTGAACCGGTCCCCGTGACGAGCCCCTGCTCCTTCTGCAGCATGACCAACAGGGCTCGCGGGTTGATGCCGCAGGCGAGCCCGACCTTCGCGATGATCGCGGCCGCGGACTCCCCCGCTGCTCCCGCGTAGGTGGCGCACCGCGCATCGGCGGGGCGGGTCGTCGTGTCCTGCCGGAAGTCCTTGAGACACGGTGAACCGTCCGACGCCGTCCTGCACGACGCGCCCTTGGCGGTCAGGAAGGACTGCACGGACGCCGCGTCCATCGCGTCACCGTCGAAGAAGACCGCGTCGCTGATGATGTTGCCCGGGTCGAACTGGCTCGGGTCCGCGACCGTCTCCAGGACGGTCGGCCCCGGACCGACAGAGGGGGTGGTCGGGGCGCCCGACGTCAGCGCGACGAAGGCGGCCAGGACGGCGACCACCACGGCGACCGACCGGACTCGGCTGACGAGGGGTTCTGGGCTCCTCATCGCGCCGGCACCTCGACCGTCGCGGGAGCGGACGTCGCCGTCCCGGCGGCAGACGCGTACGACAAGGTCGCCTGCCACGCACCGGCCGTCAGTTCGTCGGCCTGTACGGAGAGGGTGCCGCAGGACGTGCCGGAGGCATCTGCCAGACCGGTCGACGTGGCCTCCACGACCACACCCGACCGGTTCAAGGAGAGCGTGCAGGTGCCGCCGGTCTCGACGACCCCGGTGACCACGCCGGAGGCATCCACACCACCCGGCTCGGCGAACCAACTGACGTAGGTCAACGCGACCTGGAGGTCGCTCCCGCCGGTCACCGGGGCAGGGTCCACGGCCGTGACCGGCGGGGTCGAGGGGCCGGCGGACGAGGGAGGAGCAGCTCCTGACGGCTCACCCGGTGTCGACGCCCCGCCAGGGGAAGGTGTCCCCGACGACGGGGCTGCGGACGAACTGGGCTGGTCCGGGGTGGCGCTGCCGGCGCCCACTCGTGTGTCGGGCGCACTGCACGAGGCAGCCGCGGCCACGACGGCGAGAGCCGAGGCCGCCACGGCGGCCTGCCGGACGATCGTGCGACTGGACATGTCCCGTGCCTCTCTGGGTCTCGAGCCGGTCACGCGACGGGACGGCAGCCGAGCGGGACGTTGCTGGTCCCGTCGCCGACGGCGATCGCGTAGGCACAGACCTGGACCGGACCGCCCCCCTGAGGTGCGGGGAGGGTCGTGGCGAAGCCGTGCTGGGGCCCGGCGCCGGGGTAGACGTTCTGGGCGTCAGGACGCGAGGAGTTCGCAGTCAGCGCGGTGCCGGTCGAACCGACGTAGACGTGGACCTGCAACGTGCGGGTGACGTCGTCCGGGTCCACGGCCCATCCGCGGACGGTGATGCGCCCGTCGACGGAGGACGCCTGGTCGAGAGACCCATAGGCCGCCCACGCCGATGCCGCGACCGTGACGGTGGTGCAGCCGATCGGCGGGTGGGTGGTGCCCTGACCGACGTTGATCGCGTAACCACAGATCTGGTGAGTGCCCGGCGACACGGAGAGCCGCGTGAGGAGGCCGTGCTCGGAGCCGACCCCGAAGGCCGCACCCACGTCGTCGCGGGTCGCATCGGCGACGACCGCGGTGCGGAAGACGCCGTCCACGTAGAGGTGCACCTGGACCGGGCCCGACGAGTCGGGGTCCAGTGCCCAGCCGCGGACGGTCGCGGTGATCCCCGAGACCGTGGCGCTGTCGATGCGGCCGGAGGGGTTCCAGGACTCTGCGGCCACGCTCACCTGGGCACATCCCTGGACGGGGTTGTCGGTACCGGCCCCCTGGTTGATGGCGAACACGCAGACCTGGTGCGCACCGCTGCGCAGGGTGATGGTGTCCCGGTACCCGCGTGCGGCGTCGACGGCGAAGCCCGGGAAGGCCGAGACGACGTCCGGGCGCGCACCGTCAGCCGTGAGCACGCGCTCCAGACGACCGTCGACGTACACGTGGACCGATCCGGCACGGTCGGCTGCATCCGGGTCCAGGACCCATCCCGCCACGGTGACGACCCGCCCCGACACGGTGACGCCGTCCAGTGAACCCACCGGCGCCGCCGGCGCCGCGGCCACGACCACGGGGCGGCAACCGAGCAGGGGGTTGACCGAGCCGGTGCCGGTGTTGAGCGCGTAGACGCAGACCGTGTGGGACCCCGGCGCGGCAGCGACGTCGAGGGCGAAACCGTGCGCAGGACCCGCGCCGGGGTAGGCACCGTCGATGTCCGGTCGGCGGACGTCAGCGGTCGCAGCCCGGACGAACTGTCCGTCGACGTAGACGTGCACGGGTGTGGGCTGGGTGGGTGAGCTGCCGTCCAGCGCCCAGCCGGCCAGGCCGATCCTGTTGCCGAGGCCGGACGCACCGTCGAACGAACCGACGGGATCAGGCTGGAAGCCCGCGACCGACACCGTCCGGCATCCGAGGAGCACGTTGGTGTTCCCCGCCCCGGTGTTGAGGGCGTACAGACACACCTGGTGGCTCCCCGGCGTGGCAGGCAACGAGGTGTCGAACCCGTGCGCCCGACCAGCTGTGGGGAACGCCGCGGCGATGTCCGGTCGAGACGTGTCGGCGTTGACCGCGGTGCGGAACGTGCCGTCGACGTAGACGTGCACCGGCGTCGGCTGGGCCGGGGTGTCGAGATCGAGGGCCCAACCGGTGACGCGGAGTCGTTCGAACCCGCCCGTGGCGGCGTCGAACGCCCCCTGGGGGGTGGACCGCTCGGCGTACACCGCAGCGGCCAGGGTGCGGATGTCGTTCAACCTCGCGTACCCGTACTGACCGGGACACGTGGTCGCCCCCACGTCACGGTGACCGAAGACCGTGGGGAGCGAGACGGTCGTCCCCGCCGCGTACTTCGAGGTGCCGCCGCCGCTGGAGGTGAGCGAGGTCCAGCCCCGAGGGTCCACCCCGTACAGGGAGAGCTTCCAACCGATCACCGCGGCGACGGTGTCCACCATCGGCTGCGTGGTGGGGACCTCCGCGTAGTTGCCGAGCATGGAGACGCCGAACGTGTAGGTGTTGAAGCCACCGGCGTGCGCTCCGATCACCGGGCTGGAGATGCCCCGGTCCCCGCTGTAACGCCCCTCCCAGGCACGTCCGAACTTGTCGACGATGACGTTGTAGCCGATGTCCCCCCAGCCGCGGCTGATGGTGTGGAAGGCGTAGATGGACCGCAGGATCGCCGGGACCGCAGCGGCGGTGTAGCCGTTGCTGTCGGCCGTGTGGTGCACGGTGGCGGCCTTGATCGTCGGGGAGTAGTCCGGGTCCCAGGTCCGGATCGACTCGTCCGCCCCCCACTGGGCACGGGAGTAGATGGCCGGCATCGTGAGGGCGGCGTGGGCCTGGTCCTGGACCGCGGGCGCGCCCAGGGACGTGTCCGCATCGCTGGTGCCCGGGTCGATGAGCTGGGTCTGCACGTCGGCGGGAGTCGACCCGTCGAGGGCCTGCACGACCACCTGGACGCCGTTCGCCGGGCCCGTGTAGTAGGGCGCGGTGCCGTCACGCAGGGCGGACTGGTCCACCGAGTCCGCCGGGGTCTGCTCGACGTCGTCCTGCTCGAGGGTCGTCCACTCGCCCCAGCCGTCGTCACCCGACTGCACCCGGAGCTGGACCCGCACACCCGTCACGGCAGGGTCATGGGCCCACGTGACACCCACGGCTGCGAAGCCCGCGGTGTCGGTCTGCGACACGGTCAGCGCCGGCACACCCTCGACCTCGTCACCGGTGACGGCCACGTCCTCGTCGGTCACCGTCCCGTCGGCGACGGGGTCGGCTCCGTCGTCGCTCGCGGGGGCCTCGTTCGTGCTCGTGGAGCCGGCCTGGCCCGTGGCGTCGGGGGAAGGGTCGTCTGGCGACAGGACGATCGAACCGACCTCCACCGGCGAGTCCGACCCGACAGCGACCACCTCGGCATCGGTGGCCACCACGGCCTCTGCCGCAGGCGCCCCCACCGACCCGAGCTCGACCTGCGCGATCGACGGTGGCACGGGTTCGGCCTCGGGCGCCGGTGCGGCGTAGACGGGCAGCACGAGAAGGGTCCCCGTCATGACGAGGAAGGCGGCAGAGCCCCCGATGAAGCGGCGCACGAGTGGTTCCTCCGATGAGCGACGAGCAACGACCGGGGGCGTTGCCCCCGACCGGTTCCGTCAGGGGCATCGTCACGTCGGCGTCCCACCTTGAGGAAGTCCCCCAGAAAGTGTCGGACCCCGCGCACAGGTGTCGTACAGCCTGCGAGCGGGGTCCGACCGGGGGACGGCGGCGTCAGGGCCGGAAGCCCTCCTGCATGGCCGTGGCCAGCGCCGTCCGCCAGTCCTGGCGCACGGGCAGCCCGGCCTGCTCCCACCCCGACCCGTCCAGGACGGAGTACGCCGGCCTGGGGGGCCGGACGGACGAAGTCCGCCGACGTCGTCGGCAGGACCCGGGCCGGGTCGGCGCCGAGCTCCTCGAAGACCGCCTGCGCCAGACCGCGCCAGCTCACCTGCCCGGTGTTCGTGTAGTGCAGGACGGGCGGGGCCGTCTCCACCAGTCCCAACGCCACCAGACCGTCGGCGAGGTCTGCCGACCACGTCGGGGAGCCGATCTGGTCGTCCACGACCGAGATCGTCTCGTTCTGGCCTTCAAGTCGAGCCATGGTCCGCACGAAGTTGCCACCGTGCCGGCCGTACACCCACGCGGTGCGCACCACCGATGCGTCACCCCCGACCTCGGCCACGGCCCGCTCCCCCGCGGCCTTCGTGCGCCCGTACGCCGAGCGGGGCGCCACCGGGGAGTCCACCGGGTAGGGCTGCGTCGCGTCCCCGCCGAAGACGTAGTCCGTCGACACGTGCACCAGGCGACCCCGGCCCGCCAGTTCCTCGGCCAGCCAGCCGGGGCCCGGCCGTTGACGACCAGCGCGGTGTCCTCGTCGGTCTCTGCGGCGTCGACCGCGGTGTAGGCCGCGGCGTTCACCACCACGGCCCGGTCGGCACCGGCGTCGTCCAGCCAGCTGCGCACGACACCCCGGACGGACCGCTCGTCGGTCAGGTCCATCTCGGCCCGACCGACGGCGGTGACGGACTCACCCCGCCCCTCCAGGGCGGCGAGGAGGTCGTGACCGAGCTGCCCCCGGGCCCCGGTCACCAGCCAGGCGGTGCTCACTGGCGGGCCGTGGCCGCCGCGGCCTTCAGCGGCTCCCACCAGGCCCGGTTGTCCCGGTACCACTGCACCGTCAGCGCCAGACCGTCCTCGAAGGACATCCGCGGGGCGTAGCCCAGGGCGCCGGTCTTCGAGTAGTCGACCGAGTAGCGGAGGTCGTGCCCGCCGCCGCGGGGGTCGACGATCTCCTGGACGGAGGACCAGTCGCGGCCGGTCGCCTCCAGCAGCTTCTCGGTGAGCTCGCGGTTCGACAGCTCCCGCCCGCCGCCGATGTTGTAGTACTCGCCCGGCGCCCCCTTCTCGACGACGAGCTGGATGCCCCGGCAGTGGTCGTCGACGAAGAGCCAGTCGCGGACGTTCGCACCCTCGCCGTAGAGCGGCACCGTGTGACCGTCGAGCAGGTTGGTCACGAAGAGCGGGATCACCTTCTCCGGGAAGTGGTACGGCCCGTAGTTGTTGCTGCACCGGGTGATCGAGATGTTCAGCCCGTAGGTCTTGGCGTAGGCCCGGGCGATCAGGTCGCTGCCGGCCTTGGCCGCCGAGTAGGGCGAGTTGGGCTCGAGGATGTGGTCCTCGACCCAGGAGCCCTCGTCGATGGAGCCGTAGACCTCGTCGGTGGACACGTGCACGACCCGGCCGATGCCGTGCCGGAGCGAGGCCTCGAACACCTGCTGCGCGCCCAGCACGTTGGTCAGGACGAACTCCGCCGCACCGGTGATCGAGCGGTCCACGTGGGACTCGGCAGCGAAGTTCACCAGGACGTCGTGCCCGGGGAGAGCGGCGTCGAGGTCGGCCGGGACGCAGATGTCGCCCTGCACGAAGCGGTAGCGCGGGTTGTCGGCGACCGGGGCGAGGTTCGCGAGGTTGCCGGCGTAGGTGAGCTTGTCGAAGACCGTCACCTCGGCGTCCTCGTAGCCCGGGTAACCGCCGGAGAGCATGGTCCGGACGTAGTGGGAGCCGATGAAACCGGCTCCGCCGGTGACCAGGATGCGCATCGAGTGGGAGTCCTTCGCGTTGGTGGTCAGCACACAGACGGGACGTGAGTGTTCCAGAGCGGGCGTCGCAGACCGGTTCTGACAGGTCGTCGTCGTATCGTCACGTCGATCCCGCCGCTGGACGACGACCCCTGGTGCGTGTGCCGAGGCGCCCCGCCCGACGTGAGGACGACACCGTGAGCACCTCCGAGGACCGCCCCGGCGGCAACCGCCCCCTCCCTCCCCGGTTGGACCCCCGGGCCGGTCGAGCCCCGCGGCACTCCGCACCCGGTCTCGCCTCGGCAGGGGCACCTCGCAGCAGCGGCCTGCGCCGCGCTGCCATCGGCGCCCGGGTGGTCGCCGGCCTGCTCTCCGTGGTGCTGCTGGCCACCGGCGGGTGGGGCTGGTACCTGGGCCGGGTCGTCGAGGCCAGCGTCAACCGGACCGACGCGATCCCGACCAGCGGCAACGACGGCGTCGCCGCCGTCGAGGACGCCAACTCCGCGATGAACCTGCTGCTGGTCGGCAACGACAGCCGGGCCAGCGCCACGGAGGAGGAGCTCGCCGAGCTCAACACCGAGGCCAACGACGGCATCAACACCGACACCATGATCTTGGTGCACGTCCCGGCCAACGGTGCCGCCGCGTCGTTCGTGTCCTTCCCCCGCGACTCCTACGTCGAGATCCCCGGCCACGGGTACGACAAGCTGAACGCCGCGTACGCCTACGGGATGCTGGACGCCCCCGACGGCGCGACGGACGCCGAGAAGCAGGCGATGGGGGCCCAGCTGCTCATCCAGACCCTGAGCCAGTTGACCGGGCTGTCCATCGACCACTACGCCGAGGTCGACCTGCTCGGCTTCTTCAACCTGTCCAGCGTCATCGGTGGCGTCGAGGTCAACCTCTGCAACGCCGTCCAGGACTCGTTCTCCGGCGTCGACCTGCCCGCGGGCGTCCAGACGATCAGCGGGGAACAGGCGCTGTCCTTCGTCCGCCAGCGGCACGGCCTCCCCCGCGGCGACTTCGACCGGATCATCCGCCAGCAGACCTTCATCGCCGGGATGATCCGCAAGATGCTGTCGGAGAACGTCCTGTACGACCTGGGCAAGCAGCGCCAGCTGGTCGAGGCGGCGGCGAACTCCCTGACCGTGGACCAGACCCTCGACCTGCTCGACCTCGCCGGGCAGATGCAGTCGGTGACCGCCGGGGCGATCGACTTCCAGACCGTGCCCTACATCGGCGACGACACCGACGACGCCGGGCGCTACATCCTGCGGCTGCAGGACGAGGACGCCCTGCACGCCTTCTTCGCCAGCCTCTCGGCCGAGCCCGAGACCCCCGCGTCGGCCAGTCCGACCGAGGCCCCGGCGACGGTCGACCCGTCCGAGGTCTCCGTCTCGGTCTTCAACGGGTCCGGCATCGCCGGAGAAGCGGCCACCGCCGCCTCGCAGCTGGAGGCGGCCGGCTTCACGGTCGCGGCCACGGGCAACGCGGACTCCACCGAGTACACCGCCACGGAGATCCGCTACGCCGCCGGTGACGAGGCCCTGGCCGCCACGCTCGCCGCCTCGATCCCCGGCGCCACCACCGCGCAGGTCGACGACGTCGAGTCCGGGGTCGTCCAGCTCGTGCTGGGGTCGGACTTCAACGGGGTGGGCACTGCGCTGGCCACGCCGGAGACCACGGCTGCCGCCCCGGTCGAGGGCGAGGACCCCCGCACCGCCGCCGACGTCACCTGCATCAACTGATGCCCACCCCCGCCGACCTGCTGGCCGCCGTCCTCCGTCGGGACGGCGCAGCCCCGCTGGTCACCCACTACGACGACGCGACCGGCGAACGGGTGGAGCTCTCGGGCACCACCCTCGCCAACTGGGTCTCCAAGACGGCGAACCTGCTGCAGGACGAGTTCGACGTCGGCCCGGGCAGCACGGTGGCCCTGGCCCTCCCGGTGCACTGGCAGACCGCGGCCGCCCTGCTGGCGGTCTGGTCCTGTGGCGCGGCTGTCGTCGACACCGCCGCCGAGGACGAGGACCGGCTGAGCGACGTCGACGTGGTGCTGGCCGAGCAGTCCAGGCTCGCGGCGATCGAGGAGCAGGGGGTCGACGAGCTCCTCGGACTCTCCCTGCACCCGCTCGGGATGGGGATGACCGGCTACGTCGGGGACGCCCGGGACTTCGCCCTCGAGGTGCGGGTGCACGGCGACCACTTCGCGCCGTACCAGCCCCCCACCCCGGACTCCCCCGGGCTGCTGCTCGCCGGGCTCCAGCTCACCCTCGGCGGCCTCGTCGACACCGCGACCGAGCTGGCCGGACGGCTGGGCATGGTGGCCGGGGACCGGGTGCTGGTCGACGAGCAGGCCGCCACCGAGGCCGGCCCGGTCGCCTGGTTGCTGGCCCCGCTGGCCGCCGGCGCCTCGATCGTGCTGAGCCGGCACCCGCTCCCCGGCGGTCTGCAGCACCGGGCCGAGACCGAAGGGGTCACCGCTACCCTCGGGCTCAGGCTCGACGGGATCCGCGAGCTGGGCCGCCCCGCTCAGAGCTGAGCCCGCCCAGCGACTCGACGGACGGTGGTCGCTGCATGGACAAGGTCGTTGCCAGCACAGCCGAGGCGGTGGCCGACATCGGCTCCGGCTCCTCGTTGGCCGTGGGTGGTTTCGGGCTCTGCGGGGTGCCGATCAAGCTGATCGACGCGCTGCTGGAGCAGGGCGCGGACGGTCTGACCACGATCAGCAACAACTGCGGCGTGGATGACGCGGCGCTCGGGGTGCTGCTCTACGCCGGCCGGATCGCCAAGACCATCTCCTCGTTCGTCGGGGGCAACAAGGAACTGGCCCGGCTCTACCTGTCCGGTCAGCTCGACGTCGAGCTCACCCCCCAGGGGACGCTCGCCGAGCGACTGCGGGCCGGTGGCTGCGGCATCCCCGCCTTCTTCACCCCCACCGGGGTCGGCACGATGGTCGCCGACGGCGGCATCCCCGTGCGCTACGACGCCGACGGCAACGTCACGCTGGTCAGCGAGCCCAAGGAGACCCGCGACTTCGGCGGCCAGGACTACGTCCTGGAGACCGCTCTGACCGCCGACTTCGCCCTGGTCCGCGCCGCGGTCGGTGACCGGCACGGCAACCTGGTGTTCCACGAGTCCGCGCGCAACTTCAACCCGCTGTGCGGCATGGCCGGCACCGTGACCATCGCCGAGGTCGAACGACTGGTCGAGCCCGGGGAGATCCTCCCGGAGTCCATCCACCTGCCCGGGGTCTTCGTGCAGCGCGTCGTCGAGGTCGGCACCGAGGGCAAGGACATCGAGAAGCGCACCACCCGCCCCCGCCCCGCCGCACCCACCGCCCAGACAGAGGAGGCCTGACCGATGGCTCTGACCCGTGACCAGCTCGCCGCCCGCGTCGCCCTGGACCTGCAGGACGGCCAGTACGTGAACCTGGGCATCGGCATGCCGACCCTGGTGCCCAACTTCATCCCCGACGGCGTGCACGTGGTTCTGCAGTCGGAGAACGGCGTCCTGGGCGTGGGCCCCTACCCCTTCGAGGGCGAGGAGGACCCGGACCTGATCAACGCCGGCAAGGAGACGATCACTCTGCAGCCCGGCGCGAGCTTCTTCGACTCGGCGCTGTCGTTCGGGATGATCCGCGGCAAGCACATCGACGTCGCCGTCCTGGGCGCCATGCAGGTCGACCCGCGCGGGGACCTCGCCAACTGGCTGATCCCCGGGAAGATGGTCAACGGCATGGGCGGGGCCATGGACCTCGTCCACGGTGCCCGTGAGGTCATCATCATGATGGAGCACGTCGCCCGCGACGGGTCTCCGAAGCTGGTCGAGGAGTGCTCCCTGCCGATGACCGGCAAGGCCTGCGTCGACCGGATCATCACCGACCTCGCCGTCGTCGACGTCACCAAGACCGGCTTCGTGCTGCGCGAAACCGCGCCCGGGGTGACCGTCGACGACGTCGTCGCGGCCACCGGCGCTCGGCTGACCGTGGCCGACGACGTCCGCGAGATGGTCATCCCGGTCTCCGCCTGACCCGTCCCCCGGGCCGCCCGCCGGCGGCCCGGGGGAGGTCAGCGCAGGATGTTGCGCGCGATGACCATCCGCTGGATCTGGTTGGTGCCCTCGTAGATCTGGGTGATCTTGGCGTCGCGCATCATGCGCTCGACCGGGAAGTCCTGCGTGTAGCCGGCCCCGCCGAACAGCTGGACGGCGTCGGTGGTCACCTGCATGGCGACGTCGGAGGCGAAGGCCTTGGACGACGCCGACACCATGGTGAGGTCCGGTCCGCCGGTCTCCCCGCGGGCAGCGGCGACGTAGACCAAGTGCCGGGCGGCCTCGATCTTCATGGCCATGTCGGCGAGCATGAACTGCACGCCCTGGAAGTCCGAGGTGCTCTTCCCGAACTGCTTGCGGTCCTTCGTGTAGGCGATCGCCGCGTCCAGCGCCCCCTGCGCGACGCCGACGGCCTGCGCGCCGATGGTCGGGCGCGTGAAGTCGAGGGTCTTCAGCGCGGTCTTGAAGCCGGTGCCGGGCTCACCGATGATCCGGTCGGCCGGGATCGTGCAGTCGGTGAAGATCAACTCGCAGGTGGGTGAGCCCTTGATCCCCATCTTCCGTTCCTTGGCGCCCACCGCGAAGCCCGGGTCGTCCTTGTGCACGACGAACGCGGAGATGCCGTTGGCGCCCTTCTCCGGGTCGGTCACCGCCATCACGGTGAACCACTCGCTCACGCTGGCGTTGGTGATCCACGCCTTGCCGCCGTTGAGCACCCAGGAGTCGCCCTCCAGGCGGGCGCGGGTCTTCATCGCCGCGGCGTCCGAGCCGGCCTCCCGCTCGGACAGCCCGTAGCTGATCATCGCCGCCCCGGAGGCGATGGAGGGCAGCACCTTCTGCTTGAGCTCCTCCGACGCCGACAGGATCACCGGCACCGACCCCAGCTTGTTCACCGCGGGGATCAGCGAGGCGCTGACGTCGACCCGGGCGACCTCCTCGATGACGATGCAGGTGGCGATCGCGTCGGCGCCCTCGCCGCCGTACTGCTCCTCGATGTGCGTGGCGTGGAAACCCGCGGCCGTGAGGGCCTTCTGCGCCTCGACCGGGTACCGGGAGTCGGCGTCGACCTCGGCCGCCCAGGGTGCGATCTCGCGCTCGGAGATCTCCCGGACCGCGGCCCGGATCGCGTCGTGCTCTTCGGTCAGTGCGTACAGCCCGCCGGCGTTGCTACCCACGCCCCCAGGTTAGCCGCGGTTCACACGCGGCGAGAGGCCAACCGCTGCTGCAGCGTCTCGTCACGCGCCACGACCGAGTCGGCCAGCTCGGCCTGGAACCGCTCGACCCGCACACGCAGCTCGGCATCACCCGAGGCCAGGACGCGTACGGCGAGGAGCCCCGCGTTGCGGCCGCCCCCGATGCTGACGGTGGCGACCGGGACCCCGGCGGGCATCTGCACGATCGACAGCAGGCTGTCCAGCCCGTCGAGCAGGTCCAGCGGCCGCGGGACGCCGATGACCGGCAGCGGGGTCGCCGCGGCGATCATCCCGGGCAGGTGCGCCGCTCCCCCGGCCCCGGCGACCACGACCCGGATGCCCCGGCCGGCGGCGGCCCCGGCCCACTCGAGCATCCGGTGCGGGGTCCGGTGTGCGGAGAGCACGTGCGCCTCCCAGGGCACGTCGAACTCGTCGAGTGCCTGCGCGGCCGGCTCCATGGTGGGCCAGTCGGAGTCGCTGCCCATCACGATGCCGACGATCGGGTGGCTCATGCTCGGGCTCCTGGGGTCGGTCAGTCGTGGTCGGGGAAGGCGAACGCCGGGTCGACGACGCCGTCGGCCAGGTAGCGGGCGGCCGAGACGGCGCGGGCCCGGACCTCCTCGAGGTCCTCCCCCAACGCCGTCACGTGCCCGAGCTTGCGACCGCGGCGTTGGCCCTTGCCGTACCAGTGCAGCTTGACGTCGGGCCAGTGCGCCATGAAGTGGTGGATCCGCTCGTCCAGTGCGGGCCCGGTCCAGTCCTCGTCCGCGGCGTCCCCGCCGAGCACGTTGGCCATGACGACGACGGGCGCGGTCATCGCCGTCGACCCCAACGGGTAGTCCAGGACGGCGCGCAGGTGCTGCTCGAACTGGCTGGTCCGGGCGCCCTCGATGCTCCAGTGCCCGGAGTTGTGCGGTCGCATGGCCAGCTCGTTGACCAGCACGCCGTGCGGGGTCTGGAACAGCTCGACGGCGAGCATGCCGACGACCCCGAGCCGGTCCGCGATACGGACCGCCATCTCCTGGGCGGCGGTGGCCAGCTCGTCGTCCAGGCCGGGGGCGGGCACGAGGGCCTCGTTGCAGACGCCGTCCCGCTGCACGGTCTCGACGACCGGGTAGACCGCCACCTGACCGAACGGCGAACGAGCCACCTGGGCAGCCAGCTCGCGGACCATGTCGACCCGCTCCTCGGCCAGCAGGGTGCCGTGCCGCTCCAGGAGGGTCGCCGCCTCGCCGCGGTCACCGACGACGAAGACGCCCTTGCCGTCGTAGCCACCGCGCGGGGTCTTGAGCACGACCGGCCACCCGTGGTCCCCCGCGAAGGCAACGACGTCGTCGGCGGTGTCGACCTGGGCCCACGCCGGCTGGGGCTCCCCGGCCTCGGCGAGCGCCCGGCGCAGGACCAGCTTGTCCTGGGCGTGCACCAGCGCATCCGGGCCGGGGGCGACCCGGTGGCCGCCGACCTGGAGGGCGTGCAGCAGGTCGGTGGGGACGTGCTCGTGGTCGAAGGTGACCACGGTGGCGCCCTCGGCGAAGGACTCCAGGTCGGCCAGCGACCGGTGGTCGCCGATGCGGACGTCCCCGGCCACGAGCGCCGCCGACTCGGCCGGGTCGGTCGCCAGCACCCGCAGCGTCTGGCCCAGCGCGATGGCCGCCTGGTGGGTCATCCGGGAGAGCTGCCCACCACCCACCATCGCGACGACGGGAGTGCCGGTCTCGGGGTGCAGGGGATCGGCCATGGTGGGGTCAGGTTATCGACCGTCGGACGAGCGTCGACCGGGTCGGTCTCCGTACAGTTCACGGTCGTGCCGCTGCTCGAGTCCCTGCGCCGTCGGACGGGCGTCAGCTGGCGCCTCCTGATCAAGGAGCTCGGCGCCTTCGGGATCGTCGGCGGGGTCTGCTTCGTCATCGACATCGGGCTGTTCCAGCTCTTCTACGCCCACCTGGGCTGGGGAGCGGTGACGGCCAAGCTGGTCTCCACGCTGATCTCGATGACGGTGGCCTACTTCGCCCACCGCTACTGGTCCTTCTCCCACCGGGCGCGCACCGGGGTGCGGCGGGAGTACCTGCTGTTCGCCGTCATCAACGGACTCACCCTGATGCTGGGCCTGGCGATCGTCGCCTTCGTCCGCTACCCGCTGGGGCAGGACGGCGCGCTCGTGCTCCAGATCGCGAACATCGGCTCGATCGCCCTGGGCACCGTGATCCGCTACCTCTGCTACCGCCGGTGGGTCTTCCCGGCCGCCGAGCCCACGACACCGGACCGCAACACCGAGACCGTGTGACACCGTGGCCGGCGTGAGCCAGCCGACCGTCTTCTTCGAGGACCTCACCGTGGGCCGGGTGTTCGACCTGGGCGCCATCACCGTGGACCGCGCCGAGATGATCGACTTCGCCCGCCGGTACGACCCGCAGTGGTACCACGTGGACCCGGAACGGGCGGCCGCCTCGTCGTGGGGCGACGTCATCGCCAGCGGCTTCTTCACCGCCAGCCTGTGCATGAAGCTCTACGCGGAGAACCTGCTGGACCACGCCGCCGCGGACACGTCCCCGGGGATGGACGAGCTGCGCTGGCTGGCCGCGGTCTACGGCGGCGACACCCTGAGCCTCGAACTCACCGTCGAAGACGCCCGGCCCTCGTCCCGCTCTCCGGAGCTGGGCACGGTGAGCCTGCGCTGGGTGCTCAGCCGGGACGACGTGCCTGTCCTGCGGATGCGCGGCCGGGGCTGGTTCCGCCGCCGCGAGCAGCTCCCGGACTGAGGCTCATCCCGCCAGTCGTGACCCGTCCCGGCCGGCGAGGACCTCGATCCGACTGGGGATGCGGGTGCGCAGCTCCTCCACGTGGCTGACCACCCCGACGACCCGGCCACCTCGACGCAGGTCGTCGAGCACCGTCATCACCGCGTCGAGGGCCCGGGGGTCGAGGCTGCCGAACCCCTCGTCGACGAAGAGCGTGTCGATCTGCACCCCGCCGCTCTCGGCGGTCACCACGTCCGCCAGGCCCAGGGCCAGGGCCAGGGAGGCCATGAAGCTCTCCCCGCCGGACAGCGTCTTGGTGGGCCGACGGACCCCGGTGTACTCGTCGAGCACGTCGAGGCCCAGCCCACCCCGAGCTCCGTGGCGGCCGACGGCGTCGCTGTGCAGGAACGTGTAGCGGCCACCGGACATCTCCTGCAGCCGACTGCTGGCCACCTCGGCCACCTGCTCCAGCCGCGCCGCCAGCACGAAGGACTGCAGGCGCATCTTCCGGGTGTTGGCGCCGCGGCCGGTCACCAGGTCGGCGAGAGAACCCACGTGGTCGGCGTGGGCGCGACGCTCGTCCAACCGGATCCGCGCGGTCGTCAGTGCCCCGACCAGCGACTCGAGGTCCACGAGACGGCGGGACGTGGCGACCGCCACGGCGACGGCGGCTTCCCGATTGGCGGTGGCGGAGCGGAGGGCCTCGCCGGTCGCTGCCTCGTCGGGAGCAGCGCCCAGGTCCACGAGGTCGGGCGCCGCGAGGGCCGACCGGGCAGCCTCCAGCGCCCGGTCGTGGTCGCGCAGCAGACCGTCCAGACGTCTCAGCTCCCCACGCTCCAGCAGTGCGGCGGCGGCCTCGGCCACGTCGGCGAAGCCGGCCTCCGCGGCACGGGACGAGGCACGTCCCTCGGCGGCAGCGAGGCCGCCGCGGGCCCGCAGGTGCATCGCCACCGCGTCGACCACCGCGTCGCAGCGGTCGGCCTGCCGTTCCAGCCGCCGCACCCGGCTGGCCAGGTCGTGGTCGTCGCCGGTCGCCCGGGTGAGCACCTCGGTCAGCTCGGCGTGGGCTGCCCGGGTCGCGTCCCGCTCAGCAGTCCGGGACGCCAGAGCTGCCCGGTCCAGCACCACCTGGCGGTCCTCGTCCTCGGCCCGCTCACGGAACGCCTCGAGCCCGCGCTGTGCCCGCCCGAGACCGGCTGCCGCCGCATCCGCCTCGGCCAGGGCCACGCGGGCCTCCTCCCGGGCCGCGGCTGCCGTGTCGGTTCCCACGCCGTCGGAGATCGCGACCGCCGCGGCCACCTCCGTGGTCCACCGGCCCTGGGTCTCCAGCGCCCCGTGCAGGTCGTGCTCGGAGCGCTCCACCGCGGCGCGGGCGTCGTCCTCCTCGGCCGCGGTGACCACGGTGCCGACGTGCTCGGCGGGTCGGGGGTGCTCGAGGGACCCGCAGACCGGGCAGTCGTCCCCAGCCGCGAGAGTGGAGGCGAGCTCGGCGGCCATGCCCTCGAGGCGGGCCGCGCGCAGGTCCGCGGCCCGCTCCCGGGCGCCGACGAGGCCCTCCCGCGCGGCGAGCACGGCGGCCTCCGCGGACGCGAGCTCTCGACCGGCCCGGTCGGCCGCGACGCTCGCGGCGGCCACGTCGGTGAGCCGGGCCAGGGCGGCCGCCAGCCCCGGCCGCCGGGACTGCGCATCGGTCGCCCGGGCGAGTGCGGCCTCGGCCGCAGCCTGCTCCGCCGGCCGAGCCGCGCAGCGTTCCTCGGCCTCGAGGACCCGGGAGGCGAGCACGTCCGCCTCGCGGTCCAACGCGTCGGCGGAGCGGCGCAGACCAGCAGCGCGGGCGACCTCCGGCTCGAGGGCGCGGGCTGCAGCTGCCTCGTCCCGCAGCGCACGAGCCGTCAGGGTGTCGGCAGGGGCGCCGTCCGCCACGGCGGTCCACGCGGCCTGGGCGACGTCGAGGTCGGCCGCAGCACGCTCAGCGGCCCGACCGGCGTGCTCGACGTCCTCCAGGACGTCCCGGAGGGGCTCGGCCCGACGGGCGGCCTCCACAGTCTCCCGGGCCGACTCGAGATCGGCGGCCCCGGCCGTCAACCCGTCCAGTTCCCGGCGGGCCCGGTCACGGCGGGTGTGCCGCTCGGCCAGCGACCGGGCCGCCGCGGCCTCCGTCTCACGCAGGTCCAGCTGTGCGCGGGCGGCATCGGCTGCGGCAGCCGACTCGACCGAGTCCTCCCGCGCGTCGGCGAGCACCTCGGCGACCCAGCGGTCGACCCCGGCCCCGGCGGCTCCCACCAGGTCGGGGGCCAGGTCCTCGGGCACGTCGACATCGGCGACCTGGGCGACCCGGGCCAGCACGGTGCCCACGGCCGTACGAGCGGCTCGGGTGAGCTCGTCGGCCTGACGCCGTTCCTCGGCCAACCAGTCCTCTGCCCGGGCGAACCGACCGACGTCGAAGAGCGTGCGCAGCAGGCGGCCCCGGTCGTCGGGCTCGGCCCGCAGGAAGCGGGCGAAGTCGCCCTGGGGCAGGAGGACGACCTGGCAGAACTGCTCGGCCGACAGCCCGAGGCGGGTGCGCAGGTGCTCCGATCCCTCGTCGATCCTGGTGCTGACCGGCTCCCACCCGCCGTCGGTGAGCCGCTGGACCGTCAGGGTCGCCTGCTCGATGGTCGACCCCGTGCCCCGCTTCTTCGGCCGTTGCTGCTCGGGCCGGCGGGTGATGCGCAGCCGCTCCCCACCGAGCGTGACCTCGCACCTGACCTCGGTGCGCACGTCGACCCCAGCGTGGTCGCTCCGCAACCGCTTCTCGTGACCACGGACCCCCGGCACGGTGCCGTAGAGCGCGAAGACGATCGCGTCGAGCAGCGAGGTCTTGCCCGCGCCGGTCGGACCCCACAACAGGAAGAGACCGTCGGCGCCCTTCTCGTCGAGGTCGACCGACACCTCGCCGGCGAAGGGACCGAAGGCCCGTACCGACAGCTGGTGGACCCTCATCGCGCGACCTCCTCCCGATCGGCCACCGCGAGCGCCCGGCCGAGCAGCTCACGCTCGGCTGCCGAGGCCCCGACGCCCCGGACGTGGGTGACGAACTCCCCGGCGACCGCCAGGTCGTCCCGGCCACGCAGCCGGTCGGTGTAGCTGCGCCCGTCGTCCCTGGTGCCGGCCCCGGACCACTCCAGGTGGACGCAGTGCGGGAACCGGGTCTGCAGCTGACGCATCGGGTCGGCGGGTCGGACCGCGTCGGTGAGCCGGGCGGAGACGAAGTGGTCGGTGACCACCTCGTGGGCCGGGTCGGCGAGGAGGTCGGCCAGGTCGCCGTCCAACACGGTCAGCTCCCGAGGGGTGGGCAGCACGACGGCCCGCACCTCGGCCAGACCGGTTGCGTCCAGGTCGACCAGCCAGACCTGCTTGCGCTGGCCGGCCTCGCCGAAGGAGTAGGCCATCGGCGAACCGCTGTAGCGCAGCCGCGGGCTGAGGGTCTGTGGCCGGTGCAGGTGACCCAGTGCCACGTAGTCGACGCCCTCGAACACGGCGGGGCTCACGAGGTCGACCCCGCCGACCGCGATGTCCCGCTCGCTCTCGCTGGGGAGGCCGCCACCCACGAACGCGTGGGCCAGCACGACCGAACGGGCACCGGGGCGGAAGTACAGGTCTGCCCGCACCTTGTCCATCGCGGCCGACAGCACGGCCTGGTGCGAGCGGGCGACGTCGGCACCGAGCTCGTGCCGGGCGACCTCGGGCTCCAGGAAGGGCAACCCGTAGACGGCGACCTCACCGTGCTCGTCGGCCAGCAGGACCGGTTCGTCGAGCGAGCCGGTGGACGCGCGCACGTGGACCCCCGAGGCGGTCAGCAGCCCGGAGGCGAAACCCAGCCGACGGGCGGAGTCGTGGTTGCCGGGGGTCAGCACCACCTTCGCGCCCGCGGCCTGCAGTCGGGACAGCACCCGGTCGAGGACGCCCGTGGCGTCCGCGGAGGGGACGGCCCGGTCGTACACGTCGCCGGCGACGAGCACCACGTCGACGGACTCCTCGCGCACCACCCGTGCCAGCCCGGACAGCACGGCCTCCTGCTCGGCCAGGAGCTCGGTGCCGTGCAGGGACCGGCCCACGTGCCAGTCCGACGTGTGCATCAACCGCATGGTCGCGACGCTAGGTGGACCCTCCGACAAAACCGCTCCGGGCTCGCCGTGACGGACCGGTCCGGGGCCCCTGGGGCAGACGGGGTTCAGCGCTGGGGCGGGACCGGCCCGGTGTCACCGCGGTAGTACTGGCCGATGTAGCCCGCGCTCTCCTGCGCCCGACGGTCGGCGTCCTCCTCGACCACGTGGTTCAGGAGCTGTTGCACGCCCTCGGAGTCCGGGATGGCGGAGAACACCGTGGACCCGCCGTCCCCGGCCGTCTCGATGGTCAGCGTCCCGGAGTTGATGATCCGGTCCCACAGGGTCTGGCTGTAGGTCACGTCGGTGATCCGGGACAGGCCGATGTCCCGGCCGGTGCGGGAGAGGATCCCCACCCGGTGCAGCAGCCGGTGCGTGGTGATCACGTAGTGCGTCGTCCGCCACCTCAGCAGCGGCACCACCACGAAGACGACGGCCAGCAGCAGCGCGACCACCACGATCACCAGGCGGTAGACCCCCTGGTTGGACCCCGACGGGATCAGGGCCGCACCGAAGGACCCCAGGCCGACGAGGGCCAGGAAGAAGACCACCGGCCAGAAGACGGTCAGCCAGTGCGGGTGCAGGTGCCGCACGACCTCTTCGTCGTCGCCGAGCAGCTTGTCGGGGTAGGCCACGCCGCCAGGATGACCGACCCCGACCCCGCCGTCATCACCCGGCGGCGCGGGGCCGCACGTGTCGCACGTCGCCGCTGGCCAGCTCCAGCCGCCCCTGGTCGGTCCGGACGACGAGCCGGCCGTCCCAGTCCACGGCCTCGGCGACGCCGTCCACCGTCCGACCGTCGGGCAGGGTGACGGTCACCTCCAGACCGACCGTGGAACACCAGGCCAGGTAGTCCCGGGCCAGGCCGGAGGACACCGGGTCACCGGCGTGCTCCACCCAGGTGCGGTACCGGCGTTCGAACGCACGCAGGTAGCCCAGCAGCACGGGTGCCCGGTCGACCGGGCGACCGGCGAGGAGCTGCAACGACGTCCCGGTGTCGGGCAGCTCGTCCTCACGGGTGGAGACGTTGAGCCCGACGCCGACGACGACGGCCGTCCCGGACGCCTCGGCGAGGATGCCGGCGAGCTTGCGGCCGTCGGGTGCGAGCAGGTCGTTCGGCCACTTCAAGGAGGTGCGCCCGACCTCGGTCAGCGACTCGGCCAGGGCCACCCCGGTCAACAGGGACAGCCAGCCGCGACGGGCGGCGGGGACGTCGGGACGCAGCAGCACCGACACCGTCACCCCCGCCCGGGGCGGCGACGTCCAGACCCGGTCCAGTCGGCCCCTCCCGGCGGCCTGGTGCTCGGCGACCAGCACGACGCCCTCGGCCTCGTCGGCCGCGGCCCGGGCGGTGAGCTCGGCATTCGTCGAGCCCACCTGCGACACCACCTCGACCGTGCGCCACATCGAGCCGTCGCGCGCCAGCACCGCGGAGAGCGCGGTCGCGTCGAGGGCGGGACGGTCCAGGTCGGACCAGCGTCCTGCGGGTGTGTCGGCCACGTCACCTACGCTACGGCGCTGTGACCACGGCTGAACTCGGCAATGCCGGCGAGGACGTCCCGGCGGACATCGACATGCACACGACCGCGGGCCGGCTGGCGGACTTCGAACGACGCCTGGACGAGGCCGCGCACGCGGGCTCGGACCGTGCGGTGGAGAAGCAGCACGCCGCCGGGAAGATGACCGCCCGCGAACGCATCGAGGCGCTGCTGGACCCGGGGTCGTTCACCGAGCTCGACGAGTTCGCGCGGCACCGGTCCACGAACTTCGGGATGGACGCCAAGCGCCCGTTCGGCGACGGCGTGGTCACCGGGTACGGCACCGTCGACGGCCGTCCGGTCTGCGTCTTCTCCCAGGACGTCACGGTGTTCGGCGGCAGCCTCGGTGAGGTCTACGGCGAGAAGATCGTCAAGGTGCTCGACCTCGCCATCCGCAACGGCTGCCCGATCATCGGGATCAACGAGGGCGGTGGCGCCCGGATCCAGGAGGGCGTGGTCTCCCTGGGTCTGTACGGCGAGATCTTCCGGCGCAACGTGCACGCCTCGGGCGTGATCCCGCAGATCTCGCTGGTCATGGGTGCCGCGGCCGGGGGGCACGTCTACTCCCCCGCCCTCACCGACTTCATCGTCATGGTCGACGAGACCAGCCAGATGTTCATCACCGGCCCCGACGTCGTGAAGACCGTGACCGGCGAGGACGTGACGCTGGAGGAGCTCGGCGGCGCCCGCACGCACAACACCAAGTCCGGCGTCGCGCACTACCTGGCCAGCGACGAGGAAGACGCCCTCGACTACGTCAAGGCGCTGCTGTCCTACCTGCCCAGCAACAACCTGGACCCGCTGCCGACCCTCGAGGTCGCCCCGGTCGAGGTCTCCCTGCCGGAGTCGGTCAGCGACCTGGACGCCGAGCTGGACACCTTCATCCCGGACTCCGCGAACAGCCCCTACGACATGCACACCGTCATCGAGCACGTGCTCGACGACGGCGAGTTCCTCGAGGTGCAGCCGCTGTTCGCCCCCAACATCCTGATCGGCTTCGGTCGGGTCGAGGGCCGGCCGGTGGGCATCGTGGCCAACCAGCCCACCCAGTTCGCCGGCACCCTGGACATCGACGCCAGTGAGAAGGCCGCCCGCTTCGTCCGCACCTGCGACGCCTTCAACATCCCGGTGCTGACCCTGGTGGACGTGCCCGGCTTCCTGCCCGGCACCTCCCAGGAGTGGGACGGCATCATCCGCCGCGGCGCCAAGCTCATCTACGCCTACGCCGAGGCCACCGTCCCGCTGGTCACCGTCATCACCCGCAAGGCCTACGGCGGCGCCTACGACGTCATGGGCTCCAAGCACCTGGGCGCCGACGTCAACCTGGCCTGGCCGACCGCGCAGATCGCCGTCGTCGGGGCCCAGGGCGCGGTCGGGATCCTCTACCGCAAGGAGCTCGCGGCCTCCGACGACCCGGACGCCCGCCGCGCCGAGCTGATCACCGAGTACGAGGACACCCTCGCCAACCCCTACATCGCCGCCGACCGCGGGTTCATCGACGCGGTCATCCCGCCCTCGCACACCCGGGTCCACGTCACCCGGGCGCTGCGTCTGCTGGCGAACAAGCGCCAGACGCTGCCGCCGAAGAAGCACGGGAACATCCCGCTGTGACCGAGCCGGCCCGTCCGCTGCTGCGCGTCGTCCGGGGCGAGCCCTCCGCCGAGGAGCTCGCCGCCCTGACCGTGGTGGTCGCGGTGCTGTCCCAGCGCCGCAGCCGTCGCCGGCCGACGCCGTTGGGGGCGTGGGCGTCCCGCGGGGACGTCGTACGGACACCCCTGCAGCCGGGTCCCGGTGGCTGGCGCGCCGCGGGGCGGTTCGCGTGAGCCGCCGGCTGGTCCTGGCCTCGGCGTCCCCTGCCCGACTGCAGCTGTTGCGGCAGGCCGGCCTGTCGCCCGAGGTCGTGGTCAGCGGCTACGACGAGTCGGCCGTCCGCTCGCCCCGGGTGGGCGAGCTGGTCGCCCTGCTGGCGACGGCGAAGGCGCAGACCGTCGCGACGGACCTCGCCGACGCCCTGGTCATCGGCGCCGACTCGTTGCTCGAGTTCCGGGGGGAACCCCTGGGCAAGCCGGTCGACGCGGCGGACGTCCGCGCGCGGTGGCGGCGGATGGCCGGACGCAGCGGCACGCTGCACACCGGGCAGGCGCTGCTCGACGTGCAGCGCGGCTCCATCGCCCGGCGCGACGTGGCCGTCGTGTCCACCACGGTGCACTTCGCCTCCCCCACCGAGGCGGAGATCGAGGCCTACGTGGGTTCCGGCGAGCCCCTCCAGGTGGCCGGTGCCTTCACCCTCGACGGGCTGGGCGCGCCCTTCGTCCGGCGCATCGAGGGTGACCCGTCGGCCGTCGTCGGCCTGTCCCTGCCCACGCTCCGGCTGCAGCTGGGCCGCCTGGGCGTCACCATCACCGACCTGTGGCAGGGCTGAGCAGCCTGACCGCGATCGTCGTCGTCGGGGCTGGCTACAGTCCGACGAGTTCTCATCGAGGAGGCTGTGCGCTGTGCAGAAGGTCCTGATCGCCAACCGGGGCGAGATCGCCGTCCGGGTCGCCCGCGCGTGCAAGGACGCCGGCCTGACCAGCGTCGCCGTCTACGCCGAGCCCGACCGGGACGCCCTGCACGTGCAGGTCGCCGACGAGGCGTTCGCGCTGGGCGGGAACACCCCGGGCGAGTCCTACCTGGTGATCGACAAGATCATCGAGGTCGCGAAGCAGTCCGGGGCCGACGCCGTGCACCCCGGCTACGGCTTCCTCTCCGAGAACGCCGACTTCGCCCAGGCCGTCCTCGACTCCGGGCTCACCTGGATCGGGCCCTCCCCCGCGGCGATCATCGCCCTCGGCGACAAGGTGCAGGCCCGGCACATCGCCACCTCCGTCGGCGCGCCCCTGGTGCCGGGCACGACCGACCCGGTCGACGGCGGCGAGGAGGTCGTGGCCTTCGCCGAGGAGCACGGCCTGCCGGTGGCGATCAAGGCCGCCTTCGGCGGTGGCGGCCGTGGGCTCAAGGTCGCCCGCACCATGGAGGAGATCCCCGAGCTCTTCGACTCCGCCGTCCGCGAGGCCGTGTCGGCCTTCGGCCGCGGTGAGTGCTTCGTGGAGAAGTTCCTGGACCACCCCCGCCACGTCGAGGCGCAGGTGCTGGCCGACACGCACGGCAACGTCGTCGTCGTCGGCACCCGGGACTGCTCGCTCCAGCGCCGCAACCAGAAGCTGGTCGAGGAGGCGCCCGCGCCCTTCCTGACCGACGAGCAGCGCGAGCGCATCCACTCCAGCGCCAAGGACATCGTCCGCGGGGCCGACTACGTGGGTGCCGGCACGGTCGAGTACCTGGTGGGTGTGGACGGCGACATCTCGTTCCTCGAGGTGAACACCCGCCTGCAGGTCGAGCACCCGGTCAGCGAGGAGACCAGCGGCATCGACCTGGTCCGCCAGCAGTTCCGGATCGCCGACGGCCTGCCGCTGGAGATCACCGAGGACCCGATCCCGCGTGGGCACAGCATCGAGTTCCGGATCAACGCCGAGGACGCCGGCCGGGGTTTCCTCCCCGCCCCCGGCCCGGTCACCGGGCTCACCGTTCCGCAGGGCCCCGGCGTGCGGTGGGACTCCGGCGTCGTGCTCGGCGGCGAGGTCGCCGGTGCGTTCGACTCCATGCTCGCCAAGCTCATCGTCACCGGCGCCACCCGGTCCGAGGCCCTCGATCGGGCCCGCCGGGCGCTGGACGAGCTCCAGGTCGACGGCATGGCCACGGTCATCCCGTTCCACCGGGCCGTCGTCCGGGACGAGGCCTTCACCTCCGAGCCCTTCAGCGTGCACACCCGCTGGATCGAGACCGAGTGGGACAACCAGGTCGAGCCGTTCGGTGCCGCCGCCGAGGGCGCCGAGCCCGAGGAGCGGCAGACCGTCGTCGTCGAGGTCGGCGGCCGGCGGCTCGAGGTCTCGCTGCCCGCCGGGCTGGCTGCCGGGGGTGGCGCACCTGCCGGCGCTGCTGCCAGGCCCCGCAAGCGCGGGGGCGGCGCGGGCGGCTCCGGTGCGTCCGGGGACAGCCTCACCTCGCCGATGCAGGGCACGATCGTGAAGGTCGCCGTCGAGGACGGTGCGACCGTCGCCGCCGGCGACCTCGTCGTCGTCCTCGAGGCGATGAAGATGGAGCAGCCGATCACCGCGCACAAGGCGGGCACGGTGTCGGGGCTGTCCGCGGAGGTGGGGGCGACCGTCACCAGCGGTGCCGTGCTCTGCACGATCACGGAACCGGCGAGCGAGTAGCTCTCGTCGACGACAGCGGGCCCCGACCGGATCGGTCGGGGCCCGCTGTCCTCAGGTGATGCCGTGGTCCGGGTCAGGCCGTGATCGACCGGCACCCCAGGCTGGTGTTCCGCGACGGGGTGTCCACGTCGATGGCATAGACACACACCGAGTGCGTACCCGGCGCCACCTGCGTGGAGAACGAGAACCCGTGCGCCGAACCCGACCCCGGGAAGACCGCACCCACATCCGGCCGCGACCCATCAGCCACCAACGCCGTCCCGCGACCATCCACGTACACGTGCACCTGACCGGCCACCAACGGCTGATCCGGGTCCAACGCCCAACCCCGGACACTCACCGTCCCCGCCGACGCAGCCAACGAGTCCCAACTCGCCAACGGCAACGCCATCTGCGTGGTGATCGACCGGCACCCCAGGCTGGTGTTCCGCGACGGGGTGTCCACGTCGATGGCATAGACACACACCGAGTGCGTACCCGGCGCCACCTGCGTGGAGAACGAGAACCCGTGCGCCGAACCCGACCCCGGGAAGACCGCACCCACATCCGGCCGCGACCCATCAGCCACCAACGCCGTCCCGCGACCATCCACGTACACGTGCACCTGACCGGCCACCAACGGCTGATCCGGGTCCAACGCCCAACCCCGGACACTCACCGTCCCAGCCGACGCAGCCAACGAGTCCCAACTCGCCAACGGCAACGCCATCTGCGTGGTGATCGACCGGCACCCCAGGCTGGTGTTCCGCGACGGGGTGTCCACGTCGATGGCATAGACACACACCGAGTGCGTACCCGGCGCCACCTGCGTGGAGAACGAGAACCCGTGCGCCGAACCCGACCCCGGGAAGACCGCACCCACATCCGGCCGCGACCCATCAGCCACCAACGCCGTCCCGCGACCATCCACGTACACGTGCACCTGACCGGCCACCAACGGCTGATCCGGGTCCAACGCCCAACCCCGGACACTCACCGTCCCCGCCGACGCAGCCAACGAGTCCCAACTCGCCAACGGCAGTCGCTGGCCCACGATGGCGATGGGGGCTGTCCCGCCGGCGCGCGGGACGACCGTCACCATCGCCTCGGTGCCTGCGGCGTACTGGACGGCAAGCCGGAAGTCCCCACCGGCGAGGGAGATGGTGGAACCAGACGGGACCACCGTCATCCGATCGGCGTCCCACCCAGCAGCAGACGTCGGGGTGCCGTCCAACAGGAGGGACGTGTCGTCGCCCTCGGCGGCGCGGCGCACCGTCACTCCCTCTTGCAGTTGGAACACGTCGTCGGCGGTCCCGAGCCACGCGTCCTGACCCGTGGGGGCGCGGTACTCCACCCAGTAGGTCGCCCCGTTCGCCGCGCTCAGCTTGAGGGCTCTCGTACCCCCGGACGCTGACACCGGGGACAAGAACACGTTCTCGGCCGCGCCCGAGGGCGTCAGTTCGGCCACCTGACCAGGGTCGAGGACGCCCAGACGAGCCGCCTGAGCCGTGTTCAGCGAACCCAGACGAGCCCAGGACGCCCCCATGACGTCGTAGAAGTCCCGGTACGGGGACACCTGACACGTACCCGCCTCGGTCGTCGCGTTGCACTGGAGCTGGGACGAGTGACCCAGTCCGAAGTTGTGCCCCAGCTCGTGGGCGAGGACCGACGTCCCGGCCGCCCTGACGTACAACCTCCCTCCTGAGGTCGCTGAACCGCCCACCTCTGCCATGCCGAACGAGCAACCGGGGAGGTTCTGTGGCAGCGAACTCACGTAGACGAGAAGGTGCTTGGTGGGACCAGGGGTCCACCCCGCGGCCGCGGCAGCCGCGTTCCACAGACCGGTGGGGTCAGAGCACGACGCGCCTGTGCTGACCCAGCCGGACGGGCCCGATGTGGTACCCAACTGGATGCGGCCCCCGCTCTGTCCGCGCCAGAAGTCCGCGACCGGTCCGTTCACCGCATTGGCGAGCGTGGCGACCGTCATCGAGTCGGCCTGGCCGCCAGCAGGCACCACCCGCACGATCGTGACGCTGTTCGTGACTGCGGTTCCGGCCGCAGCGACAGGAGGATCGACCGGAGCCGCGGCAACGACCGAGGCGGCGAGCACCTCTCGCGCGGCTGCCAGACCGTCGTCCTCGGCCGGGGCGTCGACGACCTCCCCACCGACCGTCACCTCGACGGTGGCACCGACAGGCACGCTGTCGACGTCGTCGGTCAGCACCCGCACCGAGGAGCCGTCCGACCGCTCGATGTAGGTCAGGGGTCCCTGCTCGGCGAGCTCGGCGTCGTGCACGCTCGCGTGCTCCGGCCAGGCCTGGACGAGCTCACCCACGACCGTGGCCCCGGTGACGGCGGCTGCCGGCGCCGCCGGAGCTGCATCCTGGGGGTCAGCTGTCGCGACGTCGGCCGGCACGTGGTCGGTCCCAGGAGACACCGAGCTGGAGGGTGCGGACTGCGAGCCGGCCGGCGGGCTCGGCGGGGCCTCTGCGGGGACGGTCGCGCCGGTGGTCACCTCGGCCATCGCAGGTGCGACGGCGACGAACGAGGCCACCACGGCGATGGCCGCGGCCACGACCACCGAGCGCAGGGCGAGCGACCGATCAGTGACGTTCACGCGAGCTCCTGATCGAGAGGGACGAGACGAGCTGTGCCCCGGCGAGATCGGGGTGGTGGTCATGGACGGGTACCTGATGTGTCGCAGCTGACGCCGGCGTGACTGCTACGCGGTCACCGAACGACAACCCAGCGACGTGTGCGCAGCCCGACCCGTCGTGTCGATCCCGTACACACACACCTGGTGCACACCCGCCGACACCGGCGTGGAGAAACCGAACCCGTGCCGAGACCCGATACCGGGGAACGGCACCTCCAGGTCCGGCCGCGACGCATTCGCCGTCACCGCGGTCCCACGACCGTCGACGTAGACGTGCACGTCGTTGGACGCCGGCACCACATCAGGATCGAAAGACCACCCCGACAGCGACAACACACCCTGCGACACCGACATCGAGTCCCACGAACCCATCGGCGAGGTCAGCCCCACCGACACCGAACGACAACCCAGCGACGTGTGCGCAGCCCGACCCGTCGTGTCGATCCCGTACACACACACCTGGTGCACACCCGCCGACACCGGCGTGGAGAAACCGAACCCGTGCCGAGACCCGATACCGGGGAACGGCACCTCCAGGTCCGGCCGCGACGCATTCGCCGTCACCGCGGTCCCACGACCGTCGACGTAGACGTGCACGTCGTTGGACGCCGGCACCACATCAGGATCGAAAGACCACCCCGACAGCGACAACACACCCTGCGACACCGACATCGAGTCCCACGAACCCATCGGCGAGGTCAGCCCCACCGACACCGAACGACAACCCAGCGACGTGTGCGCAGCCCGACCCGTCGTGTCGATCCCGTACACACACACCTGGTGCACACCCGCCGACACCGGCGTGGAGAAACCGAACCCGTGCCGAGACCCGATACCGGGGAACGGCACCTCCAGGTCCGGCCGCGACGCATTCGCCGTCACCGCAGTCCCACGACCGTCGACGTAGACGTGCACGTCGTTGGACGCCGGCACCACATCAGGATCGAAAGACCACCCCGACAGCGACAACACACCCTGCGACACCGACATCGAGTCCCACGAACCCATCGGCGAGGTCAGCCCCACCGACACCGAACGACAACCCAGCGACGTGTGCGCAGCCCGACCCGTCGTGTCGATCCCGTACACACACACCTGGTGCACACCCGCCGACACCGGCGTGGAGAAACCGAACCCGTGCCGAGACCCGATACCGGGGAACGGCACCTCCAGGTCCGGCCGCGACGCATTCGCCGTCACCGCGGTCCCACGACCGTCGACGTAGACGTGCACGTCGTTGGACGCCGGCACCACATCAGGATCGAAAGACCACCCCGACAGCGACAACACACCCTGCGACACCGACATCGAGTCCCACGAACCCATCGGCGAGGTCAGCCCCACCGACACCGAACGACAACCCAGCGACGTGTGCGCAGCCCGACCCGTCGTGTCGATCCCGTACACACACACCTGGTGCACACCCGCCGACACCGGCGTGGAGAAACCGAACCCGTGCTGGTCACCGATGCCCGGGAAGGTCCGCGGCAGATCCGGCCGGGAGCCATCAGCCGTCACAGCAGTCCCGACACCGTCGACGTAGACGTGTACGTCGTTGGAGGACGGGACCACATCAGGATCGAAAGACCACCCCGACAGCGACAACACACCCTGCGACACCGACATCGAGTCCCACGAACCCATCGGGGAGCGACCCCGGTCGATGCCGCTCGAGGGCGGTGCGACGGGCACCGTTCCGGTCGTGATCCGCACAGCAGCGCCGCTGGTCGAGACGCTCTGCACCGTGATGGCGAAGTCCCCGGACTGGACGGACACCGCCGTGCCCACGGGCAGCGAGGTCTGCAGGTCCGCGGACCAGCGGTCCGCGCGCGACGGGCTCCCGTCGAGCAGGAGCGAGGTGTTCGGCAGGCCGGAGGCCCGGCGCAGCACCACACCGCTGTCGACCCGGTAGAGGTTGCGCGAGTCACCCAGCCACGCGTCCTGGCCGCTGGGCTGGCGGTACTCCAACCAGTAGACGGTGCCGGTGCGGTCGGTGAGCTTGACCGCTCGGGTCCCGGACCCTGCCGAGACGGGGGCCAGGGTCACCGAGCGGGCGGCGGTGGACGGCGTCAGCGCGACGGTCTCCGAGGCCGGGAGGACGCCGATCAGCGCAGCCTGAGGCGCGCTGAGCGACCCGATCTGACCCCAGGAGATGCCCATGACGTCGTACAGGTCGTAGTAGGAGCGGGTCTGGCAGGTGCCGACCTCGACCGCGCCGTCGCACTGGACCTCCGAGGAGTGGCCCAGCCCGAAGTTGTGGCCCAGCTCGTGGGCGATCACCGGGGTGGCGACCTCACGGACGTAGGAGACGCCACCGGAGCCGACCGACGTGCCGACGGTGCCCAGACCGTAGGAGCAGTCCGGGGCGGCCGGGACGTAGAGCAGGAGGTGCTTGCCCGCGCCGCCGGTCCACCCGATCTGGGCAGCGACGTCGCTCCACAGCGCGTTGGGGTCGGCGCAGCCCTTGCTCGAGGTGACCCAGCCCGATCGGCCGGCCACGGCGGACAGCCGGATCAGGTCGTTGCTCTGGTCGGACCAGAAGGAGGCGACGCCGCCGTTGACCTGGTTGACCAGCGAGGTGATCGAGGTGCCGTCCGCGGACCCACCGGCCGGGACGACGAGGACGGCGGTGACGGTGTTGGTCGGGGCAGCCCCCGCCGCAGCCGTGGTCGGGTCCGGTGTCGCGGCCTGCAGGACCTCGGCGGCGAGCACCTCGCGGGCCGGGGCGACGCCCTGCTCCTCGCTGGCCTCGTCGGCCAGCTCCTCGCCCACGGTCACCTCGATGGTGGACCCGGTGCGGACGGCGGGCAGGTCCTCGGTGGGGACCCGCACGGCGTCGCCCTCGACGGGCTCGATCCAGCTCAGCGGGGCCTCGGCTGCGTGCTCGTCGCCCTCGTGGGCGTGCTCGTCGGCCGAGGGGTCCGGATAGGCCTGCACGAGCTCACCGACGACGGTGTCCCCGGCCTCGACCTCGGGCTCTGCCGTCGTCGACGGGGCTGCGGTCGGCTCGGGCGCGGACGTCGTCGGCTCGGCCGTCGGCTCCGACGTGGTCGTCGAGGACGGCGCGGGCGTCTCGGACGGCGTCGTCACGGGCGCGTCGGTCGACTCGGACGGGGCCGCGGTGGCGGGCGCCGAGGTGGTCTGCGGAGCCGACGACGTCGGGGCAGCCGTCGCGTCCTCCGCCATCGCCGCAGGGGCGACGACGAAGGTGGCGAGGACCGCGACGGTCGAGGCGAGCACAGCGGACCGCAGGGTGCGGCGGCGGTGGGCGAGTTGCACGTGGGGCTCCTGAGCAGAAGGGCGTTCGCTCAAGGTGATCGGCTCGACCCCCCACTTCCTGTAGCCCCTCCACCCGCTAGAGGTAGTGCCGCGCCTCCCGGGCGGCCGCAGCCCCGTACCCGCCACCGAACAGCAGCGCGTGGAGCAGCAACGGGTGCAGCTGGTGCAGGCCCGTCCGCTCCTCCCAGCCCGGCGCCAGCGGGGTGACCCCGGTGTAGGCCGCCAGGATCTCCGTCAGCAGCGGCGCACCGAACAGGTGCAGCAGCGCGAGGTCGGTCTCCCGGTGCCCGCCGTGCGCGGCAGCGGCGTCCACCAGCCACACCCGGGAGCCCGTCCACAGCAGGTTGCCGCTCCACAGGTCGCCGTGCAGCCGGGCCGGCGGCTCGACCGGGACGTCGGCCAGCCGCGGCAGCACCCGCTCGACCACCGCGGCCTCGTCGGACGTCAGGTGACCGGCGTCGACGGCCAGCCGCACCAGCGGGAGGAGTCGCGCCTCGGCGAAGAAGGCGGCCCAGTCGTCGAACGGCTCGGGGTCCAGCGGGATCGTCGCGGCGTACCCGCCGCCCCCGAACGCCGGTGGCCCCGACGCGTGCATCCTGGCCAGCGCCGCTCCGAACTCCCGGGCAGCGCCGACCGACGGCGCGGACGACGCCACCCACGACAGCGTCAGGGACGACGGGGTCACGTCGAGCACCTCGGGCAGCGGCGGCCCGCCGTCCACCCGCAGCCGGTCCAGCCCCCGCGCCTCGGCCTCGAAGAACCCGGCCGGTGCCCCGGTCAGCTCCTTGACGAACACCGGCCCGTCGGCCCGCTCGACGCGGAACGCCGAGCAGATGTCACCTCCGGGGACCGGTACCCGCGAGCTCACTCGTCGTCGGAGTTCATCAACCGCCGGCCGGCTTCGGTGATCGACCCCGAGAGGGACGGGTAGATCGAGAACGTCTGCGCCAGGTCGTCCACGGTCAGGCCCTTGCTGACCGCCAGCGTGATGGGCAGGACCAGCTCGGAGGCACCCGGCGCCACGACCACGCCGCCGACGACGACGCCGGTGGAGCGTCGGGCGAAGATCTTCACGAACCCGTCGCGCAGGTCGCTCATCTTGGCCCGGGCGTTGGTGGCCAGCGGCAGCTGGACGCTCTCGATGTCCGAGCCCTCGGGGATCGTCTTCTCCTGCACCCCGACCGTGGCGATCTCCGGGTGGGTGAACACGTTGCCGGCGACGGTCTTCAGCCGGATCGGGCTGACCGCCTCCCCCAGCGCGTGCCACATCGCGATCCGGCCCTGCATCGCCGCCACCGAGGCCAGCTGGAACACCCCGGTCACGTCGCCGGCGGCGTAGATCCCCGACACCGACGTGCGACTGACCCGGTCGACGACCACGTGCCCGGACGGCGACGTCGCCACCCCGCACTGCTCCAGGTTGAGCCCCGCGGTGTTGGGCACCGTGCCGACGGTCATCAGCGCGTGGGAACCGGTGACGACGCGGCCGTCGGTGAGGCGCACCTCGACCCCGGTCGCCGTCCGCGTGACCGACTCCGCGCGTCCACGCTCGGCGATCTTGCCGCCGCGGGACTGGAAGACCTTCTCCACGACGGCGGCTGCGTCGGCGTCCTCACCGGGCAGCACCTGGTCGCGGGAGGAGACCAGCGTGACCGGCACCCCGGCCTCCAGGTAGCCCGAGGCGAACTCTGCGCCGGTGACGCCCGAGCCCACGACGACGAGGTGCTCGGGCAAGTCCTCGAGGTCGTAGACGTCGCGCCAGGACAGGATCCGGTCGCCGTCGGGCTCGGAGCCGGGCAGCACCCGGGGGTCGGCGCCGGTGGCGATGAGGACGACGTCGGCCTCGAGCTCCTCGCGCACGCCGCCCTCCTCGTCGCAGATCTCGACGCGGTGCGCGGCCAGGCCGCGGATCTCGTCGGACAGCCGGGCCGCCCCGGTGACCGAGCGGACCCCGACGGAGTCCAGCCGGGCGCGGATGTCGGCGGACTGGGCCATCGCCAGCCCGCGAATGCGGCCGTTGACCTTGGCGATGTCGAGTTCGACGGTGGCGAGATCGGACCCCCGCAGACCCAGGACGGCGGAGTCGCGGACGGCGGTCATCGCCCCCGCGGCGGCGATGAGGGTCTTGGACGGCACGCAGTCGGTGAGCACGCTGGCCCCACCGAGCCCGTCGCGCTCGACCACGGTGACGTCGGCACCCAGCTGGGCGGCGACCAGGGCTGCCTCGTAGCCGGCCGGTCCGCCGCCGATGATCACGATGCGGGTCATGAGTGGTCCAACTCCCGTGCTGTGCGGTGGATGTGCTCCCCCATCCTCCCCGGTGGGCGGACCGCCCGGTGCCACCACCCCGGGTCGGGCTCACCACACCGGGGCGGGCGCCCGTAGGGTCGCCGCGTGGGCCTCTACGCGGCGTACGGCTCCAACTCGGACCCGGCGCAGATGCTGCAGCGCTGCCCGTCCTCCCCGCACACCGGCACGGGCTGGGTGCAGGGCTGGCGGCTGACCTTCGGGGCCGAGGAGCTCGGCTGGGAGGGCGCGCTGGCGACCCTGGTCCCGGCCGACGAGTCCGACACCGGCGTCTTCGTCGCCCTCTACGACCTCACCGCCGCCGACGAGGCCGCCCTGGACGCCTGGGAGGGCGCCGACCACGGCCTCTACCGCAAGCTGCACCTGCGGGTGCACACCCTGGCCGGGGACGTCGTGGCGTTCGTCTACGTGCTCGACGCCTTCGAGGGCGGGCTGCCCTCGGCGCGCTACCTGGGCGTGCTCGCCGACGCCGCCGAGGCCGCCGGCGCCCCGGACGACTACGTCGTGGACCTGCGCTCCCGGGAGTGCCGCTCGCTCGGTCGCTAGACCTCGACCGCCGGCGGGTCGGCCAGGAACGTCGCGACCAGCTCGCGGGCGGCCAGCGCCGGGGTCAGCTCGCCGGCCAGCACCCGCCGTTCCAGGTCCTTCGACGACGACCGGACGCCGGGGTGCTCCCGCAGCCGCGCCTCCAGTCCGTCCCGGACCAGCTGCCACGTCCAGCGGACCTGCTGGGCCTGCCGTCGGCGGTCGAACTCCCCCGAGGCGCGCAGCCGCTCGGTGTGCGCGACCACCTGGGCCCACACCTCGGACAGACCCTCACCGGTGAGCCCGGCACAGGTCAGCACCGGGACGTCCCAGTCGTCCTGCCCGCGCAGCATCCGGATCGCCCCGGCCAGCTCGCGGGCGGCCTTCCGGGCGTCCCCGGCGGACGGGCCGTCGGCCTTGTTGACCGCGATGACGTCGGCGATCTCCAGGATCCCGCGCTTGATGCCCTGCAGCTGGTCGCCGGTACGGGCCAGGGTGAGGAACAGGAAGGTGTCGACCATCTCGGCGACGGTGACCTCGGACTGCCCGACCCCGACGGTCTCCACCAGCACCACGTCGTAGCCGGCCGCCTCCACGACGACCATCGACTCCCGGGTGGCCTGCGCGACCCCGCCCAGGGTGCCGGCTGTGGGCGAGGGCCGGATGAAGGCGTGCGGGTCGACCGACAGCCGGGACATCCGCGTCTTGTCCCCCAGGATCGACCCACCCGAGCGCGCCGACGACGGGTCGACGGCCAGCACGGCGACCTTCGACCCGGCCGCGGTGAGGTCGACCCCCAGCTGGTCGATGAAGGTGGACTTGCCGACCCCGGGCACCCCGCTGATCCCGACCCGGCGCGCTCCCCCGGTGTGCGGCAGCAGCTCGACGAGCAGCTCCTGGGCCCGCTCCCGGTGGTCAGGCCGGCGCGACTCGACCAGCGTGATCGCCCGGGCCACCGACCGGCGGTCGGCGGCCCGGACCCCCTCGACGAGGGCAGGGACGTCCATCAGTGCCCGAGTCGCCCGGACAGCTCCCGCAGCAGCTCCTGCGCGGCCTCGGCGATCACCGTGCCGGGCGGGAACACCGCGGCCGCCCCCATCTCCTTCAGGGTCGGCACGTCGTCGGGCGGGATGACCCCGCCGACCACGATCAACACGTCGTCGGCACCGAGCTCGGCCAGGGCGTCCCGCAGCGCCGGCACGAGGGTCAGGTGGCCCGCGGCCAGCGAGGACACCCCGACCACGTGCACGTCGGCCTCCACGGCCTGCCGGGCGACCTCGTCGGGGGTCTGGAACAGCGGGCCCACGTCGACGTCGAAGCCGAGGTCGGCGAACGCCGTGGCGATGACCTTCTGGCCGCGGTCGTGGCCGTCCTGGCCCATCTTGGCGACCAGGATGCGCGGACGACGCCCCTCGGCCTCGGCGAACTCCTCGGCCATCGCGCGCGTCTCGGCCATCGGCCCGGACTCCCCTGCCTCCTCGCGGTACACCCCGGAGATGGTGCGCACCTGTCCGGCGTGCCGGCCGTAGACGGCCTCCAGCGCGTCGGAGATCTCCCCGACGGTGGCCTTGGCCCGTGCGGCGTCCACCGCCAGGGCGAGCAGGTTGTCCTCCAGCCCCGACCCGCGGGTGCCCTCGGCGGCGGCCCGCGCGGCGTCGGTCAGCCGCGACAGCGCGGTGTCCCAGGCGGCCTGGTCGCGCTCGGCGCGCAGCTCCTTCAGCCGCTGCACCTGCTGGGCGAGCACGTCGGCGTTGTCGACCCGCAGCACCTCGATCGCCTCGTCGGCGTCCACCCGGTACTTGTTCACCCCGATGACCGGCTGACGGCCGGAGTCGATCCGGGCCTGGGTGCGCGCCGCGGCCTCCTCGATGCGCAGCTTGGGGATGCCGTCGCTGATCGCCTGCGCCATCCCGCCGTGCGCGGCGACCTCCTCGATGTGCGCCCAGGCCCTGCGGGCCAGGTCGTGGGTCAGCTTCTCCACGTAGGCCGATCCGCCCCAGGGGTCGATGACCCGCGTCGTCCCGGACTCCTGCTGCAGCAGCAGCTGGGTGTTGCGCGCGATACGCGCGGAGAAGTCCGTCGGCAGCGCGAGCGCCTCGTCGAGGGCGTTGGTGTGCAGCGACTGGGTGTGCCCCTGGGTCGCTGCCATCGCCTCCAGGCAGGTGCGGACCACG
This sequence comes from Geodermatophilaceae bacterium NBWT11, assembly GCA_014218215.1. NCBI lineage: Bacteria > Bacillati > Actinomycetota > Actinomycetes > Geodermatophilales > Geodermatophilaceae > Geodermatophilaceae bacterium NBWT11. Next base: position 1,064,830 of record CP043652.1, read on the forward strand.
TTGTTGTAGACGTCCTGCGCGGTCAGCGACCAGCCCGAGGTCTGCGAGTGGGTGCGCAGCGACAGCGACTTGGGGTTCCTCGCGCCCTCCCGCTCCACCAGCTTGGCCCACAGCAGTCGCCCGGCCCGGAGCTTGGCGACCTCCATGAAGAAGTTCATCCCGATGCCCCAGAAGAAGCTCAGCCGGGGCGCGAAGGAGTCCACGTCCATCCCGGCGTCCCGGCCGGCCTTCAGGTACTCGACGCCGTCGGCGAGCGTGTAGGCCAGCTCCAGGTCGGCCGTCGCCCCGGCCTCCTGGATGTGGTACCCGGAGATCGAGATCGAGTTGAAGCGCGGCATCTTCTGCGAGGTGTAGGCGAAGATGTCGCTGATCACCTGCATCGAGGGCCCCGGGGGGTAGATGTAGGTGTTGCGGACCATGAACTCCTTGAGGATGTCGTTCTGGATGGTCCCGCTCAACTGCTCGGGGGCCACCCCCTGCTCCTCGGCCGCGACGATGTAGAGCGCGAGCACCGGCAGCACGGCGCCGTTCATGGTCATCGAGACGCTCATCCGGTCCAGCGGGATGCCGTCGAAGAGCTGGCGCATGTCGTAGATGGAGTCGATGGCCACCCCGGCCATGCCGACGTCGCCGGGCACCCGCGGGTGGTCGGAGTCGTAGCCGCGGTGGGTGGGCAGGTCGAAGGCGACCGACAGCCCCTTCTGCCCGGCCGCCAGGTTGCGCCGGTAGAAGGCGTTGGACGCCGCCGCGGTGGAGAACCCGGCGTACTGCCGGACCGTCCACGGCTGGGTGGTGTACATCGTCGGGTAGGGCCCGCGGCCGTAGGGCGGGACGCCCGGGTAGCCGTCCAGGAAGTCCAGGCCCGCGAGGTCGTCCTCGGTCAGCAGGGGCGGGACGGCGATCCCCTCGGGGGTCTCCCACACCGCCTCACCGACCGGCCGACCGGTGTGCGCCTCGAAGGCGGCCGCCCAGTCGGCGGCGCTGCCGGCGTCCTGGGCGCGGCCCAGCTCGACGGATCCGAAGTCGGGGACCGTGCTCATGACCATGCTCCCAGCAGCTCGTCGAGGGTGGTGGTCAGGACGTCGACCGCGTCGCAGCCGGCGAAGACGTACCCGTCCACGCCGTCGACGGCCAGCTCCGGCTTGCCGGCCAGCCAGACCCGGGTCGCCCCGGCCGCCCGCAGCTCGGCGACCAGCCCGGCGGCGTCGGCGTAGTCGCGGTCGGACCCGCAGACGCAGGCCACCGTCGTCCCGGCCTCGGCGAAGCCGGACGCTCCGTCACCTGTGGGGGTGGCCAGCCCGCCGGCCTGGAAGAGGTTGGACGCGAACGACACCCGGGCCGTGTGCGCTGCGGGCTTCCCCAGGGTCGCCAGGTACACCGCCGGCCGGTCGCCGGGCTCGTCGGACCGGTCGCGCAGCTCCTCGAAGGCGCCCGCGGCCCGCACCCGCGGCAGCCCGCCCGGCCCGGGGGGCAGAGCCTCGGCCGCAGGACGACGCCGGGGCAGCTGCTCGTCCAGGTTGGCGAACTCGCTCACCCCGGTGACCGGGTCGCGCCGGGTGGCCAGCCGCTTCGACCGGGCCGCCCACGCCGCGGCGACCCGCTCGTGCACCAGGCCCGAGGAGAGGGCAGCGGCGTACCCGCCGGCTCGCTCGATCTCGGTGAACCACGCCCAGGCGGCGTGGGCGAGGGCGTCGGTCAGCGACTCGACGTACCAGGAGCCACCGGCCGGGTCGAGCACCCGGGCCAGGTGTGCCTCCTCGGTGAGCAGCGCCTGGGTGTTGCGGGCGATCCGCCGGGCGAAGGCGTCGGGCAGCCCGAGCGCGGCGTCGAACGGGGTCACCGTGACGGCGTCGGCCCCGCCCACGCCGGCGGCGAAGCAGGCCACCGTGGTGCGCAGCATGTTGACCCACGGGTCGCGCCGGGTGGTCATCACCGAGGAGGTGACGGCGTGCTGGCGCATGCCCCGCAGCTCGGCGGAGACGCCGGCGACCTCGCCCACCCGGTCCCACAGCCGGCGCGCGGCGCGCAGCATCGCGATGGTCGTGAACTGGTCGGCGGTCGCCGCGAACCGGAACTCCAGCTGTGCGGCCGCCTCGTCGACGGTGAGCCCTCCGTCGGTCAGTGCCCGCAGGTAGGCCACCGCGGCGGACAGGGCGCAGCCCAGCTCCTCCACCGCGGTCGCCCCGGCGTCGTGCACCACGGTCGCGTCGACGACGACCGCGCGCAGGTCGCCGTGCGCGGCCGCCCGGCGGGCCAGGTCGGCCAGTCCGGAGAGGTCCTGCTCCTGACCGGAGGTGGCCTGCACGCCGAGCGGGTCGAGCCCCAACGACCCGCCCGGGGCCAGGTCGGTGCGGCCCTCGACCAGGTCCAGGAACGCCTCGGCCGCCGGGACGCCGCCCTGCAGGGTCACCGGAGCCAGGTCCAGCAGCACGTCGGCCAGCACGTCACCGAGGGAGCCGACCGGGACGGCACCGTCGCCGACGACCAGCCACAGCGAGGTCACGCCGTGCTCGAGGTCGGCGGCGATCGCCTCCTTCGTCGTCCCCACGTCGGGGTCGGCGTGCCGCTGCCGCACGTCCCAGCCGGCCGGGATGCCGCCGCCGGCGGCCTGGTCGTCCGCGGCCGAGGGGGCGGGCCGGACGACCCGGCTGCCCCGGACGAACGGCGGGACGCCGGGCGCCCCGGTGCCGGGCAGGTCGGCCACGTCGGCAGCCGTGTACAGCGGTGCGACGTCGACCCCGGTGGCGACGGTGCGGCGCAGCGCGTCCTCGACGGGGTCGGGCAGCTCCTCCCGGCCGGCCTTGCGGAGCACGGCGGCGACCAGGTCGCGCCACTGCTCGCGGGTGGCGGCCGGGAAGTCCGCGGCGAGCGTCAGCTCGTCCGGAGCGGTCGGCTCGTCGGGTGCCTCGACCGTGTCGGTCGCGACGTCCGGGGAGGGGTGGCTCATCGTCGGGTCACCGTTCTCACTGCTCGGGGCGTGTTCGAGCAGTGTCTACCGCAGCCCTCCGACAACGCCGTCCGGAGCGGCTGTGGTGACCGTCACGACCGGGCGGGCACCGGCTGCTGCGCGTCGGCGGCGAGCGCCTGCAGCGCCGTCCGCGCCAGCAGCCGGACGCCGACCCCGATGGCCCGCTCGTCGACGTCGAAGGTGCCGCGGTGCAGGTCCAGCGGGGCTCCCCCGCCGTGCGTGCCGAGCCGGGCGAGGGCGATCGGCAGCACCTCGGCGAACCAGCCGAAGTCCTCCCCGCCCATGCTCTGCGGGCTGAGCACCACGTTCTCCGACCCCACCGTCTCCAGCGCCGCCGACCGCAGCAGGGCCACCCCGCGCGGGTCGTTGACCACCGGTGGCACCCCCCGCACGTAGTCGACGTCGACCTCGGCGCCCGAGGCCTCCCCGACCTGGCGGATCAGGCGGCGGACCAGCTCCTCGGCGCCGTCCCAGACGTCCCGGTCGAGCACCCGCACCGTGCCGCGCAGCTGCCCGGTCTCCGGGATGGCGTTGGCCGCGACACCGGCGGTGACCGCGCCCCAGACCAGCGACATCGCCGCCCGCGGGTCGACCTGGCGGGACAGCAGTCCGGGCACCTCGGTGACCACCCGACCCAGGGCGTGCACCAGGTCGACGGTGAGCTGCGGGCGGGCGGTGTGCCCGCCCGGCCCGGTGAGCGTGACCTCGAGGCGGTCGCAGGCCGCGGTGATCGACCCGGTGCGCAGGCCCACCCGGCCGACCGGCACCGACGGGTCGCAGTGCAGCGCGAAGGCCCGCGTCGCGCCCTCGAGCACGCCGGACCGCACCACCTCCAGGCCGCCGCCGGGCACCTGCTCCTCGGCGGGCTGGAACACCGCCCGCACGGTGCCCGGCAGCGCGTCCAGCTCGGCGAGGGCCTGCGCGACGCCGAGCAGCACCGTGGTGTGCACGTCGTGCCCGCAGGCGTGGCACATGCCCTCGCGAGTGGAGCGGTAGGGCACGTCCTTGAGGTCGGGCAGCGGCAGTGCGTCGATGTCGGCGCGCAGCACGACGACCGGCCCCCCGGAGCCGACGTCGCAGACCAGCCCGGTGCCGTTGGGCAACCGCCGCGGGGTCAGCCCGACCTGCCGGAGCTGTCGTTCCAGGAACGCCGTGGTCTCCCGCTCCACGAAGCCGAGCTCGGGGTGGGCGTGCAGGTGCCGACGGACGCCGACGAGCTCGTCGTGGTGCGCCTCGACCCAGCGGTCGACGGTCTCCGGGGCGCTCACGCCGCCGGGAGCCCGTCGCGCATCTCGGCCAGCAGGCTGTCGACGACCGGCTCGAGTCGGCCGTCGTTCGCCTCGGCGACCCGGCGCTGCCGCTCGTAGGAGCCACCGACCTCGATGATCCGCAGCACGTCACCGAGCTCCTCGACGCAGTCCAACCGGCGCGCGGTGGGGGTCAGCTCCTCGACCAGGTCGCGCAGCGCGTCCTTGACCGGCCGGACGGTGCCGCGGTCGTCGACGATGATCTCGGCGTCCAGGCCGTAGCGGGCCGCCCGCCACTTGTTCTCCCGCAGGATCCAGCTCGCCGGGGTGGGCAGCGTGTAGCCACGGTCGATCTCCCGGTCGAACTGCTCGACCAGGCACTGGGCCATGGCGGCGACGGCACCGATCTCGTCGAGAGTGGGCAGGCCGTCGCAGATGCGCAGCTCGACGGTGCCGAAGTCCGGGTGCGGGCGGATGTCCCACCACACCTCGCGGACGCTCTCGATCGCGTTGGTCGAGATCAGCGTCTCCATGTAGCGCTCGAAGCCGTCCCAGCCGCTGAGCTGGTAAGGCAGCCCCGCCGTCGGCATGCCCTCGAAGACCTTCGAGCGGGCGCTCGCCAGGCCGGTGTCGGCCCCGACCCAGTACGGCGAGGACGCCGACAGCGCCAGGAAGTGCGGGATGTAGGCGCACAGCGCGTTCACGATCGGGATGATCTTGTCCGGGGAGCGGACGCCGACGTGCACGTGGACGCCGAAGATCTGCAGCCGGCGGGCCAGCCACTGCATCTTCTCCACGAGCTGGGCGTAACGCTCCTTGGGCGAGATCTGCTGGGTCTGCCAGTCGGTCATCGGGTGGGTGCCCGCGCACATCAGCCCCAGGCCGCGCCGGTCGGCGGCCTCGACCACCTCGGCGAGCGTGCCGGCCAGGTCGGCCTTGGCCTCGGCGACCGTGCCGCAGATGCCGGTGATGATCTCGATCGTCGACTGCAGCAGCTCGTGCTTGGCCTTGGGGTGCTCGTCGGCGTCGGCCGGCTTGAGCTCGGCGAGGATCTCGTTGGCGCCCGAGGTGAGCTGGCGGGTCTCGCGGTCGATGAGCTGGAGCTCCCACTCGACCCCCAGGCTCGACCGCTCGGAGGAGGAGAAGGGGATCTGCACCGGGCGAGTGTAGGGACGGCGAGGACCATGCGCCGGGTGTGGAAACGGGCCGGTCCGAACTGTCACCCCCCTGGGCTAGCGTCCTGGACGTGAGCCAGACCCCTCCCGAGACCTCCCCCACCGACCCCGCCGCGCTGGCCACCCGCGCCGCGGCGGACCTGACGGCGGCGCTCGGCGGTGAGCACGACGTCGCCGTCGTCATGGGGTCGGGCTGGGCCCCGGCCGCCGACGCGTTCGGCCCGGCCGAGGCGAGCGTCGCCATCGGCGAGCTGCCCGGCTTCGCCGCCCCGGTCGTCACCGGGCACGGCGGGGAGATCCGCTCGGTGCGGGTCGGTGACACCCGGGTGCTGCTGTTCCTGGGCCGCACCCACCTGTACGAGGGCCGTGGAGTCGACCCGGTCGTGCACGGCATCCGGACGGCGGCTGCCGCCGGGGTGCGCACCGTGGTGCTCACCAACGCCGCCGGCGGCCTCTCCCCCGACCACACCGTCGGGCAGGCCGTCCTGATCAGCGACCACCTGAACCTGACCGCCCGCTCCCCGCTGGTCGGCGCCACGTTCGTCGACCTCACCGACCTGTACTCCCGCCGGCTGCGCGAGATCGCCCAGCGGATCGACCCGACGCTGGTCGAGGGCGTCTACGCCGCCCTGCCCGGCCCGCACTTCGAGACCCCGGCCGAGATCCGGATGCTCACCACGATGGGCGCCGACCTGGTCGGCATGTCCACCGCGCTGGAGGCCATCGCCGCCCGCGCCGCCGGGGTCGAGGTCGTCGGCCTCTCGATGGTCACCAACGCCGCGGCCGGCATCACCGGGGAGGCCCTGGACCACGTCGAGGTGCTCGAGGCCGGCAAGGCCGCCGCCGGCCGGCTCGGCGAGTTCCTCGTCCGCTTCATCGGGGAGCTGCCGGCATGAGCGGCCCCGTCCTGCTCACCGGGGCCGCCGGGTACATCGGCACGCTGCTGCGCGGCGGACTGCCCGAGCGCGGCCACGCGCTGCGCTGCCTGGACGTCGTACCGGTCACCGACACCCGGCCCGGCGAGGAGCACCTGGTCGCCGACGCCACCGACCTGGCTGCGGTCACCGACGCCGCCCAGGGCGCCTCGGCCCTGGTGCACATGGCCGGCATCGCCACCGAGTCCAGTTGGGCCGCGATCAGCCACGCCAACATCGAGGGCACGTACGTGGCCCTCGAGGCCGCCCGCCGCGCCGGCGTGCCCCGCGTCGTCCTGGCCAGCAGCAACCACGCCACCGGCATGTCCCCGCGGGTGGCGAACGCCCAGACCGACGCCCAACCCCGTCCGGACACCTTCTACGGGGTGTCCAAGGTCGCCATGGAGGCACTCGGCTCGCTCTACGTCGACCGCTACGGCCTGGACGTCGTGTGCCTGCGGATCGGTTCGGCCCTCCCCGAGCCGCGGGCGCCCCGGCACCTGTCCACCTGGCTGTCCCCCGACGACACCGTCGCCCTCGTCGACGCCGCGCTCACCGCCCCCAGCCCCGGCTTCGCCGTGGTGTGGGGGGTCTCGGCCAACACCCGTGCCTGGTGGGACCTGACCTCCGCCCGCGCCCTGGGCTACGAGCCGACCGACGACGCCGAGATGTACGCCGAGGCGATCACCAGCGCCCTGGGCGAGCCGACCCCCGGCACCGTCGAGCACGACCGGCTCGGCGGGGAGTACGCCGGCCCGGACTTCTCCATCGACGCGGTGGCCGCCCGGGCGCAGCAGGCCGACCCCTCGTGAGCGCGGCGGTGGACCGGGCCGTGGTCGAGCAGTGGATCGCCGACGACCCGCACCCGGGTGACCGCGCCGAGCTGCAGGCCCTGCTGGACGCCGGTGCCGACACCGAGCTCGCCGACCGGTTCGCCGCCCCCCTGGCCTTCGGCACCGCAGGTCTGCGCGGCCCGCTGCGGGCCGGGCCGGCCGGGATGAACACCGCGGTCGTCGCCCGGGCCGCCGCCGGCCTGGCCGCCCACCTGGTCGCCGAGGGCCGGGGTGGTCGCGGGGTCGTCATCGGCTACGACGCCCGGCACCGCTCCGACGAGTTCGCCCGGATCAGCGCCGAGGTGCTCACCGGCGCTGGGTTCGCCGTGCAGGTGCTGCCCCGCCCGCTGCCCACCCCGGTGCTGTCGTTCGCCGTGCGGCACCTCGGAGCAGACGCCGGGGTGATGGTCACCGCCAGCCACAACCCCCCGCAGGACAACGGCTACAAGGTCTACCTCGACGACGGCGCACAGCTCGTCCCGCCCGCCGACCGGCAGATCGAGGCGGCCATCGCCGCCTGCGGCCCGGCTCGCGAGCTCCCCCGCAGCGACGACTGGACCACCCTGGGCGACGACGTCGAGGCCGACTACGTCACCGCCGTGGTCGCGGCCGTCGGCCCGGCCCGGGTGGACCCCGAGGCCCGCCGCCGGCTCGTCGTCGCCTACACGGCCATGCACGGCGTCGGCACGACGACCACCCGCGCGGTGTTCGCCGCCGCCGGGTTCGCCGAGCTGCACGCGGTGCCCGAGCAGGAGCACCCCGACCCGGACTTCCCGACGGTGGCCTTCCCCAACCCGGAGGAGCCCGGCGCGGTCGACCTGCTCAGCGCCCTGGCCGAGCGGGTGGGCGCCGACGTGGCGATCGCCGAGGACCCCGACGCCGACCGCTGCTCGGTGGTCTGCGATGGGCGACAGCTGACCGGTGACGAGGTGGGCGTGCTGCTCGCCGACGCGCTGCTCCGTCGTGGGGTGGCCGGCACGTACGCGCGGTCCCTGGTCAGCGGGTCGCTGCTGGGCCGGGTCGCCGCCGGCCACGGCCAGCCCGCGGCCGAGACCCCGACCGGCTTCAAGTGGATCATCCGCGCCGGCTCCGAGGACGCCCCGCTGGTCTACGGCTACGAGGAGGCGCTGGGCTACGCGGTCAGCCCCCAGGTGGCCCGGGACAAGGACGGTGTCTCCGCGGCGCTCGCGGTCGCGCTGCTCGCGGCCGACCTGGGCACGCAGGGCCGCACCCTGCTCGACCGGCTCGACGAGCTGGCCGCCGAGCACGGGCTGCACGCCACCGGTCAGCTCTCGGTGCGGGTGGAGGACCTCACGCTGATCGACGACGCCATGGCCCGGGTCCGCGCGAGGCCCCCCGTGGCGCTGCTGGACCGGGAGGTGGCGTTCGAGGACCTCCGCGAGCTGGAGCCCCCGGTCGACGGGGTGCGGCTGCTCGGCGAGGGCGTGCGGGTCGTCGTGCGGCCCAGCGGCACCGAACCGAAGCTGAAGGCCTACCTGGAGGTCGTCGTCCCGGTCGCCGACCGCGCCGACGTGCCGGCCGCCCGCACCCGGGCCGACGCCGAGCTCACCCGGCTGCGCGGGGAGATGGCGACGGCCCTGGGGCTCTGACCTAGCGCCAGTCGGTCGGCGGGTAGTCCGGGGCGCGGTCCTGCGGGCCCGGGGTCCACGGACCGGGGGCCGGCGGGCGGTCCTCGGTGCCGGGCTGCGGCGACCAGATCTGGCGACCGCCGGGGGTGGTCTCCGGCGGGGTGGTGCCCGGCGCGAACGGCAGGGCCGACCCGCTGGCGTCCGGCACCGGGCCGTAGCGGTTGGGCGTCGGCTGGGTCGGCACCAACCCGCACATGCCCAGCACGGCGAACTGCCCGAACACCGGCACCAGGTTCAGCAGCACCCACAGACCCGACCGGCCCTGGTCGTGCATCCGGGTCACCTGGGCGGTGATCGAGGGCAGCACGGTCAGGATGCCGGTGACGATGACGAACGGGCCGTACTCGATGACGGCCGGGACGAGCGAGCCGTCCGCGGCGGTGCTGGGCTCCAGCGACGTGTAGCCGAAGGACACGTCGGCGGCCAGCGCCAGTGCCGACAGCAGGAGCAGCGGCACCACGTAGTGCAGCCAGAACGCGCGGCGGGTGATCCGCCCTCGGCGCACGTACCAGGTCCAGAAGTCCACGGGTCTCCCCTGTCGATGTGCCGGTCTCTCGAGTGGAACGTACGGGCGGGCAGCCGGTTCCCGCGGTCAGACCTGCTGGCGGGTGCCGCTCTGCACGGCCTGCTCGGCGGCCGCCAGCACCCGCACCTGGTCCCGGCCGAACGCCGCGTCGCAGGGGTGCGCCCCGCCGGTGAGCGCCGCGGCGGTCAGCTCGTCGACGGCCACCGCGTGCGCCTCGTGCGCCGTGGCGCCGTCCTCGGGCAGGAGCACCAGGCGGCCGGTGTCGCCGTGCACCCAGAAGTCCTCCCCCGCGGCCAGCGGGGACGCCGTCGCCGACAGGGTCATCGTGCTGGTCGGCCCACCCTCGTGCTCCAGGAGGACGCTGACCGTGCCGTCGGCGGCGCGGGTGCCCTGCGCGGCGACGACCGGCCCCAGGGTCGGGGTCAGCAGCGACAGCGCGTGCGGGCCGAGGTCCCACAGCGGGGCGCCCGGCCGGGCCCGCCACACCGACTCCCGGAACGGGCTGCCCGGGGCGAAGGTGTCGGCCAGCCAGGTGACCTGTCCGCCGACCAGCGCCGACCGGGAGGCCTGGTCCAGCCAGGTGTGCGTCGACGTCCGGAAGCGGTAGGTCAGGAAGACCACCGACGCGACCCCGGCGGCCGAGGTCGCGGCGACCACCCGCTCGGCGTCTGGCAGCGACATCGCGATCGGCTTCTCCAGCAGCAGGTGACAGCCGGCCTCGGCGGCGCGCACCGCGATGTCGGGCTGCACGTCCGGCGGCAGCGAGATCGAGACGGCGTCGACGTCGGCCAGCAGCGCGTCGAGGTCGTCGGTGCCCAGGACGTCGAACTCCGCGCCCGCGGCCTGCGCCTTCTCCTGCGATCGGCCCCAGACGCCCACCAGCTCGGCGTCGGGGTGCGCGTGCAGCGACGCGGCGTGCACGGTGCGCGCCCAGTAGCCGCTGCCCAGGACGGCGAAGCGCATCAGACGGCGCCGAACTGGCGGTCGCCGGCGTCACCGAGGCCCGGGACGATGTAGGCGTTGCTGTTGAGCTCCTCGTCGATGCTGGCGGTGAACACCCGCAGCGGCAGGCCGCTCTCCTCCAGCCGGGCGATGCCCTCCGGCGCCGCCAGCGCGCACAGCACCGTGATCGAGGTGCAGCCCCGCGCAGTGAGCAGCGAGCAGCAGTGCACCAGCGAGCCGCCGGTGGCCAGCATCGGGTCCAGCACGAAGACCTCGCGATCGACCAGCGACTCCGGCAGCGAGGCCATGTAGGCCTCGGGCTCGAAGGTGACCTCGTTGCGGGCCAGCCCGACGAACCCCATCTGGGACTCCGGCAGCAGCGAGTGCGCGGTGTCGGCCATGCCCAGCCCGGCGCGCAGCACCGGGACGATGAGCGGCGGGGCGGCCAGCCGGTAGCCCGTCGTCGTGGTCACCGGGGTGGTGATCTCGTACTCCTCGACCGCCAGTTCCCGGGTGGCCTCGAAGACCAGGAGCTCGGCGAGGTCCCGCAGCGCGGCGCGGAACGCGGCGTTGTCGGTGCGCTCGTCCCGCATGCGGGTCAGGCGGGCACGGGCGAGCGGGTGGTCGACCACGGTCAGCTGCACGGGGGAACGGTAACGGCCGTGGTCCCGGCGACCCAGCCGTCGGGGATGATGGCCGGCATGACCACCGCGCTCGACCCCTCGGCGCCCGCTGCGGTGCCGCCACGGACGACCCCGGACGCGTTCGCCGACGTGACCCGTTCGGAGTCGGCGTTCCGGTCCTTCCTGCACGGCCTGCCCGGCGTCGACCAGGTCGGCGCCGAGGCCCGCGCCGCCCAGCTGGGCACCCGGTCGATCAAGACGACGGCGAAGGCCTGGGCGATCGACACCGCCATCTCGATGGTCGACCTGACCACGCTGGAGGGCGCCGACACCCCGGGCAAGGTGCGGTCGCTGGCCGCCAAGGCCCGCCGACCCGACCCGACCGACCCGGGCTGCCCGGCCGTCGCCGCGGTCTGCGTCTACGGCGACCTGGCCGGCGTCGCCACCGAGGCCCTCGCCGGCACCGGCATCCACACCGCCGCCGTGGCCACCGCGTTCCCGTCGGGGCGGGCCAGCCGGGCGGTCAAGCTCGCCGACGTGCGGGACGCCGTGGGCAACGGCGCCGACGAGATCGACATGGTCATCGACCGGGGCGCCTTCCTGGCCGGCCGGTACCTCGACGTGTTCGACGAGATCGTCGCGGTGAAGGAGGCCTGCGGGTCTGCCCACCTCAAGGTGATCCTGGAGACCGGGGAGCTGCGCACCTACGACGCCGTGCGCCGGGCCTCGTGGCTGGCGATGCTGGCCGGCGGTGACTTCATCAAGACCTCGACCGGCAAGGTGTCCCCCGCCGCGACCCTGCCGGTCTGCCTGGTGATGCTGGAGGCGGTCCGCGACTACCGCGCCGCGACCGGGATCCAGATCGGCGTCAAGCCCGCCGGCGGCATCAAGACCACCAAGGACGCCGTGAAGCACCTGGTGATGATCAACGAGGTGGCCGGGTCGGACTGGCTCTCCCCCGACTGGTTCCGCTTCGGCGCCTCCAGCCTGCTCAACGACCTGCTCCTGCAGCGCCAGAAGCTCCGCACCGGCCACTACTCCGGCCCCGACCACGTCTCGGTGGACTGACATGACGAGCGTCTTCGCGTACGCCCCTGCCCCCGAGTCCCGCTCGGTCGTCGACGTCCGGCCCAGCTACGGGCTGTTCGTCGACGGCGAGTTCACCGCCGGCCAGGGCACGCCCCTGCAGACCGTGAACCCCGCGACCGAGGAGGTGCTCAGCGAGATCGCGGTGGGCACCGACGCCGACGTCGACCGCGCCGTCCGCGCCGCCCGCCGGGCCTTCACCCGGGTCTGGGGCCCCATGCGCCCGGCCGATCGCGGCAAGTACCTGTTCCGCATCGCCCGGCTGCTGCAGGAGCGGGCCCGGGAGTTCGCGGTCCTCGAGACCCTGGACAACGGCAAGCCGATCACCGAGTCCCGCGACGTCGACGTGCCCCAGGCCGCCGCGCACTTCTTCTACCACGCAGGCTGGGCCGACAAGCTCGAGCACGTGGGCCTGGGCGCCGCCCCCCGCCCGCACGGCGTGGCCGGGCAGGTCATCCCGTGGAACTTCCCGCTGATGATGCTGGCCTGGAAGGTGGCCCCGGCGCTCGCGGCCGGCAACACCGTCGTCCTCAAGCCGGCCGAGACCACCCCGCTGACCGCGCTGCTGTTCGCCGAGGTCTGCCAGCAGGCCGACCTCCCGCCGGGGGTGGTCAACATCGTGACCGGCGCCGGGGACACCGGCCGCGCCGTCGTCGAGCACCCCGACGTCGACAAGGTGGCCTTCACCGGCTCGACCGAGGTCGGCAAGCAGATCGCCCGCTCGATCGCCGGCACGCAGAAGGCGCTGACCCTGGAGCTGGGCGGCAAGGCCGCGAACATCGTCTTCGACGACGCCCCGGTCGACCAGGCCGTCGAGGGCATCGTCCGCGGCATCTTCTTCAACCAGGGCCACGTGTGCTGCGCGGGCTCACGGCTGCTGGTCCAGGAGTCGGTGCACGACGAGGTCGTCGCGGCGCTGCAGCGCCGGATCGGCACGCTGCGGGTGGGCGACCCGCTGGACAAGAACACCGACATCGGGGCGATCAACTCCCCCGAGCAGCTCGCCCGGATCCGGGAGCTGGTGGGCATCGGCCAGGCCGAGGGCGCCCACCTCTGGCAGCCCGCGGGCGAGCTGCCCGAGCGCGGCAACTGGTTCAAGCCGACGGTCTTCACCGACGTGTCGCCGGCGCACCGCATCGCCCGGGACGAGGTGTTCGGCCCGGTGCTCTCGGTGCTGACCTTCCGCACCCCCGACGAGGCCGTCGCCAAGGCGAACAACTCCCTCTACGGGCTCTCGGCCGGCATCTGGTCGGAGAAGGGCTCGCGGATCCTGTCGATCGCGAACCAGCTGCGGGCCGGGGTCGTCTGGGCCAACACGTTCAACCAGTTCGACCCGACGTCGCCGTTCGGTGGCTACAAGCAGTCCGGCCACGGCCGCGAGGGTGGCCGCATCGGCCTGCGCGCGTACCTGAAGGAGTCCTGATGAGCGACCGGTTGGCCGTGCGCAAGACCTACAAGCTGTACGTCGGCGGGAAGTTCCCCCGTTCGGAGTCCGGGCGCACCTACGAGGTCGCCGACAGCCGCGGGCGCTTCGTGGCCAACGCCGCGCGGGCCTCGCGCAAGGACGCCCGGGACGCCGTCGTGGCCGCCCGAGGTGCGTTCGCCGGGTGGTCGACCGCGACCGCCTACAACCGGGGCCAGGTGCTGTACCGGGTCGCCGAGGTGATGGAGGGCCGCGCGGCGCAGTTCGCCGACGAGGTCGCCGCGGGCGAGGGCCTGTCGGCGACGAAGGCCCGGGCCGCCGTGGACGCCGCGATCGACCGGTGGGTCTGGTACGCCGGGTGGACCGACAAGCTCGCCGCCGTCCTGGGGGGCACCAACCCCGTCGCCGGGCCCTACTTCGACTTCTCGATCCCGGAGCCCTCCGGGGTGGTCGCGCTGCTGGCGCCCCAGCGGTCCTCGTTGCTCGGGCTGGTCAGCGTGCTGGCGCCGGTGCTGGCCACCGGGTGCACGGCCGTCGTGGTCAGCTCGCTGGACCGGCCGTTGCCGGCGATCACGCTGTCGGAGGTGCTCGCCACCTCCGACGTGCCCGGCGGGGTGGCCAACCTGCTCACCGGCGACGCCGTCGAGATCGGCCCCTGGCTGGCCGAGCACGCCGACGTCGACGGCATCGACCTGGCCGGCACGTCCGGCGCGGTGGCGATGGAGCTGGAGCGCTCGGCGGCCGGCACGCTCAAGCGGGTGCTGCGGACGACGGTCGAGGAGACCGACTGGACCGCCGACCCCGGCCTGCACCGGATGACCCCGTTCCTGGAGACCAAGACGGTCTGGCACCCGATCGGGATCTAGCGGAGCACCTGCTCCAGCAGCTCCACGAGCGCGGGGGTGTCACCCCGCGTCGGCAGCCCGGCCAGCCCCTCCAGGTACAGCCCGTCGCCCACCAGCCGGACCAGTCGGGCCAGCACCGGGTCGGCGATCCGGGCCTCCAGGGCGGCTGACCACGCCCGGTCGGCCTCCAGCAGGGCTGTCCGGGCTGCGGCGTGCCCGGCGCCGGCCAACCGGAGCGTGGCCTGGTAGGTGCGGGTCAGCTCGCCCTGGGCGTCGGCGGTCGACGTGGTGAGCCAGTAGGCGACCGGCCCCTCGGGGGCCGAGCCGAGCGCCTCGACGTCGGCGGCCACGTGCTCACCCAGCCGCTCGGCCACCCCGTCGACCAGGGCGTCCTTGCTCGGGAAGTGGTAGAGCAGCCCGCCCTTGGAGACCCCGGCGGCGGCCGCGACGGCGTCCAGCGTCACGGTCGCGCCGACGCCGCTGACGAGGAGCTCCTCGTAGGCGTCCAGCAGGCGGGCACGGTTCGACGGTCGCGGCACGGTTCGTTACTGTACCGTCTGGACGGTAGAGTGACACCCACAGGACCGAGGACACGATGAGTACCGCCACGGCCGGCACACCGGTCGAGAACACCACCCCCCGCGCCGGACGACGGGAGTGGCTCGGCCTCGCCGTGCTGATGCTCCCGGTCCTGCTCGTCTCGGTCGACGGGACGGTGCTGACCTTCGCCGTCCCCTCGATCACCCGGGCCCTGGTGCCCAGCGGCACCGAGCTGCTCTGGGCCGTCGACGTCTACCCGCTGGTGCTCGCCGGTCTGCTGATCACCGCCGGCACGCTGGGCGACCGGTTCGGCCGGCGTCGGATGCTGCTGATCGGCGCCGCCGGGTTCGGCATCGCATCGGTGCTGGCCGCCTACGCCCCCGACATCCGCTGGCTGATCGCCGCCCGGGCCCTGCAGGGTCTCTTCGGCGCGGCCCTGATGCCCTCGACGCTCTCCCTGCTGCGCAACCTGTTCCTGGACCGGCAGCAGCGTCGGCTGGCCATCGCGGTCTGGGCCGCCGGGTTCTCCGGCGGCGCCGCCCTGGGCCCGATCCTGGGCGGTTGGCTGCTCGAGCACTACTGGTGGGGCTCGGTCTTCCTGGTGAACGTGCCGGTGCTGGCCGCCCTGCTGGTGGTCGGACCCCTGCTGCTGCCCGAGTCCCGCGACCCCTCCCCCGGTCGGCTCGACCTGGTCAGCGTCGGCCTCTCGCTGACCACGATGTTGCCGGTGGTCTACGCCATCAAGACCCTGGCCACCGGCGAGGTGTCGGTGACCAGCGTGGGCGCGGCCGTGCTCGGCGTGGCCAGCGGGATCACCTTCGTCCGCCGCCAGCTCACCGGCCGCGACCCGCTGATGGACCTGCGACTGTTCCGCTCCCGGGTGGTCACCGCCGCCATCAGCGCCAACCTGCTCAGCATCGCCGCCCTGACCGGCCTGCTGCTCATCACCTCGCAGTACCTGCAGCTCGTGCTGGGCGTCGGCCCACTCGACGCCGGCCTGCTCCTCGTGCCGGGTCTGATCGCCTCGGTGCTCGCGGGCCTGGCTGCGGTCCCGCTGGCGAAGGTCGTCCCGGTGCGCTGGCTGGTCGTCACCGGGCTGCTGCTCGGCGTGGCCGGGTACGTCGTGGCCACCCGGCTGGGCCCGGACTCCGACGTCCTCGTCGTCGTGCTGGCGTTCGGTCTGGTCGCCGCCGGCGCCGGGTTGTCGGAGACGCTGACCAACGACGCGATCCTCACCGCCGCACCGGCCGAGCGCGCCGGGCAGGCCAGCGCGGTCAGCGAGACCGCCTACGAGCTGGGCACCGGCCTCGGGGTCGCCGTGCTGGGCAGCGTGCTGGGTGCGGTCTACACTGCCCGCCTCGTGCTGCCCGCCGGCGTGGACGGCGCGGATGCCACCGCTGCCGGCACGCTGGGCGGCGCCGTGGACGTCGCCGGTCGGCTGCCGGCCGACACCGCGACCGCGCTGACCACCAGCGCCCAGGAGGCGTTCAGCGCCGGCATGGACGCCGCTGCGGGCATCGGGGCGGTCGTGATGGTGGGCGCCGTCGTCCTCGTGGCCACGGTCTGGCGGGAGAAGCGGACCCCGCAGGGCGACCGGTAGGGCTGATCACAGCCGGACACGGCAGGATGACCCCGTGGCCAGGCCCAGCATCGTCCCCATCGCCCTCACCCTCGACGACCGCACGGGCTACACGCTGTGGGCTCCTCCGTGGGAGGAGGACGGCGAGGAGTGGCAGGCCTTCCTCGGCAACTCCGAGGGCGAGACGGCCACCGTGCACCTCTTCCCGACCCCGGCCGCGCTCGCCGCGTTCTGCCGCAGCAGCACCGACCACGACCTGTCCGACCACCCGGTCTGGCCGGTCGTCGCCGGCCTGGGTGCCGCCGACCTCACCCCGGACGAGGACCACCGGTTCGACCTGGACGGGGTCTACGACGTCGTCGCCGACAACCCCGACCGCTGGGCGGTGGAGGAGCTCGCCGCGACCTTCGACGTCGTCGGCCGGATCGCCGAGTGCTGCGACACCGCACCCGACGAGGACGACGAGACCGACGACGACTCCGAGGACGACGAGACCGCCTTCGAGTCCGTCGCCGAGCTGATGGCCCAGCCCGAGGTCGCCATGCTCGGCCTAGGCGTCGAGGCGTTCGTCGGCCGCACCGGCGAGGAGTCCTGGATCAAGCTGGGCAGCTCGGTCGACGAGCTCTGGGAGGACGTCGTCGAGGAGGTCGACGAGCACCTGGACTGGACCGGCGCCGGCACCGTGGACGTCGCGGACTACCCGTCGGCCAGCGAGGAGTCGCAGTCCCGCGCGGCCGAGCCCGAGGACGCCGAGGCCGCCGACGTGGACGGGGACGACGACACCGAGGACGAGGACGTCGAGGTGGCCGCTGTCGTCCCCACCCCCACGAGCACCATCAGCGGGAGCCGGCTCACCGCCTCCCCGGCGGCCGTGGCCGCTGCCGCGGGCTTCTGGGAGGGCGTCGGCATCCTGCCCGTCGAGGTCGTCGTCCCCGAGGGCGCGGGTCTGACCCTGCGCTGCTACGTCGACGACGAGGCCCGCTTCCTGGGCCGCGACGGCGAGGTGTTCCTCTTCGGCACCCCCGCCGAGCTGTCGGCCTTCATCGCCGGCGACGAGGGGCACGACCTGACCGAGATCGCCTCCTGGCCCGAGGTCGCCGCCACCGAGACCCGGCCGCTGCCCGCCGACCAGGACCGCTACGACCTCACCGAGCTCGCCGAGCTGCTCAGCGAGGTGGCCGACGGTGCGGCCGGTCTGGTCGACCACGGCGTCCTCACCCAGCCGGTCGAGGGCGCCCGCGACCTGGCCGAGTACGCCGGACTGCCCCGGGTCGAGGAGCTGCTCGCCCCGAGCACCCCGCTCGGGCAGGCCGTGGCCCGCAGCGACCGCGAGCCGCAGGCCGCCCTGCGCGCCGAGGACGCCGCCGCCCTCACCGGCCCGTGGGACGAGCTCGTCCGCGAGGTCAGCACCGCCCTGGTCTTCCGGGACTGACGAGAAGCGCCCTTCTCGTCAGGAGTCCTGACGAGAAGGGCGCTTCTCGTCCTGCACAGCAGAACGGCCGGCCCCCCGTGAGGGGGACCGGCCGTTCAGCCGTTCAGGGGTGGATCAGTACGAGCGGGCCGGGCGGGGCGGGCGTCCGCCCTGGCCGCCACCGGTGGGGCGGGCGCCGGGCGAACGGCGGTCCCCGTAGGTGGGACGGTCACCGGCGGGACGGGCCGGACGGTCGCCGTAGGACGGGCGGTCACCGGCCGGGCGGGCCGGACGGTCGCCGTAGGAGGGACGCTCGCCGGCCGGACGGGCCGGGCGGTCGCCGAAGCCCTCGCGACGGGGACGACGGTCGCCGCCACCCTCACGACGCGGGCGACCCGAGGACGAGCCACCCCGCGAGGGACGGACCGGACGCTCGACGGGCTCGACGTGCACACCGGCCGCCACGAGCTCGGCGATCGGGGCGTCGCCCGGACGGATCCGGGACACGTCGGTGTTCACCGCGGCCTGGCGGAAGCGGCGCTTGGCCTGGCCCACCTGGTCGGGCAGCAGCAGCGAGACGACGACACCCGCGGCACCGGCGCGCGCGGTGCGGCCGGAGCGGTGCAGGTAGGTCTTGTGGTCTGCCGGCGGGTCGTAGTGCAGGACCAGCGACACGTCGTCGACGTGGATGCCGCGGGCGGCGACGTCGGTGGCGACCAGGACCGGCGAGCGGGCGTCGGTGAACGCCTCGAGCGCGCGGCGACGGGCCGACTGCGGCAGACCGCCGTGGATCGGCTCGGCCTTGATGCCGACCTGCTGCAGGTTGTCGGCGAGCCGGTCGGCGCCGTGCTGGGTGCGCACGAAGATGATCGTGCGGCCCGGGCGGGCGGCGAGCTGCTCGGTGACCCGCAGGCGGTCCGGGAAGGACACGCTGTAGGCGCGGTGCTCGGCCGGCGGCGCGGCGTCGGCGGCGGTGACCACCGAGTGACGGGCCGGGTCCTTGAGGTAACGACGGACGAGGCTGTCGACCTCACCGTCCAGGGTGGCCGAGAAGAGCAGGCGCTGACCGTCGGTGCGGGTCTGGTCGAGCAGCTCCTTCACCACGGGCAGGAAGCCCAGGTCGGACATGAAGTCCGCCTCGTCGATGACCGAGATCTCGACGTCGGTGAGCGAGCACTCGCCCTGGTTGATCAGGTCCTGCAGGCGGCCCGGCGTCGCGATGACGACGTCGACGCCGCGGCGCAGCTGCTGGATCTGGCGGTACATCGAGGCACCGCCGTAGACCGCGGCGAGCTGCACGCCGTTGGACTGGCCCAGCGGGGCCAGCGCGTCGTGCACCTGCTGCGCGAGCTCACGGGTGGGGACGAGCACGAGGCCACGCGGGGCGCGGCGACCGTGCTGGACGTCCTGGCCGAGGCGGTGCAGGAGGGGCAGACCGAAGGCCAGGGTCTTGCCCGAGCCGGTGGCTGCCTTGCCGAGCACGTCGCGGCCGGCCATGGCGTCCGGCAGGGCGGAGGTCTGGATGGCGAACGGGTGCCGGATGCCCTTGCGCTCGAGCGCGGTGACCAGCTGCTGCTGGAGACCGAGCTGGGCGAACGAGGGGCCGGTGGGCTCGGCGGCGGTCTCGACCTCGGGGGTCTCGACAGCGGCCTCAGGAGCCTCGGTGGTGGGAACGGTGGTGCTGGTGTCGACAGAGTCGAACGAGGACAAGCGGGAACTCCGATACAGATCGGGGCGCGTCCCGTGGGTGGTGCAGAGCTGCCGGGGGACCCGGCGCCTTCACTGGTGATCGCGTGCGTCGACGGTGACGCTGGATCTGCACGGATGCGCTCTTCCCCGGACAGGACCGTCCGGGAGGATGGCCGGCACTCGCCGGCACGTCGAGGTTAGCAGCGATCGCCGGGGATTGATTCCCACGGACGGGTGTGCGCGCTCACCCCCGCAGTGCGGCGTACCCCGACCGGACGTCGGCGAGCAGCTGCGCGCGGTCGCCGTCGGCCAGGAAGGCGGCGGCCACGGCCCGCTCGGTGACGGTCTGGACGTCGTCCCACCCCCAGCCGTGCGCGGCCACGACGGCAGCGAACTCGGAGCTGG
This sequence comes from Geodermatophilaceae bacterium NBWT11, assembly GCA_014218215.1. Classification (NCBI taxonomy): domain Bacteria; kingdom Bacillati; phylum Actinomycetota; class Actinomycetes; order Geodermatophilales; family Geodermatophilaceae; species Geodermatophilaceae bacterium NBWT11. The sequence continues at coordinate 1,084,685 of CP043652.1, forward strand.
TGGACACCCCGCTCATCAGCCGGTTGTCGGTGTTGAGGGTGACGGCGAAGCCGAGGGCGTGCAGCCGGCCGACCGGGTGGCGGGCCAGCGAGCTGTAGGCGCCGGTCTGCACGTTCGACGACGGGGCGACCTCCAGGGGCACCTGCTCGTCGAGCACCCGCTGCGCCGTCGGGCCCAGCGGTCCGCCGTCCTCGGGCACCTCGTCGGCGATCCGCACCCCGTGGCCCAGCCGCTCGGCGCAGGCACCGTCGAGGGCCACCCTGATGCTCTCGACGCCGTGCGCCTCGCCGGCGTGGATCGTGCGGTGCGCCTGCGCCCGGTCCAGCAGCGCGATGGCGGAGGGGTGCCGGTCGGCGGGGAAGCCGATCTCCGGGCCGGCAAGGTCGAAGCCAACGACGCCGGCGTCCCGGTAGCGGACGACGAGACCGGCGACCTCGTCCCACCGGTCGGCCTGGCGCATCGCGCACAGCAGCGTGCCGACCCGGATCGTCCCGGCTTCCCGTGCACCGGTGGCGTAGCCGTCGAGCATCGCCTCGACCGCGGCCTCGATCGGCATCGCGGTCAGCAGCTCCGGGGCCATGCGCACCTCGGCGTGCACCACGCCGTCGGCGGCGAGGTCCAGGGCGGCCTCCCGGGCGACCCGGTGCACCGCCTCGGGGGTCTGCATGACCCCGACGGTGTGCGCGAAGGTCTCCAGGTAGCGCACCAGGGAGCCGGAGTCGGCGGCCTGCCGGAACCAGGCCCCCAGGGACGCGGCGTCGTCGGCGGGCAGCTCGCGGTAGCCGATCTGGTCGGCCAGCTCGAGGACCGTCTGCGGCCGGAGCCCGCCATCCAGGTGGTCGTGCAGGAGCACCTTGGGGGCGCGGGCGAGGGTCTCCGGGGTCGGTGCGGCGGACATCCGCGGCACGCTACCCGTCCGCGCGGTCCCGCCAGCGGAAGGTCAGCACGCACAGCCCCAGCCCGACCGCGACCCACACCAGGAGCACCAGCGCGACCCGGCCCAGCTCCCACGACCCGGCCGGCTCCTGCGCGGCGAGGACGTCGGGCAGGAACACCGAGCGCAGGCCCTGGGCCATCCACTTCAGCGGGAAGACCGAGGCGATGGTCTGCATCCAGGTGGGGATCTGGTCGAACCGGAAGAACACCCCGGAGATGAACTGCAGGATCAGCGCGAACGGGGTGACCGTCGCCGACGCCGACCGACCGTTCTTGGCCAGGCTGGAGACGGCGATGCCCAGCAGGGTGCAGGCCGCCGAGCCGAGGAACGCGACCCACAGGAAGGTCAGCCAGTCGGCCCCGCTGGGCAGGTCGATGCCGTAGAGCACCACACCGACGACCAGCAGGATCACGATCGTCGCGACGGTCACGGCGAAGACCTGGGCGATCTTGCCGACGAAGTAGGCGCTCTTGGGCATGGGCGTGCCGGCCAGGTGCTTGAGCGAGCCGTCGCTGCGCTCGGTGGCGATGTTGATCGCCATGTTCTGCAGGCTCGCGCCCAGGATCCCGGCCGCGATCACCCCGGCCATGAAGTACTGGGTGAAGCTGACGCCGCCACCGATGTCGTAGTCCAGCACCGCGCCGAAGACGACGAGCAGGATCACCGGGAACATCAGCGTGAAGACGACGGACTCGCGCTGCCGGAAGAACTCCTTGAGCTCCACCCCGGCGCGCACCCGGTAGACCCGTGCCAGGGACGGGAGCTTCACCGTGGGGGCGCTCACGAGGCCACCGCCACGGTCTCGGCGGGGTCGGACTGGCCGATCATCTGCAGGTACACGTCCTCGAGCGTGGGCCGGGCGACGGCGAGGTCGGGGACCTCGCCGGGGAACCGGGCGGCCAGGGTGGCGACGAAGGCCGTGGGGGTGGCGGTCGCCTCGGTGCGTCGGGCGCCGTCCTCGGTCCAGCTGACGACGGCGGGGGCCTGCCCGCGGCCACCCAGGGCCGAGGGGACGGCGACCTCGACCAGCCGGCCGCCGGTGATGACCCCGACCCGGTCGGCCAGCTCCTCGGCCTCGTCCAGGTAGTGGGTGGTCAGCAGCATCGTCGTCCCCAGGTCGCGCAGGGAGCGGATCAGCGACCAGAACTGGCGCCGGGCCTCGGGGTCGAACCCGGTGGTGGGCTCGTCGAGGAACAGCAGCGCGGGCCGGCCGACGATGCCCAGCGCGACGTCGAGCCGGCGCCGCTGGCCTCCGGACAGCGACCGGCCGCGGGCCTTCGCCTTCTCGGTCAGGCCGACGAGCTCCAGCACCTCGGCCGGCTCGCGGGCGTCGGGGTAGTACGCGGCCTGGGCGGTCAGCAGCTCCAGGCAGGTCAGCTGGCTGTCGCCGCCACCGGACTGCAGCACGATGCCGATGTCGGACTTCCACCGCCGACCGCCGTGCGCCGGGTCGACGCCGAGCACCTGCACCTCGCCGCCGTCCCGGGAGCGGTAGCCCTCGAGCACCTCGACGGTGGTGGTCTTGCCCGCCCCGTTCGGGCCGAGCAGCGCGAACACCTCACCGCGGCGGATGTCGAGGTCCAGGCCGTCGACGGCGTTGCGGTCGCCGTAGCGCTTCACCAGCCCGCGGACGCTGATGGCCGCATCGGGGTCGAGCGGGCCGGTGCTGCTGGGTGCTGCCGTCGCGGCGGAACTGCTCACGGGGACCGAGTCTCCCCCATGTGTCTGTGCGGAGTGCCCGGGTGCGGGTTTCCTGCGCCCGGGCACTCCGGTCAGGCGGTGATCCGGTCCACGACCAGCGGCAGGGGGACGTCGTCGGTGTCCACGCCGACGGCGCCGTCCAGGGCCTGCAGGGCGCGCTCGATCCGGGTCGGGTCGTCGGTCTGCAGCTCCAACAGCGGCTGGCCGGCGGTGACCTGCTCCCCCACCCCGGCGTGCCAGACGACACCCGCGGCGGCGGACACCGGGTCCTCCTTGCGGGCCCGGCCGGCGCCGAGCCGCCAGGCGGCCACGCCGAGAGCGTAGGCGTCCAGCCGGGTGAGCGTGCCGGTGGCCGGTGCGGTCACCACGTGCCGCTCGGTGGGCTGCGGCAGCGGGGCGGTGGGGTCGCCGCCCTGGGCCCGGATCATCGCGTTCCAGCTGTCCATCGCCCGGCCGTCGGCCAGCGCGGCAGCGGGGTCGACGTCGGTGCGGCCGGCCCCGGCCAGCATCTCCCGGGCCAGCGCCAGGGTGAGCTCGACCAGGTCGGCCGGCCCGCCCCCGGCGAGCACCTCCAGGGACTCCGCGACCTCGACGGCGTTGCCCGCGGCCCGGCCCAGCGGACGGTCCATGGCGGTCACCAGCGCGACGGTGTGCACGCCGGCGGCCTCGCCCAGCCCGACCATGGTGCGGGCCAGCTCGCGGGAGCTCTCGACGTCCTTCATGAACGCCCCGGACCCGGTCTTGACGTCGAGCACCAGCGCGTCGGCGCCCTCGGCGATCTTCTTGCTCATGATCGAGCTGGCGATCAGCGGGATCGACTCGACGGTGCCGGTGACGTCGCGCAGCGCGTAGAGCAGCTTGTCCGCCGGGGCCAGGTCGTTCCCGGCCGCGCAGACCACCGCGCCGATGTCGCGCAGCTGGGCGAGGTACTCGTCCTCGCTCAGGTCGGCCCGCCACCCCGGGATCGCCTCGAGCTTGTCCAGCGTGCCGCCGGTGTGGCCCAGCCCGCGGCCCGACAGCTGCGGGACGGCGACCCCGCAGGCCGCGACGAGCGGGGCCAGCGGCAGGGTGGTCTTGTCCCCCACGCCGCCGGTGGAGTGCTTGTCCGCGGTCGGCCGGCCCAGCGACGAGAGGTCCTTGCGGACGCCGGAGTCGATCATCGCCTGGGTCCAGGCGGCGAGCTCGGCCGGTGTCATGCCGCGGAAGAAGACGCTCATCAGCAGCGCGCTCATCTGCTCGTCGGGCACCCGGCCCGCCGTGTAGGCGCCGATCACCCAGCGGATCTGGTCGCCGGTGAGCTCGACGCCGTCCCGCTTGGCCCGGATGACGTCGATCGCGTCGTGCGCGCTCACCGGGCGGCCGCCGCGACCAGGTCGTCGGGGCCGAACGCGTCGGGCAGCACCTCGCGCATGGGCACGATGCCCAGCGACACGGTCTCGATCATCATCTCCGCACCGCCGAACTCCCAGAGCAGCTGCCGGCACCGCCCGCACGGCATCAACGGCTGACCGTCACCACCGACGCAGGCCACCGCGACCAGCCGGCCGCCGCCGGAGCGGGCCAGCTCGCTGACCATCCCGCACTCGGCGCACAGCCCGATGCCGTAGGAGGCGTTCTCCACGTTGCACCCGGTGACCAGCCGGCCGTCGTCCACCAGCCCGGCGACGCCCACCGGGAAGTGCGAGTACGGGGCGTAGGCGTGCGTCATCGCCTCGCGGGCAGCGGTGCGCAGGGCGTCCCAGTCGATCTCGGGCATCAGTGTTCGCCTCTCCGGTACACGAGTCCGTCCGCCTTGGGCATCCGCAGCCGTTGCGAGGCCAGGGACAGCACCAGCAGCGTGGTGATGTGCGGGGTGAAGGACACGATGCCCTCGGGCAGCACGTCGATGGTCAGGTACCCCGACAGCGAAGCGGCGGCGAAGGCCGCGGCGATGATCGCCTGGGTGGCCTTGCGCCGGGTGGCCTGGTAGACCGCGACCCCGGCCAGCAGCACCGCGACCAGCAGCAGCAGCGCGACCACGCCGGTGCGGCTGCGCAGCTGCAGGGCGTCGGCGAAGCCGAACAGCCCGGCGCCGGCGGCCAGCCCACCGGGCCGCCAGTTGCCGAAGATCAGCGCGGCCAGGCCGATGAACCCACGGCCGTTGGTCTGGCCCTCGCGGTAGATGTTGGCGATGAAGACCAGGAAGACCCCGCCCAGGCCGGCCAGACCACCGGACACGATCACCGCGATGTACTTGAGCCGGTAGACCGGGACGCCGAGGGAGTCCGCGGCCGCCGGGTTCTCCCCGCACGAGCGCAGCCGCAGCCCGAACGCCGTCCGCCAGAGCAGCAGGTAGGCCGCCGGCACCAGCAGGACGGCGACGACGGTGAGCACGCCGACCCCGTTGGTCAGCCCGCGGAGCAGACCGGCGACGTCGGACAGCAGGAACCACTGCTTGCTCTCCAGGTCACCGAGCAGGTCGGGACCCGAGGACAGCACCGGCAGCGAGAAGCTCGGTGGACGCGACGACAGCGCCGGGGACTGGGTGACACCGCCGCCGGCCGGGTTGTCGGTGTAGAGCAGCTCGGAGAGGAAGCGGACGATGCCGCCGGCGAGGATGTTGATCGCCACACCGGAGACCACGTGGTCGACCCCGAAGGTCACCGTGGCGATCGCGTGCAGCAGGCCGCCGATCGCACCGGCGACGATCCCGCCGACGACTGCCCCGACCCAGCCCCACTGGTAGCCGGCGAACCCGGCCCCCCAGGTGCCCAGGATCATCATCCCGTCCAGGCCGATGTTCACCACGCCGGCCCGCTCGGCGAACAGCCCGCCGAGGGCGACCAGGAGCAGCGGCACGGCCAGCAGCAGCGCGGCCGAGAACGTCGAGGACGACGTCAGGGCCGCCTCGCCGCTGATCACCCGGACCGCGGAGAACAGCACGATCAACCCGACCAGGAGCCAGGTGATCCGGCGGGACCGGCCGCCGCCGAGGAACAGCTCGGTCACCGGCCCGCGGGAGGGCGCGGAGCGCTCCGTCGTCGTCACCGCGGTGCTCATGCCCGGCCGCCCGTCGTGTCGCTGCGGCCGGCGGACCCGGTCGCGGAGGTGAGTGCGGGGCCCTGCCCGCCGTCGGGTCCGGCACCGCCGGGGCCGTCGTCCGGTGGGAGGCCGCCGTCGGGCCCGAGGCCGCCGCCGGTGCTGCCGTCACCGGTGGACGGGGCGCTCACGGCGGCGCCGCCCTCGGCCCGGCGCCGGACGAGCCGGCGGGCGATCTCGTTGGCGACGACGACGGCGAGCACGATCGTGCCCTGGATGATCGTGACCACCGAGGCGGGGATGTCGGCGAACTGCAGCGGGATGGCCGCGCGGTCCAGGAAGCCGAACAGCAGCGCACCGAAGGCGATGCCGAGGGGGTTGTTGCGGCCCAGCAGGGCGACCGCGATGCCCAGGAAGCCCAGCCCGGCGGTGAACTCGGTGCCGTAGCTGTGCGTGGAGCCCAGCAGGTCGGGCAGCCCGATCAGCCCGGCGACGGCACCGGAGATCAGCATCGTCTTCACGACCATGCCGCGGGCGTCGACGCCGCTGGCGCTGGCCGCCGAGGGCGACAGGCCACTGGCGCGCAGGTCGAAGCCGAACCGGGTGCGCTTGATCAGCACCGAGATGACGATGCCGGCCAGGCCCGCGACCACCAGGAAGCCGAAGAGCTCGGTGCGCGGCTGGGCCAGGCCCAGCACGGTGAACAGCCCGTTCAGGTCGGGGAACCAGGCGGACTCGGGGAGCTCGCGGGTGGTGATGATCGAGGCGCCCTCACCGCTGCCGCGCAGCGGGCCGGTGAGCAGCGTGGACGCCAGCCCGGCCGCGATGAAGTTCAGCATGATCGAGCTGATCACCTCGCTGACCCCGCGGGTGACCTTGAGGACGCCGACGATGCCGGCCCACAGGGCCCCGACCAGCATGGCCACGACGATGATGAAGACCAGGTGCAGCGGGCCCGGGAGGGCGACCGCGGCGCCGGCGCCGGCGGCCACGATCGTGGCCAGCCGGTACTGGCCCTCGACGCCGATGTTGAACAGGCCCATCCGGAACGCGACGGAGACCGCCAGCCCGGCCAGGAACAGCGGCACCGCCCGGTTGAGCACGGTGACGATGGCCTGGGTCTGCTGGCTGGGGGTGTCGCCGAAGTCGAACATGACCTTGACGGCGGTCAGCGGGTCCTGCCCGATCACCAGGATCACCAGCGCGGAGATCACCAGCGCGACGCCGATGGCCAGCGCCGGGGCGATCAGCGAGGTGCCGAACCCACGCACCCGGTTCACGCCGGGCTCCCGGCGGCCTGCACGGCGCCGGTCATGTGCCCACCGAGCTCCTCGGGGGTCAGCGACGACGGGTCCAGGGTGGCGACGAGGCGGCCGCGCAGCATCACGTGCAGCGTGTCCGACAACCCGATCAGCTCGTCCAGGTCGGCCGAGATCAGCACGATCCCCATCCCCTCCGCGCGGGCGTCCTTGAGCAGCTCCCAGATGACCGACTGCGCGCCGACGTCGACGCCGCGGGTCGGGTGGGCCGCGATGAGCAGCCGCGGTGCGGCGCTCATCTCGCGGCCGACGATCAGCTTCTGCTGGTTGCCGCCGGAGAGCGCGACGGCCAGGGTGTCCGGGCCGGGGGCGCGGACGTCGTACTCGCTCATGATCCGGGCGGTGTCGGCACGGGCGCCGCGGCGGTCGATGAAGGGGCCCTTCACCGACGGCGGGCGGGTCTGGTGGCCCAGCACGCGGTTCTCCCACAGCGGGGCGTCCAGCAGCATGCCCTGGCGGTGCCGGTCCTCCGGGATGAAGCCGATGCCGCCCTCGCGGCGGGCCCGGGTGGTCCACCGGGTGATGTCGTCGGTGCCCAGCTCGACGGTGCCGGCGGCCAGCGGGCGCAGGCCCATGATCGCGTCGACGAGCTCGGCCTGGCCGTTGCCCTCGACCCCGGCGATGCCGACGACCTCGCCCTCGCGCACCCGCAGGGTCACGTCGTCGACCGCCGGTCGCCCGCCCGGGGCCGCGACGGTGACCCCGCTCATCAGGAGCACCGAGGCGTCCCGGACGGTGGAGGTGCGGGTCTGCGGCGTCGGCAGCTGCGCGCCGACCATCATCTCGGCCAGCTGCTTGGCCGACGTCGTCGCCGGGTCGGCGGTGCCCACGGTCGTGCCGCGGCGGATGACGGTGATCGAGTCGGCGACCTTGCGCACCTCGTCGAGCTTGTGGGAGATGAAGATGACGGTGAGGCCCTCGCGCTTGAGCTCGGCGAGGTTGCCGAACAGCTCGTCGACCTCCTGGGGCACCAGCACGGCGGTGGGCTCGTCCAGGATCAGCGTGGTGGCACCGCGGTAGAGCACCTTGGCGATCTCCACCCGCTGCCGGTCGCCCACGCCGAGGTCCTCGACCAGGGTGTCGGGGTCCAGACCCAGGGCGTAGGAGTCGGAGATCTCGGTGATCCGGCGGCGGGCCTTCTCCCCGATGCCGTGCGACTTCTCCGCACCCAGGACGACGTTCTCCAGCACGGTCAGGTTGTCGGCCAGCATGAAGTGCTGGTGGACCATGCCGACCCCGGCGGCGATGGCGTCCGAGGGGCTCTTGAAGACCACCTCGCGGCCGTCGAGCAGGATCTGGCCCTCGTCGGGGCGGTGCATGCCGTAGAGGGTCTTCATCAGCGTCGACTTGCCGGCGCCGTTCTCCCCCACGATCGCGTGCACCTCACCGCGGGCGACCCGCAGCTCGATGTCCCGGTTCGCCACGACCCCGGGGAAGCGCTTGGTGATCCCCCGCAGCTCCACCGCGAGCGGTGCTGACTCCGTCACTGGGTGCCTCTCTCGACGTCTCGACCTGCTGGTGGGCCGCAGGATCTGCGGCGGCCGGGGATCGCACCCCGGGGTCGTCCCGACGGGGGGACGGTACACAGCAGAAACGACGGGCCCGGGCGTGTGCCGCCCGGGCCCGTCGTCGTCCTGCCGTGCTGATGAGCTGCCGGTCAGCAGGGCATCAGGGGGTCGTCGGGACCTCGATGGTCCCGTCGATGATCTGCTGCTTGTAGTCCTCGATCACGTCGGCGATGTCGTCGATCTGGCCGCCGGAGACGGACAGGCCGACACCGTCGGTCGACAGGTCGTTGACGACGTCCGTGCCGCCCTCGACGTTGCCCTCGCTGTAGTCGGTGATGAACGCCTCGACGGCGTTGTCGACCCGCTTGAGCATCGAGGTCATGATCACGGCCTGCAGGGCCGGGTCGCCGACGGTCTCGTACTGGTCGGAGTCGACGCCGATGGCGCGGTTGCCCGAGGCCGCAGCGGCCTCGAAGACGCCCTGGCCGGAGCCGCCGGCAGCGTGGAAGACGATGTCGGCACCGGCCTCGAACTGACCCTGGGCCACGATCTGGCCACGGGCCGGGTCGCTGAACCCGGAGAAGTCACCGGCGGGCGAGATGTACTGCACCTGGACGGTGATGGCCGGGTTCACGGCCTGCGCGCCCGCGGTGTAGCCGGCCTCGAACTTCTCGATCAGCGGCGACTGGACGCCACCGACGAAGCCGATGTTGTCGGTCTCGGTCTTGGTGGCGGCGGCGACGCCGGCCAGGAACGAGCCCTGCTCCTCGGCGAAGAGCAGCCCGGTGACGTTGTCGCCCTTGCTGCTGCCGTCGAAGAGGGTGTTGGAACCGTCGACCTGGGCGAACGTGGTGTCCGGGTAGTCGGCGGCGACGTCGGCGATGACCTCGTCGTAGTTGAACCCGACGGCGATGACCGGGTCGTAACCGGCCTCGGCCAGCTGGGCCAGGCCCTCGGCGCGGTCGGAACCGTCGTCGTTCGGGCTGAACTCCTCGACCTCGCCACCGAGGGCCTCGGCCGCGGCCGAGGCGCCGGCGTACGCCGAGTCGTTGAAGGAGCGGTCGCCACGGCCGCCGGTGTCGTAGGCCAGGCCGATCTGCAGGTCGCCCGAGGCGGCACTGCCGCCGCTGGCGCTGCCGCCACCGGTCTCCTCGTCACTGGCACAGGCCGCCAGGGCCAAGCTGCCGGCCAGCAGCAGCGCTGCGGCCTTCATCCCACGCGCACGGCGCACGAAGGGTCTCCTCTCGTATGGGGCTGGTCCCGGGCCGGTGGCCCGGGAGACGCCCCGGGGTGTGCACTCCGGTGATCGGCTGCCCTGGCCCCGGGAGTCCCGGACGCCTGGCAGCGACGTCGGCACGCTATCCGCGCCGGACCGGCCAGCGGTGAGGTCGGGTGGACACCGAGACCCGATCGTTAGCGGGTGGACACACCGGACACACACGGGCGCCCGCTCGTCACGTGACGCAGCTGCACCGCGTGCCGGGGCCCCGTGCCGGCCACCCGCGGTTAGCGTTCCCCACCATGCGATCCCTGCTGCCCGGAGTGCGGGCGGCGGCGGTGGCACTGGTCGCCGGGCTCACCGTGCTGACCACCGCCCCCGCCGCGCTGGCCGAGTCCGACGCAGCTCCCCGCCCGAGCGTGGACCCCGCTGCCCCCACCCCCACCGCCCCGATGGACGGCGGTCCCCCGCAGGGCACCGCCCCCGACGGCAGCACGGTGGGCGGCGCGGGTCTGGACACCAGAGGGCTGGTCACCGTCGACGGCGCCCCCGCGCTCCCCGAGGGCATCGACGCCCGGGGCTGGCTGGTCGCCGACATGGACACCGGCGAGGTGCTCGGCGCCCAGGACCCGCACGGCCGCTACTACCCGGCCAGCACGCTGAAGACGCTGACCCTGCTGACCCTGGTCGGGCAGCTGGACCCGACGCTGGTCGTGGAGGGCACCCGCGAGGACGAGTCGGTCGAGGGCAGCCGGGTGGGCCTGGTCGCCGGCGGCCAGTACCCGGTGTCGCTGCTGTTCGACGGGCTGGTCATGCAGTCGGGCAACGACGCCGCCAACGCCCTCGCCCGGGCCGCCGGCGGCGTGCCTGCGACGCTGGAGGCGATGAACGCCACGGCCGAGCGGATCGGCGCGCTGGACACCGTCGCCGGCACGCCGTCCGGGCTCGACGTCGCCGGGCAGAGCTCCTCGCCCTACGACCTCGCGCTGATCATGCGGCAGCTGATCGCCGACCCCACCGCCGCGGCGATCCTGCAGACGCAGACCGCGCAGATGCCGGCCGTGGCCGGACTCACCGAGGGCTACCAGATCCAGTCGCAGAACACCCTGCTCACCGAGTACCCGGGCACCCTGGGCGGCAAGACCGGGTTCACCGACGCCGCCCGGCACACCTTCGTGGCCGCCGCCGCGCGCGACGGCCGGCGCCTGGTGGTCAGCCTCATGCAGACCGAGCGCTACCCGGTCTCGACCACCGAGCAGGCCGAGCGGCTGCTGGACTGGGGCTTCGCCGCGCCCACCGGCAGCGGCGTCGGCACCCTGGTCGACCCCGGCGACACCGAGCCCGTCGCGCTGCCCAGCGCGGTCGCCCCCGACGACGGGTCGCTGTCGCCGGAGGACGCGGTGGCCGCTGCGCAGGCGGAGCCCGCCGCCGCGGCCGCCTCCTCGGGCGGGGAGTCCTCGGTGCTGGTCCCGCTGGCCCTCGGGGTCGGCGCGGTCGGCATCGTCGGAGCCACGCTGGTCGGCCGGCGACGGGCGATGACGGCGGGTGCGCCCGCCGGCCGGGTCAGTCGGTCGGCGCCTGGGCCGTGGTCCGGGCGCGGGTCCGACGCACCCACCGTGGCGCCCAGCGGGCGGCGACCGCCCCCGCCGCCGCTCCCACCCCGAGCAGACCCCCCGCCAGCGCGAGGGGAGCAGGACGGGGACCGCGTTCGTCGACCAGCACCACGTCGGGCAGCCGGGTCGGCGCCTCGGGGCCCAGCGGCACCTGGCCGACCGCGTGCTCGACCGCCGGGAGGGTCGAGGTCCACGCGGCCGTGAAGAAGGCGAACCGGGCGACCACGTTGATCCAGATGATCAGCCCGACGAATCCGCCGAAGGCCGAGATCGTGGCGTTGCCGCCGATCAGGTTCAGGTAGTAGGCGCCGACGAACTTGAGCACCTCGAACCCGACGGCGCCGAACACCGCCCCGGGCAGCAGCTCGCGGGCCCGGTAGGGGGTGTTGGGCACGCCCTTGAGCAGCCAGAGGAAGACCAGGGTGTCCCCGACCAGGACCAGCCCGATGCCGAGTGCGGAGACCAGCAGGAAGTAGCCGGGCACCTCGTCGACGCCCAGCAGGTCGAGCAGGCCCGTCGCGGCCGTCGTCGTCCCGGCGGTGATGCCGATCGACAGCACACCCGCCCCGGCGAACCCCAGCAGCACGAGCAGGTCCTTGACGCGGTCGCCCAGGAAGTCGGGTTGGTCGGGTTTCCCGCGCCAGATGATGTCCATGCCCACGCGCAGCTTGTCGACCGCGCCCAGGCCGACGAACAGGAAGCCGACCAGGCCGATCAGGCCGGTCGTGCTGCGGGCGTCGATCGCGTCGGTGACCGCCGAGGCCAGCTGCTGTCCGGTGCCGCCGGGCACGGCCTCGCGGATCGCCGCGATCAGCTGCAGCTGCAGCAGCGGGCTGCCGGCCAGCACGAACCCGGCGATCGAGGCGACGAGCAGCACGACCGGGAACAGCGCCAGGAACACGTAGTAGGTGACCCCCGACGCCAGCAGGTCGCCCTGGGAGCGGTTGTACTGCCCGCCGGCGTGCACCAGGTGGTCCAGCCAGGGGTGCCTGGCCCGCTCGCGGTGCAGCAGGTCCCGCAGCCGGTCGATGGTCCGGGTCAGCACGTTGCCCCCGCCCTCGGCGGGCGGGGCGGTCGGTGCGCTCAGCTGCGTGCCGGTCCGGTCAGCGGGTGCTGGCGGGCCACGGCCCAGGCACCCGAGGGCAGCTGCTCGAACTCGGTGAAGTGCTCGACCCGGAAGCGGGCGTCGACGTCGGCCAGCTCGGACTGGGCCATGTCGAGCATGTCGGTGGGCACGTCGTGGGCCACGGTGACGTGCGGGTGGTACGGGAACGACAGCGGCCGCTGCAGCGGTCCGGTGCGCACGTCCCCGGCGACCGACGTGCAGTCGGTGACGCCGTCGGCGACGGCGACGAACACGACCTCGGAGACCGGGCGGAAGGTGCCCGTGCCCCGCAGGTGGACGTCGAAGGGCGGGTGCGCGCGGGCGACGTCGGCCAGGTGGGCGCTGATCGAGGGCCGGTCGACGACGGCGACCTCCGTGGGCGGCAGCAGCGTCACGTGCGGCGGGACCAGGCTGGCCTGCGGGTCACCGCACTTGGTGCGCCAGTCCACCAGCAGCTGCGCCCACGGCTCCGGGACGTCGACGACGACGCCCAGGACGGCGGTGTCGGCGGTGCTGCGGCGGCTGGACCGGCGGGGGACGAACGTGTCGTCGTGCCGGCGCTCGGGGCGGCTCACGCCGAGCCCCTCACGGAGTGGGCCCCGGACGCAGGAAGCCGATCCGGTCGTAGACCGTGGCCAGGGTCGGGGCGGCGACCTCGCGGGCCCGGGCGGCGCCGGCGGCCAGCACGGCCTCGAGCTCCACGGTGTCGGCGAGCAGCTCCGCCGTCCGGGTCTGGACCGGGGCCAGGGCGTCGCCGACCACCTCGGCGACCTCCTTCTTGAGGTCGCCGTAGCCGCGGCCGGCGAAGTGCTCCTCCAGCTCGGCGACGGTGCGCCCGGAGAACGCCGCGTGGATGGTCAGCAGGTTGGAGACCCCGGGCTTGTCGGCCGGGTCGAACACGACCTCGCGGCCGGTGTCGGTGACCGCGCTGCGGATCCGCTTGGCGGTGGTCTTCAGGTCGTCGAGCAGGTTGATGCAGCCGGCCTCCGGGAGGCTCTTGCTCATCTTCTTGTCCGGCTGCTGCAGGTCGAGCACCTTGGCCGCGCCCGGGGGGATGAACGCCTCCGGCAGGACGAAGGTGTCGCCGTACCGGCTGTTGAACCGGGTGGCCAGGTCGCGGGTGAGCTCCAGGTGCTGGCGCTGGTCCTCACCGACCGGCACCCGCTCGGCCTGGTACAGCAGGATGTCGGCGGCCTGCAGGATCGGGTAGGTGAACAGCCCGACACTGGTGCTGGACTGGCCCTGCCGGGCCGACTTGTCCTTGAACTGGGTCATCCGGCCGGCCTCGCCGAACCCGGTGAGGCACTGCAGCACCCAACCCAGCTGGGCGTGCTCGGGCACGTGGCTCTGCACGAACAGCGCGCTGCGCTCGGGGTCCACGCCCAGCGCGATCAGCTGGGCGGCCGACACCAGCGTGCGCCGGCGGAGCACGGCGGGGTCCTGCTCGACGGTGATCGCGTGCAGGTCCACCACGCAGTAGAAGGCCTCGTGGTCGGCCTGCATGCTGACCCACTGGCGCAGCGCCCCGAGGTGGTTCCCGAGGTGGAAGGAGTCCGCCGTCGGCTGGATGCCGGACAGCACGCGAGGGGCAGGCACGTCCCTCATCGAACCACGCGCCACAGCGGCACCGACCCAGACCCGCGGGATCGATCCTGCGGGTCAGGCCGCGGAGGTGGCGGCGGTCACCGCGTCGAGCGCCGCGAGGAAGACGTCGTCCTCCTCGGGAGTGCCGACGGTGACCCGCACGCCCTCCCCGGCGAAGGGCCGGGTGATGACCGCGCGCGCCTCCAGGGCGGCGGCCAGCCCGGCGGCCTGCTCCCCCACCGGCAGCCACACGAAGTTGGCCTGGCTGTCGGCGACGGCGTGGCCCCGGCGGCGCAGCTCGTCGGTCAGCCGGGTGCGCTCGGCGGTCACCTCGGCGACCCGGGAGACCACCTCGTCCTCGCTGGCCAGCGCGGCGACCGCGGCGGCCTGGGCGAGCATGGAGACGCTGAAGGGCACGTGGGTCTTGCGCACGGCCTCGGCGACGGCCGGGTCCTCCGCGACGAGGTAACCCACCCGCAGGCCGGCCAGGCCCCATGCCTTGGAGAACGTGCGGAGCACCGCGACGTTCGGGCGCCCGCGCATCAGCTCGATGCCGTCGGGCACCTCGGGGTCGGTCACGAACTCCCGGTAGGCCTCGTCCAGCACGACCAGCGTGCTGGCCGGGACCGCGTCGAGGAACCGCTCGAGCTCCGCCCGCCGGACCGCCGTCCCGGTCGGGTTGTTGGGGTTGCAGACGAAGACCACGCGGGTGGTGTCGTCGATCGCGGCGAGCAGCGCGTCCAGGTCGTGGGTGTCGGCCGGGCCGCCCTGGACGCCGGGCACCAGCGGCACCTGCACCGCGCGGGCGCCGGCGACCTGGGCCAGCAGCGGGTACATCTCGAACGAGCGCCAGGCGAAGGCCATGCTCGTGCCCGGGTCGGCGTAGGCCTGGGCCAGCTGCTGGCAGAGCATCACCGCGCCGCACCCGGTGGCGATCTGCGCCGGGTCGACGTCGTACCGGGCGGCCAGCGCCGCGGTCAGCACCCCGGCCCCGTTGTCGGGGTAGCGGTTGGTCTCCCCCGCGGTGTCGGCGATCGCCCGGACGACGGCGGGCAGCGGCGGGAAGGCCACCTCGTTGCTGGCCAGCTTCACCGCGCGCGGCACCCCGATCTCCCGGGCCAGGTCGGCCGGGTTGCGCCCGGGCTTGTAGACCGGCAGGGCGGACACGGCAGGACGGGGGCTGACCACGGGAGGGTCCTCCTGAGCTGGGTGGGAGGCTGTGCGCATGCGAGTTCTGGTCGCCGGTGGAGCCGGCTACATCGGCAGCGTAGTCACGGCCTCCCTCCTGGAGGGGGGCCACGAGGTGACCGTGCTGGACGACCTGTCGACCGGTCACGCCGACGCCGTCCCGGCCGGCGCGACGTTCGTGCAGGCCTCCCTGCACGACTCGGGCCCGGTGCTGGCCGACGTCCGGCCCGAGGCGGTGCTGCACTTCGCGGCCAAGAGCCTCGTCGGGGCGAGCCAGGTCTCCCCCGAGGACTACTGGAACACCAACGTCGGCGGGTCGCTGGCGCTGCTGGAGGCCATGCGCGCCGCCGACTGCCGCCGCATCGTCTTCTCCTCCACCGCGGCCACCTACGGCGAGCCCGAGTCCGTGCCGATCACCGAGGACGCCCCCACCCGGCCGACCAACACCTACGGCGCCTCGAAGCTGGCCGTGGACCACATGCTGACCTCCTACGCGGTGGCGCACTCCTTCGCCGCGGTGAGCCTGCGCTACTTCAACGTGGCCGGGGCCGGGCACGGCCTGGGCGAGCGGCACGCCACCGAGACCCACCTCATCCCGATCGCCCTGCAGGTCGCCGCCGGCACCCGCGAGGCGATCACCGTCTACGGCGACGACTACCCGACGCCGGACGGCACCTGCGTGCGCGACTACGTGCACGTGCTCGACCTCGCCGACGCGCACCTGCTGGCCCTGCCCGCCCCGGCCGCGGGCGAGCACCGGGTCTACAACCTGGGCAACGGCACCGGGTTCAGCGTGCAGCAGGTCGTCGACGCCGTCCGCGAGGTCACCGGGCACCAGGTCCCCGTCGTCGTCGGCGACCGCCGGGCCGGCGACCCGGCCCAGCTGGTCGCCTCCTCCGCCCGGATCCGCGCCGACCTCGGCTGGACCCCGCAGCACGCCGACCTGACCACGATGGTCCGCGACGCCTGGGCCCTCCTCACCTGACGAGAAGCGCCCTTCTCGTCCCTGGTCCTGACGACGGGCCCCGTCCCAGGGGCCCGCGGCGTGCGGAGCGCGTCGTGGGGTGGGACGGGGTCCTTCCTCAGGTCGCGGCGGCGCCGGTGCGGAGGGTGTCGCCGTCGATCTCGGCGGGCGGGGCAGGGGCGACGCTCAGTCGGGCGATCCGACGTCCGTCGAGTTCGGTGACGGTGATCGCGCGCCCCTCGTGCTCCACCGCGTCCCCCACGGCGGGAATCCGGCCGAGCTCGGCGAGCACCCAGCCGGCGACGGTCTCGTAGGGCCCCTCGGGGAGCTCCAGGCCGGTGGCCTCGGAGAAGTCGTCCAGGTTGAGCAGGCCGTCGACGTCGTGCGGGCCGTCGGTGGGCTCGTCGGTCTCCGGGACGGCGTCGTCGTCGTACTCGTCGTAGATCTCCCCGATGACCTCCTCGATGAGGTCCTCCAGGGTCACGATGCCGTCGGTGCCGCCGTACTCGTCGACGACGATCGCCAGGTGCTGGCTCTCCTTGCGCATCTCCGACAGCGCGGTCAGCACGCCGGCGGTGCCGGGCAGCTGCTTGACCTCGCGGGCCAGGTCCCCGACGGTCGCCGCGCGGCCGGCCGGGTGGTTCGGGAGGAACAGGTCGCGCACGTGTACGAACCCGACGACGTCGTCCTGGCTCTTGCCGACCACCGGGTACCGGGAGCGACTGGACTCCGCGACCAGCTTGGCCGCCCGGGACGCCGTCATCGAGGCCTCCAGGAAGTCGACCTCGGTGCGCGGGGTCATCACCTCGCGGACCTCACGGTCGCCGGCGCGGAACACCTCGTCGATCAGCCGGCGCTCGTCGCTGGACAGCGACTCGTGCGCTGCGACCAGGTCGCGCAGCTCCTCCTGGCTGATCGACTCCCCGCTCTGCTTGGGGTCACCGCCCAGCAGCCGGACCAGGACGTCGGTGGACTTCGAGAGCAGCCAGATGATCGGCCGGAAGACCGTCGCGATCCGGTTGAGCGGCGCGGCCACGATCAGCGAGAAGCCCTCGGCGCGCTGCAGCGCCAACCGCTTGGGGGTCAGCTCCCCGACCACCAGCGACAGGTAGCTGATCGCGATGGTGACCAGAACGAAGCTCAGCGGGTTCGCCAGACCCTCGCTCAGCCCCAGGCCGATCAGCCACTCGCCCAGCGGGGCGGACAGCGTGCTGGCACCGAACGCCGCGGAGAAGAACCCGGCGAGGGTCACCCCGACCTGGACGGCGGCGAGGAACCGGTTCGGGGTGGCCAGCAGGGTGCTCAGGGACTGCCCGCGCTTGCCCTTCTCGGCGAGCGCACGGACCTGCGACTCCCGCAGCGAGACCAGGGCGATCTCGGCACCGGCGAACGCTCCGCCGATCAGCACGAAGACCACGACCATGACGATGTTGAGCCAGACGTCGCTCACCGCGGCGTGCTCCTCTTGGGGTTGTTCGGGTGCGGGTGGGGAGTCCCCAGGGTCCCGTGTCCACGTCGGACGGTCCACCCGGCAACGGCGCAGCGGGGCGGGACGTTCCTGCCCACCCGGCCCGTGTACGGGGAAGAGGGGGTCTCGGGACTCGCTCAGAGCCCTCGTTCCCTGATCCGGGCCGCCATCAGCGCACGCACCCGGGCAACCACCTCGTCCGGGTGGTGCAGGTCGGCGGCGGTGAGGTGCAGCACCGTCCACCCTGCCGCCACCAAGGCGTTGAGCCGGCGGCGGTCCCGGCCCAGCTGACCGGGCTGCCCGTGCCAGGCCCCGTCGTACTCCACGGCGATCCTCAGCTCGGGGAAGGCGAGGTCGACCCGGGCCAGGAAGCGCCCGCCGTCGTCCCTGACCTCGAACTGGGGGACGGCGACCAACCCCGCGCACGCCAGCCAGACACGCACGCGGGACTCCGGCAGCGACTCGGCCCGCCGATCGGTGAGGCCGGCTGCGCGCTCGGCCCGGCGGTCGCCCCGTCCGCCCGTCAGCGTCGTTACCCCGAGGGCCAGGGCGACCGGCGACAGGGCGCCGCGGGCGAGGAGCACGTCCACCAGCGCCACCGCCTCGGCCAGCGGTTCCCAGCGGCCCAGGTCCAGGGCCGTGCGCACGGCGTCGGTGCAGCGCCGTCGGAGGACCACCGACGCCTCGTCGGACGGGACCCAGGCCTGGTGCACCCGCATGCCGGAGACCGGGCCGAACCGGACACCCGGCGGCACGGCCACGTGCACCGGCATCCCGGCATCGACGGCCTCGGTCGCCCCGTGCAGCCACGCGGCGCTCCGCCCGCAGAACACGGCCTGGGGCGGCATCAGCAGGGTCGCCCCGGCCAACCGGAGCCCGTGGTCGTCGGACAGGTCGGCGTCGGCGTGCACCTGACGGAACAGCGGCCGCCAGGCCCGGCTCCGCAGCTGGTCCCGGGTGAGCAGACCGTCGGCCAGCACGTCCTGGGTGCGGAAGACACGCCCGACGAGGGCGGCCGGACGAGCGGGTGCAGGCACGGGAGCAGCCTGCCGCGGGGACTCCCTCCCCCGCTGGCGTCGTCCACAGGCCCCGACTTCGAGGAACGAGGCGCCCCGAACGCGCTCAGGGGCCCCCGTTCCCCGAACCGGGCCCGGACGCGCGACGGCCCCCTCGACCGCGGGGGTCGAGGGGGCCGTCGGGACGGGCCTGGGTCAGGCAGCCATGGCCTTCTGCAGGTTGGTGTCGATGGCCGCCAGGAAGTCCTGGGTGGTGAGCCAGGGGGCGTCCTTGCCGATGAGCAGGGCGAGGTCCTTGGTCATCTGGCCACCCTCGACGGTCTCGATGCAGACGCGCTCGAGGGTCTCGGCGAACTCGGTCACCTCGGGGGTGTCGTCGAGCTTGCCGCGGTGCGCCAGGCCCCGGGTCCAGGCGAAGATCGACGCGATCGGGTTCGTCGAGGTCTCCTTGCCGGCCTGGTGCTGGCGGTAGTGCCGGGTGACCGTGCCGTGCGCGGCCTCGGCCTCGACGGTCTGGCCGTCCGGGGTGGCCAGCACCGAGGTCATCAGGCCCAGCGAGCCGAAGCCCTGCGCCACGGTGTCGGACTGCACGTCACCGTCGTAGTTCTTGCACGCCCAGACGTAGCCGCCCTCCCACTTGAGGTTGGCCGCGACCATGTCGTCGATCAGGCGGTGCTCGTAGGTGATCCCGGCAGCCTCGAACTCCTCCTTGAACTCGGCGTCGAAGACCTCCTGGAAGATGTCCTTGAAGCGCCCGTCGTAGACCTTGAGGATCGTGTTCTTGGTCGACAGGTACACCGGGTAGTTGCGGGCCAGGCCGTAGTTCAGCGAGGCCCGGGCGAAGTCCCGGATGGAGTCGTCGAGGTTGTACATCGACAGCGAGATGCCGGCCGACGGGGCCTGGAAGACCTCGCGCTCGATGGTCTCGCCACCGTCGTCGGGGGTGAAGACGACCTTCAGGGTGCCCGCGGAGGGGAACTTGAAGTCGGTGGCGCGGTACTGGTCGCCGTAGGCGTGGCGGCCGACGATGATCGGCTTGGTCCAGCCCGGCACCAGGCGCGGCACGTTCTGCATGATGATCGGCTCGCGGAAGATCACGCCGCCGAGGATGTTGCGGATGGTCCCGTTCGGGGAGCGCCACATCTGCTTGAGGCCGAACTCCTCGACCCGCGCCTCGTCCGGGGTGATGGTGGCGCACTTGACGCCGACGCCGTGCTGCTTGATGGCGTTGGCCGCGTCGATCGTCACCTGGTCGTCGGTGGCGTCGCGGTTCTCCATGCCGAGGTCGTAGTACTCGAGGTCGACGTCGAGGTACTTGAGGATCAGCTCGTCCTTGATGAACTGCCAGATGATCCGGGTCATCTCGTCGCCGTCGAGCTCGACGACCTTGCCCTGCACCTTGATCTTGCTCACGTGTGGGTGAGTCCTCTCTGTAGGAGGCCGACTCAGAGGTCGGCCACGTCCGCCTGCTTGGCTCGTACGGCCTCGGCTGCCTCGCGCAGCCCGGCCAGCTCGTCGTCGCTCAGGTCGCCCTCGACGACCCGCCGCACCCCGCCGCGCCCGATCTCGGCCTCGACCCCCAGGTAGACCCCGGAGATCCCGTACTGGCCGTCGACCCACGCGCAGACCGGCATGACCGCGCCGGAGTCCTCGATGACGGCGCGGGCCATCCGGGCCGCCGCGGCGGAGGGTGCGTAGTAGGCCGACCCGGTCTTGAGCAGCGCCACCACCTCGGCCCCGCCGTTGCGGGTGCGGTCGACGAGGTGGGCGATCCGGTCGGCGGCCAGCACGTCGGCCAGCGGCTTCCCGTCGACGGTGCAGCGGCTGGGCACCGGCACCATCGTGTCGCCGTGGCTGCCCAGGGTCAGGGTGCGCACCGAGGAGACCGGTACGCCCAGCTCCACGGCGACGTTGTTGGTGAAGCGCGCGGTGTCCAGCATGCCGGCCTGGCCCATCACCTTGGCGGTGTCGAACCCGGTGGCCAGCTGCGCCAGCGCGGTCATCTCGTCCAGCGGGTTGCTCACCACGACGACGACGGCGTCCGGTGAGGTCCGGGCCACGTTCTCCGCGACCTGGCGCACGATCCCGGCGTTGGTCTCGATGAGGTCCATCCGGCTCATCCCGGGCTTGCGGGGCAGCCCGGCGGTGATCACGACGACGTCGGAACCCTCGGTGCCCTCGTAGGACCCGCCGCCGACACCGACGACCCGGGTCTCGAAGCCCTCGATCGCGCGGGACTGGTTCATGTCGAGGGCGATGCCCTCGGGCTTGCCCTCGACGATGTCGGTGAGGACGACGGTCTCGAAGACGTCGTACTCCGCCAGACGCAGGGCGGTGGTGGAGCCGTAGAACCCGGCACCCACGACTGTGACCTTGCCAGAACGGGGCTGCGCTGCCATGGCCGCCAACCTAGCGGCGCCGGAGCCCCAGCGCCCGCGCGGGTGCGCTCACACCGACGGGATCGCCAGCGCGGTCGCGACCAGCACGAGCCCGGCACCCAGGGTGAGGACGACGTCGGTGGTCTGGCTGCGGACGGCGAGGAACCCGACCCGGCGGACCGGGAGCACCATCCGCGCCACCCCCGCGGTGAGCAGCCCGACCCCCATGAGCACGAGCCCCGCGCGCCAGTTGCCCGCGGTCACCGCGAGCAGACCGGCGATCACCACCAGCAGCACGACGGTCATCGGCAGCTGACGGAGCACCCCGGCCAGCACGGGCCGGCGGGTGTGGAGCGGTGCGCCGGCCACCGGTCAGGCCACGACGGTGTCGTCGGCCTGCTCGGCGAGGGTGACCACGTTGGACAGCAGCATCGCCCGGGTCATCGGCCCGACCCCACCGGGGTTGGGGGCGACCCAGCCGGCGACGTCCCACACGTCGGCGGCGACGTCCCCGGCGATCTTCCCGTCGACCCGGCTCACGCCGACGTCGAGCACGGCCGCACCGGGCTTGACCATGTCGGCGGTGAGCAGCCCGGGCACCCCGGCCGCGGCGACGACGACATCGGCGGTGCGGGTGTGCGCGGCCAGGTCGCGGGTGCCGGTGTGGCACAGCGTCACGGTGGCGTTCTCACTGCGCCGGGTGAGCAGGAGGCCCAGCGGGCGGCCGACGGTGACCCCGCGGCCGACCACGGTGACCTCGGCGCCGGCGAGCTCGACGCCGTGCCGGCGGAGGATCTCCACGATGCCCAGCGGAGTGCACGGCAGCGGCCCGGGGACGCCGAGGACCAACCGGCCCAGGTTGGTGGGGTGCAGCCCGTCGGCGTCCTTGGCCGGGTCCATCGCCTCCAGCACGGCGGCCTCGGAGACCTGGGGCGGCAGCGGCAGCTGGACGATGTAGCCGGTGCAGGCGGGGTCGGCATTGAGCTCGGCGACCACGGCGAGGACGTCGGCCTGGGAGGCGTCGGCGGGCAGCTCGCGCTGGATGCTGGCGATGCCGACCTGCGCGCAGTCGGAGTGCTTGGCGTTCACGTACCAGCGGCTGCCCGGGTCGTCGCCGACGAGCAGCGTGCCCAGACCGGGCCGGCGTCCGGCGGCGGCCAGCGTGGCCACCCGCTCGGTCAGCTCGGTGCGGATGGCCGCCGCGGTGGCCTTGCCGTCGAGTCGGGATGCGCTCACCGCTCCAGTCTGCCGCACCCACCCCTGCGCCCTTAGGGTCAGCGCCGCAGGTGTGGCGCTCCCCCGTCACCGAGCGCCGAGGAGAACCGATGACCGAGCCCGAACGCCGCGACACCACCGGTGCGACCAGCAGCGCCGCCGACCCCACCCGTCCGGTCGAGCCGGCCGCCGACCCGGCGACCCGCGCCCCGGGCGACCCGGTCAGCGACCAGACGACGGCGGTGCACCCGCTCCCCCAGCAGCCGCGGGACGAGACCCTGCCCGGGACGACGCGCAGCCCCTTCGCCGACGACGGCGGGACCACCTCCGGCCGCACCACCTGGCACCCCGAGCCCGACCCGCGGGACCACCCGGACGAGACCCGCCCCGAGTGGTCCACGAACCCGGTCGCCGTCCGCCGCCCGGACTCCGTCGCGGCGTTCCTGCTGCTGCTGTCGGGCATCGCGGCCGGGGTGAGCCTGCTGCTGCCCTGGACGCCGGACGGTCCGACCGGGCTGGACCTGCTCCGCGACGGCCTGGACACCTTCGGCCAGGACTGGACCCAGGTGTTCTCGAACGGTCTCTGGCAGCCCCTGGGCGTGCTGTTCGGGGGCGGCGTGCTCTTCGTCCTGGGCCTGCTGTTGCTGATCCCGGCGAAGGCGCACCGCTTCCTCGGGGTGCTCGCGCTGCTGGTGGCCCTCGCCGTCGTCGCGGCCGTGCTGGTGCCGCTGGCCGAGGCGGGCTGGGACCTGGCGGCCTTCGGAGCCGGCTTCTACGCCGCCCTCGCCGTCGCCGGCCTCGGCCTGCTCGGCGCCCTCAAGGCCGCCCTCACCGGCAAGAAGCTCGCCTAGCGCTAGTGGGCGAAGTGCCGGGTGCCGGTGAGGTAGAGCGCGATGCCGGCCTCGGCGGCGGCGGCAGTGACCTCGTCGTCGCGCACCGACCCACCGGGCTGGACGACGGCGGTGACCCCGGCGTCCAGCAGCACCTGCAGGCCGTCGGCGAAGGGGAAGAACGCATCCGACGCGGCGACCGAGCCCGCGGCCCGCTCCCCGGCCCGGGTGACGGCGAGGCGGGCGGCGTCCACCCGGTTGACCTGGCCCATGCCGACGCCGACGGTGGCACCGTCGGCGGCGAGCAGGATCGCGTTGGAGCGCACCGCCCGCACCGAGCGCCAGGCGAAGACGAGGTCGGTGAGGGTGGCGGCGTCCACGGGTGAGCCGGTGGCCAGGGTCCAGCTGGTCGGGTCGTCGCCGGGGGCGTCGATCGCGTCCACGGTCTGCAGCAGGAGGCCACCGCTGATCGGCCGCATCTCGACCGGCTCGGCCGCGCCGGGGGCCAGCCGGAGCAGCCGGATGTTCTTCTTGCGGGTCAGCACCTCGAGGGCGTCGGCGGTGAAGGACGGCGCGACGACGACCTCGGTGAAGACCTCGGCGATCTGCTCGGCGGTGGCAAGGTCGACCTCGCGGTTGGCCGCGATGACCCCGCCGAAGGCCGAGACCGGGTCGCAGGCGTGCGCCTTGCGGTGGGCCTGCGCGAGGTCGGTGCCCACGGCGATGCCGCACGGGTTGGCGTGCTTGATGATCGCCACGCAGGGCCCGTCGTGGTCGGCGGCGGCCCGGCGGGCTGCGTCGGTGTCGACGTAGTTGTTGTAGCTCATCGGCTTGCCGTGCAGCTGCTCGGCGTGCGCCAGGCCCGGGGCGCGGTCGTGCCGGTAGAGCGCGGCCTGCTGGTGCGGGTTCTCCCCGTAGCGCAGCACGTCGGCCCGGTCCCAGCTGCCTCCGAGCCAGGTCGGGAAGCCGGTCTCGTCGTCGGGAGCCAGCGTCGCGCCCATCCAGGAGGCGACAGCGGTGTCGTAGGCGGCGGTGTGCCGGAACGCGGCGACCGCGAGCCGCTGCCGGGTGGGCAGGTCGAAGCCCCCGGCACGGACGGCGTCGAGCACCTCGGTGTAGCGGGCGGGGTCGACGACGACGGCCACCGAGGGGTGGTTCTTGGCGGCGGCGCGGACCATCGCCGGGCCGCCGATGTCGATCTGCTCGACGCACTCGTCGGGGGTCGCACCCGAGGCCACGGTCTCGCTGAACGGATAGAGGTTGACCACGACGAGGTCGAAGGCGGCGATGCCGAGCTCGTCGAGCTGGCGGACGTGGTCGGGCTTGCGGCGGTCGGCCAGCATGCCGGCGTGCACGGCGGGGTGCAGGGTCTTGACCCGGCCGTCCAGGCACTCCGGGAAGCCGGTGACCTCCTCGACCGGGGTGACGGGGATGCCGGCGGCGGCGATCCGCTTCGCGGTGGCGCCGGTGCTGACGAGCTCGACACCGGCATCGGCCAGCCCGCGGGCCAGCTCCTCGACGCCGCTCTTGTCGTAGACGCCGAGCAGGGCCCGTCGGACGGGGGTGCGGTCGCTCACGGGGGCGCTCATCGCGGTGTCTCCAGGGGTCGGGTGGTGCAGAGGGTGTCCAGCGTGGTGACGAGCAGCTCGCGCTCGACGGTCTTGATCCGCTCGTGCAGCGCGGTCTCGTCGTCCCCGGGCAGCACCGGGACGCCGACCTGGGCGAGCACCGGACCGGTGTCCAATCCGGCGTCCACCAGGTGCACGGTCGCCCCGGTGGAGGTCACGCCGGCGGCGAGGGCGTCCCGGACGGCGTGCGCGCCGGGGAAGGCCGGCAGGAGCGCGGGGTGGGTGTTGACCACCCGGCCCGCGAACGCCCCGAGCACGGCCGGGCCGAGCAGCTTCATGAAGCCGGCGCAGACCACCCAGTCGGGGTCGTGCGCGGCCAGGCCCGCGGCCAGGGCGGTGTCCCAGGCGGCCCGGTCGGGGTGTGCCGACAGCGGGACGACGAAGGTCGGCAGCCCCTGCTCGCGGGCGGCGGTCAGGCCGGCGGCGTCCCGGTCGGCCCCGACGGCGACGACGTCGAAGGACGGACGCCCGGCGGCCAGCAGTGCTGCGGCCAGCGTGCCCGCGCCGGAGAGGAGGACGACGACCCGCTGGGGGGTCGCACGCTCCACCGACACGTGCGGGGACCTTACCGGGGGCCGGCGAGGCTCCGGTTCAGCGCCGGCGCCACCGGACGACGGCCGCGGACAGCCCGGCGGCGAGCCCGGCCTGGGCGGCGACGGAGAGCCCGGTGGCCAGCGGCGGTGCGCCGACGGTGGCCAGTCCGGCGTCCCCGAGCGACCCGGACGCCAGAGCGACGACGAATCCGGCGAGCACCCCGACCCCGACGCCGGCGACGACGCCCCACAGGGCGGCGGTGACCGCTCCCCCGTCGACCGCGGTGAGCCGGCGCGCCAGGGCGACCCCGGTGACGAGGCCGGCGAGCGCCGGCAGGGCCTGGGACACGAACGCCAGGAACGGCACCGCCTGGGTGTCGGGCAGCGCGGCCAGCAGCGGGAGGGCCGGGACCGCACCGAGGGTGACCCCTGAGGTGGAGACGAGGGTGCCGGCGCCGACGACGAAGCCCGGCCCGGCGGCCAGCCCGACGACCGCGGCGGCGGCGTTGGGCAGCAGCAGCACGCAGAGCCCGACCAGCCCGACGGCGCCCGCCCCCGCGCCGCCCAGGCCGGAGGTGAGCGCGGCGGCCCCGGCGGCGTCGCTGGCCAGGGCCACGGCCACGACGGCCAGGCAGAGGGCCAGCAGCGCGAGCACCCCGGCCAGGACGGCACGCGTGACCGCGCGCCCCGGCCCGGGGAGCCGGTCGGCGAGCTCGCCGGCCAGCCCGGACTCGCGCAGCACGCCCCAGCCGACGGCGACCAGGGCCAGCA
Organism: Geodermatophilaceae bacterium NBWT11; assembly: GCA_014218215.1. Classification (NCBI taxonomy): domain Bacteria; kingdom Bacillati; phylum Actinomycetota; class Actinomycetes; order Geodermatophilales; family Geodermatophilaceae; species Geodermatophilaceae bacterium NBWT11. The sequence continues at coordinate 1,110,680 of CP043652.1, forward strand.
GCAGGGCCCCGAGCCCGGCGCGCAGCAGGCCGACCTGCGCCGCGGGTGAGTCGACGGCAGCGGCGAGGGCGAGGGTGACGAGCACGTGCACGACGACCAGCACCGCGGCCACCTCGGCCAACGGCCGGACGGCCTGCACGTCGGCGCGGGCCACCACCCAGCGGGCCGCCCGCGCCAGGCCCCAGGCGATGCCCAGGCTGAGCAGCAGGGGGGCCAGCGCGATCGGGCCCGAGGTCAGCTGCAGGCGCGCCCCGGAGGCCAGCAGCCACAGCTGCCCGGACAGCCGGGCGTTGCCCGCGACGGGCAGGCCGCCGGTGGGGTCCAGCGCGGACACCACCACCAGGGCCAGCCCCAGACCCAGCAGTCCGACCGTGGTCACCGCGAGTGCACCGAGCCCGGCCAGGAGGGTCGGGTGCAGCGGCGGTGCGTCGCGTCGTCCGGGATCCCGCGGGGACCGGCCGGGCAGCCGCTGCAGCAGGGAGGTCACGGGTCCACTGTCCCAAGGCCCGGACCGACCGTGGCGCTGCACGCGCCGGGGTCGCGGCCCTCACACGCACGAGACCCGCCCCGGCTGTGCCGGGGCGGGTCTCGTGGCAGTGCGGCGGTGTGGCTCAGGCGTCGCCGGAGGGACGCGGCCGGTCGGGGTCGGACCCGTCGCGGTCGGCGTCCCCGGTGGCCGGCGGCGGGGGCGGGGTGGACGGCGCCGCGTAGGTCGGCGGGGCCGGCGGCTGACCACCGGGGCGCGGCTGGCTCCAGCTGGGGGTCGAGCCCTGGCCGTCCGAGACGGACGAGCCGGTGGACGGCTGGCCGGACGCGGACTGGCCGTAGGACTGCTGGCCGTACCCGCCGGGCTGGCCGTAGCCGCCCTGGGACTGACCGGACGGCGACTGCGGGCCCTGCTGGCCCTGCGAGCCGTAGCCCTGCGGGGCGGACTGCTGGCCGTACCCACCCTGGTCGGACTGGCCGTAGGACTGCTGACCGTAGGAGGGCTGGCCCGGCGACTGCTGGCCCGAGGACTGCTGGCCGTAGGAGGACCCGGACTGGCCGTAGCCGGACGGGGACTGCTGGCCGTACTGACCCTGCTGGCCGTACTGGTCCTGCTGGGGACCCGAGTGGCCGTGCTGACCGAACTGCGGGGCCGGCTGGTTGGCCCACTGCGCGGCCTGGCCGACGCCACCGGGCAGCGAGGGCTTGTTCTTCAGCTCCGGCAGCAGGCCCAGGACGGCGAAGGCCAGGGCGACCGCGGAGACCAGGAAGGTCAGCAGGGCGAAGATGCTGAACCCGGCGTCGAAGGTGCTGATCCACTCGATGAGCGTCATCAGGAACACCAGGCCGGTGAGCCCGACCGTGACGAAGCCGCGCGGGAACGGGGTCTTCAGGTCCACGAACGCCGGCAGCAGGGCCCAGACCGCGGCGACCAGCAGCAGGACGAAGGCGAAGGTCAGCAGGCCCGAGTCGAAGCCGTTGACGCTGAAGGAGGCGCCGAAGCCGAAGTCCTCGCTGAACCACGGGAAGACCATGAACAGCAGGTAGAGCACGACGCTGCCACCGACGACGTAGTCGGCGAGCTTCAGCTTCTTGGGGTCGAACCCGACCCCGGAGCCGCTGCCGGGGCCCTGCTGCCCGTAGGGGCCCTGCCCGTACTGCGGCTGGCCGTACTGCTGCTGTCCGTACTGCTGCTGTCCGTACTGCTGCGGCCCGGACTGCTGGCCGTAGGGCTGCTGGCCCGAGGGGGCGCCGTACTGGCCCTGCTGCGCGGGCTGGCCGTGACCGCTCTGCTGACCCTGCGGGCCGTAGGACGGGCTCGGCTGCTGGCCGGGCTGACCCCAACCACCCTGCTGCGGTCCGTTCGAGGACGGCTGACCCCAGCCCTGCTGGGGCTGACCCTGCGGCGCCCCGTAGGAGGGCGGACCCTGCTGGCCGGGACCGCCCGGTGTCTGGTCGGGTCCACTGGTCGTCATCGCGAGGTCTCTCCTGAGGTCGGTTCTCCGGCACGGTTCCGTGTCGATCTTCCTCGACGCATCGTCTCCACCACCTGATCGCCACGCAACCTCGGCGCGCGGGAGCACCCCCGACCGGGTCAGGAGACGCCGCTGCCCGGCACCCCACGAGGGGTGCCGGGCAGCCGTGTCGTGCTCGCGATCAAGCGCCGAGGAGCTCGCGCATCAGGCGGGCGGCCTCGGACGGGGTCTTGCCGACCTTGACGCCGGCGGCCTCGAGGGCCTCCTGCTTGGCCTGCGCCGTCCCGGCGGAGCCCGACACGATGGCGCCGGCGTGGCCCATGGTCTTGCCCTCGGGGGCGGTGAAGCCGGCGACGTAGCCGACGACGGGCTTGGTCACGTTGGCCTTGATGAACTCGGCAGCGCGCTCCTCGGCGTCGCCACCGATCTCACCGATCATCACGATGGCCTCGGTCTCCGGGTCGTCCTGGAAGGCCTGCAGCGCGTCGATGTGCGTGGTGCCGATGACCGGGTCGCCGCCGATGCCGATGGCGGTGGAGAAACCGATGTCCCGCAGCTCGTACATCATCTGGTAGGTCAGCGTGCCGGACTTGGAGACCAGCCCGATCTTCCCGGCCTGGGTGATGTTGGCCGGGATGATGCCGGCGTTGGAGCGGCCGGGGCTGATCAGGCCGGGGCAGTTGGGCCCGATGATCCGGGTGGCCTTGCCCTGGGCGTAGGCCCAGAACTCGGTGGAGTCCTTGACCGGGATGCCCTCGGTGATGACCACGCACAGGCCGATGCCGGCGTCCACGGCCTCGACGACCGCGCCCTTGGCGAACTTCGGGGGCACGAAGACGACGGTGACGTCGGCGCCGGTCTCCTTCATGGCCTCGGCGACGGAGCCGAAGACCGGGACGGACTGGCCGTCGAAGTCGACGGTCTGGCCGGCCTTGGAGGGGTTCACGCCACCGACCACGGCGGTGCCGGAGGCCAGCATGCGCTGGGTGTGCTTGCGGCCCTCCGACCCGGTGATGCCCTGCACGATGACCTTGCTGTTCTCGGTGAGGAAGATGCTCATTGTCTGAAGTCCTTCGGGGTCAGCAGGTCGGGATCAGGCGGCGGCGAGCTCGGCGGCCCGGCGGGCGGCGCCGTCCATGGTGTCGACCACGGTCACCAGGGGGTGGGCGGCCTCGGCGAGGATGCGCCGGCCCTCCTCGACGTTGTTGCCGTCGAGCCGGACGACGAGGGGCTTGGTGGCCTCGTCGCCGAGGATCTCCAGCGCGGACACGATGCCGTTGGCGACCGCGTCGCAGGAGGTGATCCCGCCGAAGACGTTGACGAAGACGCTCTTCACGGCGGCGTCGCCGAGGATGATCCCCAGGCCATCGGCCATGACCTGCGCGGAGGCGCCGCCGCCGATGTCCAGGAAGTTGGCCGGGCGGACCCCGCCGAACTCCTCGCCGGCGTAGGCGACGACGTCCAGGGTGCTCATGACCAGGCCGGCACCGTTGCCGATGATCCCGACCTCGCCCTCGAGCTTGACGTAGTTGAGGCCCTTCTCCTTGGCCGCGGCCTCGAGCGGGTCGGCGGCCGCGGCGTCCTCGAGGGCGTCGTGCCCGGGCTGCCGGAAGGCGGCGTTCTCGTCGAGGGTGACCTTGCCGTCCAGGGCGAGGACGGTGCCGTCGGGCGCCTTGGCCAGCGGGTTGACCTCGACCAGGGTGGCGTCCTCCTTCGAGAACACGTCCCACAGCTTGACGGCGATCTCGACGACCTGGTCGCGGACCTCGGCCGGGAAGGCCGCGGCGTCCACGATCTCCTCGGCCTTGGCGCGGTCCACCCCGACGGTGGCGTCGATGGCGATGCGGGCCAGCGCCTCGGGCTTGGTCACCGCGATCTCCTCGATCTCCATGCCGCCCTCGACGCTGGCCATCGCCAGGAAGGTGCGGTTGGAGCGGTCGAGCAGGTAGGAGAAGTAGTACTCCTCGGCGATGTCGCTGGCCTTGGCGACCATGACCTGCCGGGTCACGTGGCCCTTGATGTCCAGTCCGAGGATGTCGGTGGCGCGGGCCTTCGCCTCCTCCGGGCTGTCGGCGAGCTTGACGCCCCCGGCCTTGCCCCGGCCGCCGACCTTCACCTGGGCCTTGACGACGACCTGTCCCCCGATGTCACGGGCGATCGTCTCGGCCTGCTCGGGTGTCTCGGCGACGCCGCCGGGGAGCACGGGCACGCCGTGCGCAGCGAACATGTCACGGGCCTGGTACTCGAAGAGATCCACGAGGAGGGACCGTAACGCTCCTGTGACGCCACTGCCGAACACCGGATGCCGGTCGTGGGCGGCATCACAGCGCGTGCACGGGCGCTCATCGCCCGGTGGGCCACCCGTGGTCGTCGTCGTCCTCGACCCGGCGCGGGTCGGCCCGCAGCTCCCGCTCCCGGGGCTGCCACCGCCAGGCCAGCGCCGTCAGCCCCAGCGCGGCCAGGCCGAGCAGCAGCAGCCCGACCCCGGGCAGCGTCCAGTCCAGGTCCGCGGAGTGCCGGGCGTCGCGCAGCCCGCTCAGCCCGGCCTGCAGCACGGCGACGGCGACCGCGAGCAGTCCGCCGACGGCAGCCAGCCGCGGGCGCAGCGAGGGCGCGACGACGGCGCACAGCAGCACGGCGCCGGCCAGCAGCAGGCCGCCGAGCAGGGCGAGGCCGGGCCGTTCCAGCAGCGCCCGCGGCCCCTCCTCGGTCACCACGGTGACCAGCCCGGTGGTCGGGTCGGTGACCAGCCGGTCGGGGACGTCGGCGGCCGGCAGCGCCAGGCACAGCACCGCCCCGACCCCCACGAGCACCGCGGCCCCGGCCAGCACCGGCCGGCCCGGGTCCAGCTCACCGGCGTCCTCCATCACGGTGCGGCCCCAGGCGAGCAGCGCCAGGACGGCGGCCAGCACGGTGAGGCCCAGCGCGACCAGCCCCAGGGTCCAGCCGGTCGCCGTCTGCACCGACCCGGTGAGCACGCGGTCCCCGGCGAGCACCTCGACGCCGGGCCGAGCCGTCGACGTCGTCCCCTGGTAGAGCTCGATGAACAGCCGCCCGACGGCCAGCGCCCCGGCCACCGCGGCGTAGGCCAGGCCGAAGCGCGGCACCCGGCCCAGCGCGAGACCGGCGCCCACCGCGACCGCGACCAGCGGGGTGACCAGAGCGACGAGCACGTCGACCGGGCCGGTGGCCAGGGACAGCTCCCGGCCACCCACCACGAGGTAGGTGGGGAAGACCGCGACGGCACCGACCAGCCCGGCCAGCAGCAGGAGCGCCCCGGACACCCGCGCGAGCATCGGCACGTCCCCGAGGACCAGCCGGCCGGCCGGCGGCGCCTCCCGCACCGGACGCCGGGGTGCCGCCCCGGGTCGGGCCGTGGGCGGGGTGCGCCGGGCACTGGCTGCCGGACGGCGGGGTGCGGGCTTCCGCGTGGCCATGCGGGTCCCTCCCTCGGGGCTCGGGTGCGGTCCGCCGGTGACCGTGCCGGCCGCCGAGACCGCACCGTGATCGTGTCGACGACTCCAGGTGTGACCGCTGGCACAACGGGGCATTACGGTCGCGTGAACGGGGCAGCGGGTCCGGGCTCCGTCACGCACACCGGGCAGGTGTGCCCACCCGAGCTCAGGGAGGCGTCGATGACGACGGTCGCGTCGCCTCCAGACTGGCAGACCGGGCCGGGCCCGGCCGGCAGCGGCGTCCCCGGCGTGGCCGTGGTGTCCTCGGCGGCCCGCGCCCTCCGCACGCTGTGCACCCCGGCCGTGGTGGCCGGCGGGCTCACCGAGCTGGCCTGGGTCGGTGCGCACGCGCTGCTCTGGCCGCTGAACACCCGCACCGAGGTGCTGCAGCCCGACGCGGCGGTCCGGCCCGAGCGCCGCCCGCCCGCCGTCCGCGCCTTCTTCGCCGACGACCCGCTGGCCGCCCGCATCCCCGTCGTCCTGGTGCACGGGATGGTCGACAACCGCTCGGTCTTCACCGTGATGCGCCGCCGGCTCCGCCAGCGCGGCTTCACCTCGGTGAGCAGCTGGAACTACAGCCCGCTGGTGCAGGACGTGCGCACCGCCGCGCGCCGGCTCGCCGAGCACCTCGAGGAGGTCTGCCGGCAGACCGGGCACGACCGGGTGCACGTGGTCGGCCACAGCCTCGGCGGGCTCGTCGCCCGCTACCTCGTCCAGCGCCTGGACGACAGCCGGGTCGCCTCGCTGGTCACCCTGGGCTCACCGCACGGCGGCTCGATCTGGGCGCGGGCGCTGCCCCTGCCGCTGGCCCGCCAACTGCGCCCGGGGTCCCCGCTCTTCGACGAGCTGGCCGCCCCGGCCCCGGGCTGCGACACCCCGATCACCGCGGTCTACAGCGACCTCGACCAGGTCGTCGTCCCCGCCTCGTCGGGCCGGTGCGACCACCGCGACCTGCGGGTGCGCAACGTGCTGGTCTCCGGGGTCGGTCACATGTCGCTGCCCATCCACCGGGCGGTGGTGGAGGAGGTCGCGGCCACCCTGGCCGGTCACCGCAGCGTCGAGCGGACCTCCGCCGACGCCGAGGTCGCCTGACCCCTCCCGCACCGCCCAGGGGTCACCAGTTGTGACGAAGATGTCGACACAGCGACACGCCGCACGGTTGCCCGATCGCCTGCCTCACGCGTGGTCACAATGCGATCACGCCGACGGCAGACCCTGCCGGCGGCCCGTCGACCCCTGACGGACCATCGAGACGACGTCGCCCTCCCGCTCCGTCGTTGCCCCCGTGGCAGCGCCGGGCACCCGCTCCCCCGGTCGGGACGACGTCTGGAGAAGGTGCTCGTGCGCGCACGTCAGCTGGTCGGCCGTTCCCGGCCCGGCCGTCCGGACCGGGACAGGTCCGCGGCCGAGTCGTCCTCCGTGGACGCCGGACCCGTCGGTCTCCTCGACCGCCCCCGGCCGCGCGGCACCGACCTCGCCGACACCGAGCAGCGGCTGGCCGCCCGCGAGGCCGCCACCGCCACCGACCTGCCCCTCGTCGCCGCCGCAGCCGACCCGCTGGACACCCCGGGCGCGCTGGCCACCGCTGCCGCCGCCCGCACCACCGCCGCCCGCACCACCGCCGCCCGCGCCGAGGCCGCCCGCGTCGCCGCCCGGCCCGCCGGTCGCGCCCGCCGCCTGTCCCGTCCCCCGTCGCGGAAGGCCCCGCTGCTCCTGGTCGCCCTCGTCGTCGGCGCCGTCGTCGCGGCCCTGCCCGGCGGGATCGGCTCCCAGTCCCCGGTCACGGTGCCCGTCGCGGTGGCCGGCGACTACGGCCTGGGTGCCGCCGACAGCAACTTCGCCGGGGGCATGGACGACGTCGCCGCCCGCCGCGAGATCACCGAGGCCGAGGCCGCCGCCCGCCTGGACGCCCTCGCCGCATCCCGCGCCGAGCGCGAGCCGGACTTCGCCGTCCCCACCGTGGGCCGGATGAGCACCTGCTTCTGCATGCGCTGGGGCACCATGCACTGGGGCGTGGACCTCGCCGCCCCGCTGGGCACCGACATCGCGGCCGCCGCCGACGGGGTCGTGCTGCGCGCCGGTGCGGCCAGCGGCTACGGCAACGCCATCTACATCCAGGACGCCGACGGCAACGTCGAGATCTACGGCCACATGCGGTACCTGTTCGTCGAGGCCGGGGACGTCGTCTCCGCCGGCGACCTCATCGCGAAGGTCGGCAGCGAGGGCCAGTCCACCGGCCCGCACCTGCACTTCGAGATCCACGAGGGCTCCATGACCGGCCGCCCCATCGACCCCCAGGAGTGGCTGTCGGAGCGGGGCATCGAGATCGGCTGAGTGGGGGCCGGAGGCTCCCACTCAGCCGATCGGGACCGCCGGCCGGGCCGCCGTGTCAGAGCTTGACGAGGGGGGCGTACCTCAGCACCAGGCGCTTGGTGCCGCTGGAGCCGAAGTCGACGGTGGCCTGGGCCTTGTCGGCCGCCCCGGTGACCTCGACGACGGTGCCCAGGCCGAAGGCGTCGTGGCTGACCCGGTCCCCGACGTCCACGCTGATGATCTTCCGGTTTCCCACCCCGCCCCGGAGACCGCCGGTGGACAGCCCGGTGGCCGCGACCCGCTGCTGGGCTGAGCCGTACTGGGCGCTGGGCTTGGGGTCGATGCCGGTCCAGTGCAGGGCCTCGTCGGGCAGCTCGTCGAGGAACCGGGACGGCGGGTTGTACGCCGGCTGTCCCCAGCTGGTGCGCACCGTGGCCCGGGACAGGAACAGCCGCTCGCGGGCCCGGGTGATCCCGACGTAGGCCAGCCGGCGCTCCTCCTCGAGCTCCTTGGGGTCGCCGAGGGCCCGCAGGTGAGGGAAGACGCCGTCCTCGAGCGCGGTCAGGAAGACGACCGGGAACTCCAGGCCCTTGGCGGTGTGCAGGGTCATCATCGTGACCACGCCAGCGTCGTCCCCGGTGACCGGGATCTGGTCGGCGTCGGCCACCAGCGAGACCTGCTCGAGGAAGTCGGTGACGGTGCCCTCGGGGTTCACCGCCTCGAACTCGGCGGCCACGCTGACCAGCTCGTGCAGGTTGTCGACCCGGCCCTCGTCCTGCGGGTCGGTGGAGGACTCCAGCTCCGAGAGCAGGCCGCTGCGCTCCAGGATCGACTCCAGCAGCGCGCTGGGCCCCGACCCGGTGGCCAGCAGGTGCTCGAACTCCTCGAGCAGGGAGACGAACTCCTTGATGTTCTTCAGCGACCGGGTGGCCAGGCCCGGGGCGTCCTCCGCCCGACGCAGCGCGGTGGCGAAGGCGATCCGCTCCCGGTCAGCCAACTGCTCCACGCACGCCTCGGCGCGGTCGCCGATGCCGCGCTTGGGGGTGTTCAACACCCGGCGCAGGCTGACGACGTCGGTGGGGTTGCTGACCACCTTCAGGTAGGCCAGCGCGTCGCGGACCTCCTTGCGCTCGTAGAAGCGCACCCCGCCGACCACCTTGTAGGGCATGCCGACCCGGATGAACACCTCCTCGAACACCCGGGAGGCGTTGTTGGTGCGGTAGAAGACCGCGATGTCCTTGGGCTGGGCCTTGCCCTCGTCGACCAGCGCGTCGATCTGCTCGGCGACCCAGGCGGCCTCGTCGTGCTCGTTCTCCCCGACGTAGCCCTCGATCAGCTCGCCGTCGCCGGCGTCGGACCACAGGTTCTTGGGCCGGCGGGCGGTGTTGCGGGCGATGACCTGGTTGGCGGCCTTGAGGATGCGCTGGGTGGAGCGGTAGTTCTGCTCCAGCACGATCGTGGTGGCCTCGGGGTAGTCCCGCTCGAACTCGTCGATGTTGCGGATCGTGGCGCCCCGGAAGGCGTAGATCGACTGGTCGGCGTCACCGACGACGCACAGCTCGGCCGGGGGCACCGGGCCCCCGCCGTAGCCGACGATCTCGCGCACCAGGGCGTACTGGGCGTGGTTGGTGTCCTGGTACTCGTCGACCAGCACGTGCCGGAACCGGCGTCGGTAGTGCTCGGCGACGTCGGGGAAGGCGCGGAACAGGTTCACCGTGGTCATGATCAGGTCGTCGAAGTCCATCGCGTGCGCCTCACGCAGCCGCCGCTGGTACAGCCGGTAGACCTCGGCCAGCGTCTTCTCCGGCGGGGTCTGCGGGACGAAGGACTCCTCGTCGACCAGCTCGTTCTTCAGGTTCGACACCTGTGCGGCCAGGCTGCGGCCGGGGAAGCGCTTGGCGTCGAGCTCGAGGTCGCGGGCGACCATGGTCATCAGCCGGACCGAGTCGCCCTGGTCGTAGATGGTGAACGAGCTCTTCATGCCGAGCTTGGCGGCCTCGGCGCGCAGGATGCGCACGCACATGGAGTGGAACGTCGACACCCACATCGCCCGGGCCCGCGGGCCCACGAGCTGGGCCACCCGCTCCTTCATCTCCCCGGCGGCCTTGTTGGTGAAGGTGATCGCCATGATCTCGCCGGGGTTGGCCCCCCGGGCCCCGAGCAGGTAGGCGATCCGGTGCGTCAGCACCCGGGTCTTGCCCGAGCCCGCACCGGCCACGATGAGCAGCGGGGTGCCCTCGTGGACGGTCGCCTCGCGCTGCGGGACGTTCAGCCCGGCGAGCATCCGCTCGAGTTCGCGGCCCACCTGACCGGAGGGACGACGGGTCAGGGACGCGGTTCCCGGCAGGGAGGTCTGGGGGCTGCTCATGTCCTCCCCACTCTAGGACGGGGCACCGACGCCGACCGGGGTCCGTGGAGCGGCGCGGAGGGGTGTGGCCCGGCGCCGGGTGCTGTGCCAGACTCCCCCCGTGCTCAGCCGACGAGAGTTTGCCTACGGCCACCGGGATCCGGTCGCCGTCTCGCCGAGCTAGCCGCTCACCGACACAGCCCCGGGCCCCACGAGCCCGGGGCTCTCCTGTGTCCGGGTCGTGGGGCCTCCCCACCTGGAGGAACCCTCGTGACCACCCCGACCAGCACCGGCCCCGAGCCCACCGCCCCCGCCGAGCGGATCGCGCAGCTGCGGGCGGAGATCGACGCCTGCGACGCCGAGATCATCCGGCAGGTCCAGCGCCGGCTGGAGGTGTCCCGGGAGATCGGGCAGCTCCGGCGGGCCGCCGGGGGCACCCGGTTGTCCCTGGCCCGCGAGCAGGCCGTGCTGGCCGCCTTCTCCGACGCGCTGGGCCCGGCCGACGGCACGACGCTCGGGATGATGCTGCTGCGGCGCGGGCGCGGCGCCCTCTGAACGCGGACTAACCTGGCCCCTCGTGACCCAGCCCCCGAAGCAGCCCGCCGCGCACGTCGACCGGGTGCTCTGCGTCCTGGCCCACCCCGACGACGTCGACTTCGGCAGCGCCGGCACGGTCGCGACCTGGACGGCGGCCGGCACCGAGGTCGTCTACTGCATCGTCACCGACGGCGACGCCGGCGGTTTCGACGACACCCCCCGCGAGGAGATGCCGCTGCTGCGCCAGGCCGAGCAGCGGGCCGCGGCCGCCGCCGTGGGCGTCACCGACGTCCGCTTCCTGGGCTACCCGGACGGCCGGCTCGAGCTGACCCTGGACCTGCGCCGCGACATCAGCCGGGTCATCCGCCAGGTGCGCCCCCAGCGCGTGCTGACGTCGTCCCCGGAGCGCATGTACGACCGGATCGGCGCCAGCCACCCCGACCACATGACCACCGGGGAGTCGACCCTGCGCGCGGTCTACCCCGACGCGCGGAACCCCTTCGCCCACCCCGAGCTGCTGGCCGAGGAGGGCCTGGACGCCTGGACGGTGGAGGAGGTGTGGCTGGGCGCCAGCCCGCGCGCCGACCACGCCGTGGACGTGACCGATGTCGTGGAGCAGAAGTTCGCCGCACTCGAGTCGCACGTCACCCAGGTCGCGCACCAGCCAGAGGGCCAGCTGCGCGAGTTCGTGGGCGGCTGGATGCGCCAGACGGCACGCACCCACGGCCTCCCCGAAGGCCGCCTCGCCGAGGCCTTCCACGTGGTGTTCACCGCCTAGCAGAAGGACCTCCCTCCCCCCACTGCTCGCACGCTCGCAGCGGGCCCCTGAGGGAGGCCGGACTACAGCAGGCGATGGGTGACAGCCCACCTGGTCAGCTCGTTGCGGTTGGACAGCTGCAGCTTGCGCAGCACGTTCGAGGCGTGCGACTCCACCGTCTTGACCGAGATGAACAACCGCTGGCCGATCTCCCGGTAGGTGTAGCCGCGGGCCAGCAGCTGCATGACCTCCCGCTCCCGGGCCGACAGCAGGTCCAGCCCGGGGTCGACGTCGGGCTCCGGTGCGGGAGCGGCAGCGCCGGAGGCGAACGCGTCGAGCACGAAGCCGGCCAGCCGCGGGGAGAACACCACGTCCCCCTCGGCCACCCGGGCGACGGCGTCCCGCAGGTCGGGCCCGGAGATGGTCTTGGTGACGTAGCCGCGGGCGCCGGCCCGGATGACGGCGATGACGTCCTCGGCGGCGTCGGACACCGACAGCGCCAGCCAGCGGACGTCGGGCAGCTCGCCGCGCAGGGTCTCCAGCACGGTCCGGCCCCCGCCGCCGGGCAGGTGCACGTCGAGCAGGACGACGTCCGGGCGGGTCTCGCGGACCCCGGCCACCGCCCCGGCGACGTCGGCGGCCTCGCCGACCACCTCGACGGCGTCCCCCAGCTCGGCCCGCACGCCCGACCGGACCATGGCGTGGTCGTCGACGAGGAAGACCCGGGTCACGAGGCCTCCCGGGGCAGCGTCAACTCCACCTCGGTGCCCTCCCCCGGCCGGGAGTGCACGACCGCCGTGCCGCCGATGCGCTGGAGCCGGCCGACCACGGAGTCCCGCAGCCCGCGCCGGTCCGCCGGCACCGACCCGGGGTCGAAGCCGGCACCCCGGTCGCGGACGAAGACGGTCACCGCCCCGGGGGTGACCTCGCTGTAGAGCGCGACGGTGGTGGCACCGGAGTGCTTGGCGGCGTTCACGACGGCCTCCCGGGTGGCCTGGGCGAGAGCGGTCACGGCCTCGTCGGCGGGGGCGTCCCCGACCACGACGGGGTCGACGGCGACGGCGTGGTCGGCCTCGACCTCGGCGACCAGCCGGTCGACCAGCCCGGCCCAGGTGCCACCGGCCGCGGTCTGCGGGGCGTAGAGCCAGGCGCGCAGCTCGCGTTCCTGCCCGCGGGCCAGCCGGGTGACCTGGGCGGGGTCGGCGGCGTGCCGCTGCACCAGGGCGAGGGTCTGCAGCACCGAGTCGTGCAGGTGCGCAGCGACCGAGGCCCGCTCCTCGGAGCGGATCCGGGCCGCCCGCTCGGCCTCGCGGGAGTCCAGCAGCCGACGCCACAGCGGGGCGGTGGCCAGCACGATGCCGACCAGGACGACGAGGGTCGCAGCGAACCCGTTGCGGGCGTTGGCCAGCTGCCCGGTGGTGGCCAGCAGCAGGACCACCCCGCCGCCGGCGAGCAGCACCCCGGTCACCAGGCCCCAGCGGGAGGTGCCGCGGCTGGTGGTCCGGTCGGCGTCGAACTGGTACCAGATGACGGCCAGGCCGCCCCCGGCCAGCAGCAGCGGGACGACGACGTCCCCGCGGCCCCAGTCGGCGAACCGGGTCGACAGCAGGAGCACGGCCAGCCCGACCAGGCCGAGCCCGACGCCCTGCCTGCGGGTGAGCCGGGGCGGGGGCGGGGGGCGTTCGGCACCGGCGGGGGCGACCCGGACGAAGAGCCACAGCAGCGCGTAGGCGACCACCCCGACCCCGCCCAGGGACAGCACCACGAAGCCGATCCGGACGACGACGGGGTCCAGCCGCAGGTGGTCCGCGGTGCCGACGGCCACCCCGCCGATCCAGCGGCCGCGCCGCGGGCGGAGCAGCGGTGGCCGGTCGGTGGCGACGTCACCGGCGTGCGGCGGCGTCGTCGTCCCCGGGGTCGTCACGTGATCATCGTGGCACCGGTGCCCCCGACCGCGGTACCGGTGGACACCCGGACCCCGCGCCGCGCCGGGAACCAGGGTCGGGTCAGGGGGTTCCCCGATACCGGGCGGGCCCCGGCGGCGGCAGTGTCGTCGGCATGACCAGTGCAGCCCCTCCTCCCCTGCTCCCCCCGGCCGCCGAGACCCCTTCCGGCCCGCCGCCCCCGCCGCGGGGTGACGGCCTGCGGCCCCCGCTGCGCCGCAGCCGGACCGACAAGGTGCTCGGCGGGGTCAGCGGTGGGCTGGCGGACTACACCGGCATCGACACCCTGCTCTGGCGGGTCGGGTTCGTCGCGCTGACCTTCGCCGGGGGCACCGGGATCCTGGTGTACCTGCTGCTGTGGCTGCTCATGCCCCGCCGCCGGGACGGCGCACCCGCACCGGTTGCCGCCGAACCGGTCGGCCCGCGGTCACCGGTCCCCGGGATCACCGTCGCGGTGCTGCTCATCGTGGTCGGGCTGATGGCCCTGCTGGCCCGGACGACGTCCTGGGACCCCGGCGCCGTCGCCTTCCTGGGCGCGGCGCTGCTGGTGGTCGGCGTCGGGCTCGGGGTCGGCGCCTTCGCCCCGGGCCGCGCGGCCCGTGGCCCGCTGATCGCCCTGGGCGTGCTGCTGTCCTTCGCGCTGCTGGTCGCCTCGGCGACCGGGGGCAGCTGGCGATCGGACGCCGGCGGCCGGGGCGGCGTCGGGGACCGGACGTCGATCCCGCGGACCGCGGACGCCGTCCAGACCCGCTACGAGTCGGGGGTCGGCGACGTCACCCTGGACCTGACCCGGATCGACCTCGCCGACCTCGACCGGCCGATCACGACCACGATCAACGCCGGCGTCGGTGACGTCGAGGTGCTGGTGCCCGCGTCGGCCGACGTCCGGGTCAGCGTGTCGAACGGGCTGGGCGAGGCCGACGTGTTCGGCCAGAGCTCGGGCGGCACCTTCGCGGGCACCGGGTCCGACCCGTGGACCGGGGACGACAGCCCGGAGATCGTGCTGACCATCGAGTCCGGCATCGGCGACGTCGAGGTGTCCCGTGGCTGAGCCGTTCGACCCCAGCCGCCGCACCGACACCCCTCAGGAGAACCCCGTGCACCCCACCGAGCAGTTCGCGACCGCCGTCCCGCCCACCCGCGACACCGCCGTCCTCGGCGACACCTGGGCCGCTCCCGCGGCGCCGGTGCCCCCGCAGGAGAAGCGCCCCGACGTGGTCGCCCTGGTGGCGGGCGTGGTCTTCGCCCTCGTCGCGGTCATCGGGATGACCGGCGTCGACCTGCCGGGCTGGGTCTTCGGCGGTGGCGCGATCGCCGTCCTCCTCGTCCTGGCCGGCATCGCCCTCCTCGTCAGCGAGCTCCGCAAGAGAAGGTGACCGGATGGAACGGCCCCCTCGCAGGGCCCCGCGGCGTGCGGAGCGCGTCGTGGGGGGCGAGGGGGTCCTTCATTCCCACTCGATCGTGCCCGGGGGCTTGCTGGTCACGTCCAGAACCACCCGGTTGACCTCGGCCACCTCGTTGGTGATCCGGGTCGAGATCCTCGCCAGCACGTCGTAGGGCAGCCGGGTCCAGTCAGCGGTCATCGCGTCCTCGCTGGAGACCGGGCGCAGCACGACCGGGTGGCCGTAGGTACGGCCGTCGCCCTGGACGCCGACGGAGCGGACGTCGGCCAGCAGCACGACCGGGCACTGCCAGATCTCCCGGTCCAGCCCGGCGGCGGTGAGCTCGGCGCGGGCGATCGCGTCGGCCTTGCGCAGGGTGTCCAGCCGGTCGGCGGTCACCTCGCCGACGATCCGGATGCCGAGGCCCGGGCCGGGGAACGGCTGGCGCCAGACCATCGACTCGGGCAGCCCGAGCTGCACCCCGACCTCGCGCACCTCGTCCTTGAACAGGGTGCGCAGCGGCTCGACCAGGGAAAAGGTCAGGTCCTCGGGCAGGCCACCGACGTTGTGGTGGCTCTTGATGTTCGCCGTCCCGGTGCCGCCGCCGGACTCGACGACGTCGGGGTACAGCGTCCCCTGGACGAGGAACTCCACGGTCTCCCCGTGGGCCGAGGCGTCGGCTACGACGTCGGTCGCGGCCGCCTCGAACACCCGGATGAACTCCCGGCCGATGATCTTGCGCTTCTGCTCGGGGTCGCTGACCCCGGCCAGGGCACCGAGGAACTGCTCGCGGGCGTCGACGACGCGCAGGTCGACGCCGGTGATGGCGACGAAGTCCCGCTCGATCTGCTCGGTCTCGCCCTCGCGCATCAGCCCGTGGTCGACGTAGACGCAGGTGAGCCGGTCGCCGATGGCCCGCTGGACCAGCGCTGCGGCGACGGCGGAGTCCACCCCGCCCGACAGCGCGCACAGTGCCCGCTTGTCACCGATCTGGGCGGTGATCGCCGCGACCTGCTCCTCGACGACGTTGGCCATCGTCCAGGTCTTCTCCAGGCCCGCGATGTCGAACAGGAAGTGCTCGAGCACGGTCTGGCCGTGCGCGGTGTGCTTCACCTCGGGGTGGAACTGGACCCCGGCGAGCCGGCGGTCGACGTCCTCGAAGGCCGCGACCGGGGCGCCGGTGGAGGTGGCGGTGACGGTGAACCCGGGCGGGGCGGCGGAGACCGCGTCGCCGTGGCTCATCCACACCGACTGCTCCAGCGGGGTCTCCCCGAAGAGCCGGTTGCCGGTGGTCACGGTCAGCGGGGTGCCGCCGTACTCCCGGTCGCCGGTGTGGGCCACGGTGCCGCCGAGGCTCTGCGCCATGGCCTGGAAGCCGTAGCAGATGCCGAACGCCGGGACGCCGGCCTCGAACAGCGCCGGGTCGACCTGCGGCGCACCGGTCGCGTACACGCTGGACGGGCCGCCGGAGAGCACGATCGCGGCCGGCTTGCGGGCCAGGATCTCCTCCACCGGCACGTCGGAGCCCACGAGCTCGGAGTAGACCCCGGCCTCACGGATCCGGCGGGCGATCAGCTGGGCGTACTGGGCGCCGAAGTCGACGACCAGGACGGTCGGGAAGTCCATGCTCAACCCCCGATGACCAGGTCGACCCGCTGGAACTCCTTGAGGTCCCGGTAGCCGGTCTTGGCCATCGTGCGGGCCAGCGCGCCGAACAGGTTGGTGCGCCCGTCGGAGTCCAGGGCCGGGCCGTGCAGCACCTGCTCCAGCGGGGCGGTCGTGGTGACCGGGGCGGACACCTCGCCGCGGGGCAGCCGCGGGTGCGCCGCGACGGAGTCCCACCACGCGCCGCCGGCCGGGGCCTCGGTCGCCGCGCGCAACGGCTCGCCGACCTGGACGGCGTCGGCACCGCAGGCCAGTGCCCGGGCGATGGCGCCGGAGGTCTCGATCCGCCCGTTGGCGATGACGTGCACGTAACGGCCACCGGTCTCGTCGAGGTAGTCCCGGCGGGCCGCGGCGGCGTCGGCGATCGCGGTGGCCAGCGGCACCCGCACGCCCATGACGGCGTCACCGGTGGAGGCGCTGTCGGCACCGATGCCGACGATGACGCCGGCGGCGCCGGTGCGCATCAGGTGCAGGGTGGTCTGGTAGTCCGCGGCCCCGCCGACGATCACCGGGACGTCGAGGTCGGCGATGAACTCCTTGAGGTTCAGGGAGTCGCCCTGGGTCGTGACGTGCTCGGCGGACACGATCGTGCCCTGGATGACCAGCAGGTCGACCCCGGCGGCGAGCACGGCCGGGGCGAGAGCGGCGGTGTGCTGCGGGCTGATCCGCACCGCGCTGGTCACCCCGGACTCGCGCAGCTCCTTCACCCGGGCGGTGATCAGGTCGGGCTTGACCGGCTCGGCGTACAGCTGCTGCAGCAGGGCGGTGGTCGACGTCCCCTCGCCGGCGGCGTCGCGCAGCTGGCGGTAGACGTCGGTCGGGTCCTCGTAGCGGGTCCAGAGGCCCTCGGCGTTGAGCACCCCGAGCCCCCCGGCCTGCCCGACGCCGATCGCGGTGGCCGGGCTCATCACGGCGTCCGAGGGGCTGGCGACCAGCGGGATCTCGAAGCGGAAGGCGTCGATCTGCCACGCGGTCGAGACGTCGTCGACGTCCCGGGTGCGACGGCTGGGGACGATGGACACCTCGTCGAGGTCGTAGCCGCGGCGGGCGAAGCGGTTCAGCCCGATCTCGACGTTGTCACGCACTGGCACGAACGGTCACCGGGCCCTGTAGTTGGGAGCTTCGACGGTCATCTGGATGTCGTGCGGGTGGCTCTCGGTCAGCCCGGCCGCGGTGATGCGGGTCAGCTGACCGCGCTCCTGCAGGTCGGCGACGGTCGCGGCACCGGCGTAGCCCATCGCGGCACGCAGGCCACCGACGAGCTGGTGGGCGACGCCGGAGAGCATGCCGCGGTAGGGCACCTGGCCCTCGATGCCCTCGGGGACGAGCTTGTCGTCGCTGAGCACGTCGTCGGCGAAGTAGCGGTCCCGGCTGTAGGACTGGTTGCCGCGCTTCTGCATCGCGCCCAGGCTGCCCATCCCGCGGTAGGACTTGTACTGCTTGCCGTTCATGAAGACCAGCTCACCCGGGGCCTCCTCGACCCCGGCGAACAGGCTGCCGAGCATCACGGTGTCGGCGCCGGCGACGAGTGCCTTGGCGATGTCACCGGAGTACTGCAGCCCGCCGTCGGCGATGACCGGGACACCGGCCGGCTTGGCGGCCAGCGAGGCCTCGTAGACCGCGGTCACCTGCGGGACCCCGACCCCGGCCACGACGCGGGTGGTGCAGATCGAGCCCGGGCCGACCCCGACCTTCACGCCGTCCACACCGGCGTCGATGAGCGCCTGGGCGCCGGCGCGGGTGGCCACGTTGCCGCCGACCACCTGGACGCCGAAGTCCTTCTTGACCCGGGCGACCATCTCGAGCACCGCACGCTGGTGGCCGTGCGCGGTGTCCACGACGAGGACGTCGACGCCGGCGTCCACGAGCAGCCCGGCGCGCTTGTAGGCGTCCTCGCCGACGCCCAGGGCGGCGCCGACGACCAGGCGGTTGTCGGCGTCCTTGGTGCTGTTGGGGTACTGGTCGCGCTTGACGAAGTCCTTGACGGTGATCAGCCCACGCAGCCGGCCGGCCTCGTCGACCAGCGGCAGCTTCTCGATCTTGTGCTGGCGGAGCAGGGCGAGCGCGGTCTCCCCGTCGACGCCGACCGGGGCGGTGACCAGCGGCAACGGGGTCATCACGTCGCGCACCAGCCGGTGCTGGTCGCTCTCGAAGCGCATGTCGCGGTTGGTGACCATGCCGACCAGCACGCCGTCGGCGTCGACCACGGGGGCCCCGGAGATGCGGTAGCGACCCGAGAGCGCGTCGACCTCGCCGAGGGTGTTGTCCGGGGAGCAGGTCACCGGGTTGGTGATCATCCCGGACTCCGAGCGCTTGACCAGGTCGACCTGACCGGCCTGCTCCTCGGCGGCGAGGTTGCGGTGCAGGATGCCGACGCCGCCGGCGCGGGCCATCGCGATGGCCATCCGGGCCTCGGTGACGGTGTCCATGGCGCTGGAGACCAGCGGGATGGACAGCCGGATGCCGCGGGTGAGGAAGGTGCTGGTGTCCACCTCGGCGGGCACGACGTCGGAGGGGCCGGGGACGAGCAGGACGTCGTCGTAGGTCAGCCCCAGGGGGGCGAACTTGGCCGGGAGCTCGGGGACCGAGTCGTTCGTGGGGCTGGCCGACATGGGGTGCCGCCACCTCTCGCCTGGTGGTGGTGGCGCCGGGACGGCGCGCGAGGACCGTGCCCGATCGTAGGCTGCCGGGTCGGTCACACCCCGAGGACGCCTAGGCTGGGTCGGTGACCTCGTGGGACGACGCGTTCGGGACCGACGACACGGCCGACCAGCCGCCGCCTCCCCCGCTGACGATGGAGGAGCGCGCCGGGGTGCTCGACGACCTCGCCGAGCTGGAGGTCTTCCGTGCCCTGCTGGAGCCCACCGGGGTCAAGGGCATCGTCGTGGACTGCCCGGACTGCGACGAGGAGCACCACGTCGACTGGGCCCTGATGCAGGCCAACCTGCGCCAGCTCCTCGACGAGGGCCAGACCGGTCGGCACGAGCCGCCCTTCGACCCCGACCCCGACGACTACGTCAGCTGGGACTACGCCAGCGGGTACGCCGACGGCCAGGCCGCGCGGGCCGAGGCCGACGAGCCCACCGACGGTCCCCCGAAGGGGCGCCACTCCCGCGAGGGCTGATCAGCTCATCATGCCGCGGCGGAAGCCGCTGGCGACGGCCTCGGCGCGGTCCTTGGCGCCGAGCTTGCGGAACAGCCGGCGGGCGTGGGTCTTGATGGTGTCCTCGGACAGGTAGAGCTCGCGGCCGATCTGGGCGTTGGACTTGCCCTGGCTCATGCCGGTGAGCACCTGCATCTCGCGGACGGACAGGCTGACGGCCGGGACGTCGGCCCGGACGGCGGCGCGCACGGTGGTGGGGCCCGCGCCGGCGAGCGCGCTGGAGCCGCTCCACCCGGGGCCGGCCGGCGCGGAGGACGCCCCGACGGTGGAGAGCGGTCCGCTGTGCGGCGCACGGCCGGGCTCGGCGCGCAGTCCCGCGCGGGACAGGCCCAGGCCCATCTCGACGGGCGAGGCGTCCCAGCGCAGGTAGCCGCGGGCGCCGAAGGAGACGGCCGCCCGGACGGTCTCGGCGTCGTCGGGGGCGCCGAGGACGAGCACCGAGAGCCCGGGGTGCGCGCGGAGCACCTGGGTGGCGACGGCGAGGCCGTTGTCGGTCGCCCGCTGGGTGCCCACCAGCAGCACGTCGGGCTGACGGGTGGCCAGCCGGGCCAGCAGGGAGGCGCTGTCGCCGACGGCCTCGACCCGGCCGACGAAGGAGAGCGCGACCAGGCGCGAGGCGACGTCGTCGCGCACCCGCCGTCGTTCGTCGAACACCCACACCACGGCACCGCCGGCGGTCGCCGTGGCACTGCCGCCGTTCACGCCGGTCCTGGTCCTGTCCTCGATCACGTCTGCTCCTGTCGCTGCGCCGGGGGTTCCGGACGGCGAGGACCCGGTTTCCACCACACGGGTGGTCCGGGGTCCCCCACCCGGTGGTCGGCAGGCCCGAGGACCACCTTGATCCACTCGAGGGGTGGAGGACAGCGGGTGTCACCCTCCGGAGTGAGGAGCACACGTTCGGTGGGATGCGCCGGCGGGGGGCGTGACCCGCTGTGCAGCTGGACGGGTCCATCCGGACGCCTCGCACAGCTCTGGCGACCCCGCAACAGAAAGCATGATCGAGTTGCGTTTGACCGGGATCTGCCCGGGGCAGTTGCCTGGAGCGAGCCGGGCAGCACCCCCGGCTCAACGAGCCGAGGAGGGTCCACATGGCCGACATCCGCCGTCTGCCCACGCCTGTCGCCGAGGTCTGGGACTGGCAACTGCACGGTTCCTGCCGTGGCGAGTCCACGTCGTTGTTCTTCCACCCCGACGGTGAGCGTGGCCCTGCCCGCGCCCGTCGCCAGGCTGCCGCCAAGGCCGTCTGCGGCACCTGCCCCGTGATCGACGCCTGCCTCAAGCACGCGCTCAGCGTCCGCGAGCCCTACGGCGTGTGGGGCGGCATGAGCGAGGAGGAGCGCACCCGGCTCATCGCCTCCGAGCCCGCCCCGGTGGCCGCCGGCGTCTGACGCCGCCCCACCCGGGACCGTGAGGTCCCCCCAGAACCCCGAGAGGGCCGGTCGACCACGGATGGTCGACCGGCCCTCTCGTCGTTGCAGCAGCTGGCCGCTCAGGTCGACGAGCAACCAGCCGCAGGCCTCGTCGCAGGGCCCCACCCCGCGCGGAGCGTGAGGTGGGGGGCGACGAGGTCCTTAGTGGCTGTGCCCGTGCCCGCCGCCGTGGCCGTGGGTGTGGTGCCCACCGCCGGCGTTCCCGAGGCTCTCCTCGGGAGCCTCGACGACCGCGGAGTCCGTCGTCAGGATCATCGCGGCGATCGAGGCGGCGTGCCCGAGGGCGGCCTTGGTGACCTTGACCGGGTCGATGACGCCCTGGGCGGCCAGGTCGCCGTACTCGCCGGTCGCGGCGTTGAAGCCTCGGCCGGTGCCGAGCTCGCGGACGCGGCCGACGACGACCGCACCCTCGAAGCCGGCGTTGGAGGCGATCTGGGTCAGCGGGGCGTCCAGGGCCTTGCGGACCGACCGTGCGCCGGTGAGCTCGTCCCCGGAGAGGGAGAGCCCGTCGATCGCGGTGGCGGCGTGCACCAGGGCGGAGCCACCACCGGGGACGACGCCCTCCTCCACCGCAGCGCGGGTCGCGGCGATCGCGTCCTCGATGCGGTGCTTCTTCTCCTTCATCTCGACCTCGGTCGCGGCACCCACGCGGATGACGCCGATGCCGCCGGCGAGCTTGGCCAGGCGCTCCTGGAGCTTCTCACGGTCCCAGTCGGAGTCGGTGTCCTCGATCTCGCGGCGGATCTGGGCGACCCGCTCGGAGACCGCGGTGGGCTGCCCGCCGCCGTCGACCAGGACGGTGTCGTCCTTGGTGACGGTGACGCGACGGGCGGTGCCGAGCACCTCGAGGCCGACGTCGGACAGCTTGAGCCCGACGTCCTCGGACACGACCTGGCCGCCGGTGACGATGGCGAGGTCCTGCATGAAGGCCTTGCGGCGGTCCCCGAAGAAGGGGGACTTCACCGCGACGACCTTGATGGTCTTGCGGATGGAGTTCACGACCAGGGTCGAGAGCGCCTCGCCCTCGACGTCCTCGGCCACGATCAGCAGCGGGCGGGCGCCGGAGCCCAGCACCTTCTCCAGCAGCGGGAGCAGGTCGGCCAGCGCGGAGACCTTGCCGGCCACGAGCAGCAGGAGGGCGTCGTCGAGGACGGCCTCCATCGACTCCTGGTCGGTGACGAAGTAGGGCGACAGGTAGCCCTTGTCGAAGGCCAGGCCCTCGGTCACGACCAGCTCGGTGTCCATGGTGTTGGACTCCTCGACGGTGATGACGCCGTCCTTGCCGACCTTCTCCATCGCCTCGCCGATCAGGTCGCCGATGACGGAGTCCTGGGCGGAGATGGTGGCGACGCCGGAGATCGAACGACGGTCGTCGACCGGGATCGCGGCGGCGTCGAGGGCGGCCTGCACCGCGGTGACGGCGGCGTGGATGCCCCGGCCCAGCGCGGTCGGGTTGGCCCCGGCGGTGACGTTGCGCAGGCCCTCGTGGACGAGGGACTGGGCGAGCACGGTGGCGGTGGTGGTGCCGTCGCCGGCGACATCGTTGGTCTTGGTGGCGACGTTCTTGGCCAGCTGCGCGCCGAGGTTCTCGAAGGGGTCCTCGAGGTCGACCTCACGGGCGATGGTGACGCCGTCGTTGGTGATCGTCGGGGCGCCGAACTTCTTGTCGATGACCACGTTGCGGCCACGGGGGCCGAGGGTCACGCGGACGGCGTCGGCGAGCTTGTCGACGCCGCGCTCGAGGGAACGCCGGGCGTCCTCGTCGAAGTGGATGATCTTGGGCATGGGGACCTCTCGATCGCAGGTTCTGGGGGTGGGACGCGAACCGCCCCGGGACCCGGTGGTGCTCGGGTCGCCCGGGGCGGTTCGGTGGAACGGGAGCTGCTGGAACGGCCCCCTCGTAGGGGCCCCGCGCGTCGCGGAGCGGCGTGCGGGGGTTGAGGGGGTCCTTACATCACTTGACGACGACGGCCAGCAGGTCGCGGGCCGAGAGCACGAGGTAGTCCTCGCCGGCGTAACGCACCTCGGTGCCGCCGTACTTCGAGTAGACGACGACGTCGCCCACGTTGACGTCCAGGGGGACGCGGTTGCCGTTGTCGTCGATGCGACCGGGGCCGACCGCGATGACGGTGCCCTCCTGGGGCTTCTCCTTGGCGGTGTCCGGGATGACCAGACCGGAGGCCGTGGTGGTCTCGGCCTCGTTGGCCTGGACCACGACGCGGTCCTCCAGCGGCTTGATGCTGACCTTGGTGGCGGTGGTCACGTGGTGACTCCCCCTTCGGTTCGTCGAGCAGTGGCGTGAGTGGGTGGTGCGGTGCTGCTGATGCTGTGGCACGGGGGCCGGGGTCTGCCGTCGCGGGGGTCAGGCCCGGCCCGTGTCGATTGGCACTCTACCCATGCGAGTGCCAGCCCCTCAAGCGGGTCGCGCGCCGCGGGGGACCGTGGGCGAGGCTGTGCGTCGTGGCCAGCGACGACGAGACCGCGGAGACCCTCCGGCAGCTGCACGCGCTGGCCACCCCGGCGGGCACGGCGGCGCTCTCCCGGGCCGGGGAGCTGCTGGCCAGCCGCACCGACGTGGTGACCGCGCTGTCCCGGCTGCGCGCCGAGTTCGGTCCCGAGGTCGGCAACCCGGCGTGGGGGGTGGCCCGGCAGCGGGAGAAGGCCCGGCCCGCGTTCGGGGCCGACACCGACCGGCTGCTGTTCACCGGCGACGCCCTGGAGCAGGCCGGCCGCCCCGAGCTGGCCGACCGGCGGGCCGCCCGGCTCCTCGCCGGCGGCGCCGCCACCGTGGCCGACCTGGGCTGCGCCTCGGGCACCGACACCGTGGCGCTGGCCCGGGCCGGCGCCCGGGTGACCGCGGTGGACCGGGACCCGGTCGCCCGCGAGCTCACCACGCTCAACGCCGCGGCCCTCGGGCTCACCGGGGTGACGGTCCGCGACGCCGACGTCGTCGACCTGGTGGCTGCCGCCCACGAGGGGCGGGTGGCCGACTGCGAGGCCGCGGTCCTCGATCCGGCCCGGCGGGCGGACGGGCGCCGGGTGCTGGACCCCGACGGCTGGTCCCCGCCCTGGTCCACCGTGACCGCCCTGCTCGACGCGGTGCCCACCTGCGTCGTCAAGGTGGCGCCGGGGCTGGACCACGAGCGCGTGCCCGACGGCGTCGAGGCCGAGTGGGTGTCGGTCGGCGGCTCGATCGTCGAGGCCCTGCTGTGGGGGCGGGGCGTGTCAACGACCTGGCGGCGGGCGACCCAGCTGCGCGCGGGCACCTGGCACGAGCTCACCGCCGACGACGACCCCGGCCGGGCACCGGTGGCCGCCGTCCGGGAGTGGCTGCACGAGCCCGACCCCGCCGTCATCCGGTCCGGCCTGGTCGCGACGGTGGCCGCGGAGCTGGACGCCACCCTGGTCGACCCGCAGATCGCCTACCTGACCTCCGACGCGGCCACCGACTCCCCCTGGGTCAGCTCCTACCGGGTCACCGACGTGCTGCCCTTCGCCGTGAAGCGGGTCAAGGCGCTGCTGCGCGAGCGCGGCGTCGGCAGCGTGACGGTGAAGAAGCGCGGCTCGGCGGTGGAGCCCGAGGCGCTGGTCAGGCAGCTGCGCGGGCGGGGCGACGGGCACGCGGTCGTCGTGGTCACCCGGGTCCTCGACGTCCCCACCGTGCTGCTGTGCGAGCCGGCTACCGGGAGACCACGGTGACCGGCAGCGAGCTGTCGGCGCCCAGGTCCGGGGCGGACGGCGCGACGCCGGCCTCGACCAGCCGGGAGCCCAGCGCAGCGACCATCGCGCCGTTGTCGGTGCACAGCCGGGGGCTGGGCACCCGCAGCACGATGCCGGCGGCGTCGCAGCGCTCCTGGGCGACCGCGCGCAGCCGGCTGTTGGCGGCCACTCCCCCGCCGATGACGAGGTGGTCCACGCCGTGCTCGCGGCAGGCCCGCACGGCCTTGGCGGTGAGGACGTCGACCACGGCCTCCTGGAACGCGGCGGCGACGTCGGCGACCGGCACGGGCTCCCCGGCCCGCTCGCGGGTCTCGACCCAGCGGGCCACGGCGGTCTTCAGCCCGGAGAACGAGAAGTCGTAGGCCGCGTCCCGGGGGCCGGTGAGCCCGCGCGGGAACGCGATGGAGCGCGGGTCGCCGTCGCGGGCGGCGCGGTCGATCGGGGGTCCGCCGGGGAAGGGCAGCCCGAGCACCCGGGCGACCTTGTCGAAGGCCTCCCCCGCGGCGTCGTCGATGGTCTGCCCGAGCGGCTGCACGTCCTGGGCGAGGTCGGGCACCAGGAGCAGGGAGCTGTGCCCGCCGGAGACCAGCATCGCGATGCTCGGTTCGGCCAGCCGGCCGTGCTCGAGCTCGTCGACCGCGACGTGTGCGGCCAGGTGGTTGACCCCGTACAGCGGCACGCCCAGGGCCAGCGCGTACGCCTTCGCCGCGGCCACCCCGACCAGCAGCGCACCGGTGAGCCCGGGCCCGCTGGTCACCGCCACCGCGTCGACGTCGCCGAACCCCACCCCGGCGTCGGCCAGCGCCCGGTGCACGGTCGGGACCATCGCCTCCAGGTGGGCCCGGGAGGCGATCTCGGGGATGACGCCGCCGAAGCGCTCGTGCTCGGCCATCGACGTGGCGAGCGCGTCGGACAACAGGGTCTGCCCGCGGACCAGGCCGATGCCGGTCTCGTCGCAGCTGGTCTCGAAGCCCAGCACGAGCGGCTGGGTGTCAGCCACGCTTCATCACCACCGCGTCCTCGCCGCTGTTGGGGTAGTAGTTCAGCCGCACGCCGATCGGCACGAAGCCGCGCCGGGCGTAGAGGCCCTGGGTGGCCTCGTCGGTGGCCCGGACCTCCAGCAGCACGACCGGTGACCGGGTGTCGGCCTCGGCGAGCAGCGCGTCCAGCAGCCGGCCGCCGATGCCCTGGCCCTGCCGGGTGCCGGTGACCCCGATGGTGGCCACGTGCGCCTCGTCGGGGTAGGCGATCAGCCCGGCGTACCCGAGCACCTCGTCGCCCTCGACGGCCACGGTGTAGCTGCGGGTGTCGGGCATCCCGAGCTCCTCCAGGTACATCGCGCGGGTCCAGGTGTCGGGGGCGAAGAGCTCCTCCTCCAGCCGCATCACGGCGGTGAGGTCCTCGCGGGTCATCGGACGCAGCCCGATCACCGGGTCACCGGCTTGCGCACCACGTTGGGGACGGCGTCGGGGCGGCGCAGGTAGAGCGGGACGAGCGGCGCCGGGGGGCGCTCGAGCAGCGGGCCCGCGGTGCGCACCAGCCCGGCGGTGGACACCTCGGCGGCGGTCACGCCGCGGCCCAGCCGCTCGGCGAACCGGACGTCGCCGACCAGCGGCAGGTCGGGCAGCTCGAGCTCCTCGGGCCGGCCGACCCCGGGCTCGGTGGTCGGTGCGCCGGCGTCGTCGAAGGCCCGCCAGTGCACCTCCTTGCGCCGGGCGTCGGTGACGACCACCCGGGCACCGGAGCCGACCGCGTCCAGGCTGCAGACCCCGTGCACGGTCAGCCCGAGGGCGTCACCCAGCGCGGCGGCGGTGACGATCCCGACCCGAAGCCCGGTGTAGGGCCCCGGGCCCAGACCGACGACCAGCGCACCGACGTCGGTCAGGGTCACGCCGGCCTCGGCGAGCACCGCGGTGACCGTCGGGGTCAGCAGCTCGGCGTGCCGGGTGCCCGAGGCCAGTGCGGTCTCGGCGAGCACCCGGCCGTCCGGGCCGGTCGCGGCGAGCCCGACCACGAGGGTCGGGGTCGCGGTGTCGAGCGCCAGGACGAGCACGACGAGTCAGGTTAGTCGCCGCCGGGTCAGGCGCGGGTGGACTCCTCGACGTCGGGCAGCTCGCGGGGCCAGGCGGCGGGGTCGTCGGCGAGGTCCCAGAGCTCGGGGAGCAGCACCGGCCACACGGGCTCGGCCGCCGAGGCCAGCTCCTCCCGGGTCCACCAGCGGTGGCCCAGCAGGGTGCGCTGCTCGTCCTCGGTGTGGCCGGCCACCGAGACGTCGAACGCCGGCACCCGGACGACGTAGAACACGTCGGCCTGGTCCACGACCTGGTCGGAGTACCCGTGCCGGACCCGTCGGCGGGCGACCGGGCCCAGCACCTGCGCGGGGTCGACGTCCAGCCCGGTCTCCTCGGCGAGCTCCCGGACGACGGCGGTCAGCTCGTCCTCGCCGTCCTCGATGCCGCCGCCGGGCGTCATCCACCAGGTCGACACCGGCGTCGTCCCGGTGTCGCTGTCCCGGAACAGGAGCACCCGGTCGTGGTCGTCCAGCAGCAGCACCCGCACGGTCGCCCGACGGCGCTGCGGGCGGTCGGGCAGCTCGGCGAGCCGGGCGGTCCAGGACGGCCCGTGCGGCACCAGCTCGGCGGTGCGCACGTCGTCGTCGGCCCTGCTCAGCCCGACGACCAGGTGCTCGTCGGCCAGCTGCTCGACCAGCCCGTGCCCCCACTCCACGACGGTGACCGCCTCGTCGGCGGAGGCGTCGAGGTCCAGGTCGTCGACGTCGGCGACCGAGCCCAGCCGGTAGGCGTCGACGTGCACGAGCGGCACGCGTCCACCGCGGTGCACCCGGGCCAGCACGAAGGTCGGCGAGGTGACCGCGCCGGGCACGCCCAGCCCGGCGCCGATGCCCTGGGTCAGTGCGGTCTTGCCGGCGCCCAGCGGCCCGGCCAGCAGCACCAGGTCCCCGGCACGTAGCAGCCCCGCGAGCTCCACGCCGAGGGCGTGCGTGTCGGCCGGGGTGGGCAGCACCCGTCTCACGAGCGGGCCCGCTGTCCCACGCGGCGCAGCAGCCGGGTGACCGCCGCAGTGACCTCGGCGGGGTGCTGCAGCAGCACCAGGTGTCCGCTGTCCGGGACGACGACGTACTCCAGGTCCGGCGGGGCGTCGGGGGTGCCGGCCTCCTCGATGCGGGCCACGATGCGGTCGCTGTGGCCCTGCGGGATGAGCTTGTCCGCATCGCCGCCGAGCACCAGGACGGGCACCCGGGTCAGCGGCTCGATGGCGGCGCTGGCGTCCAGGCCGGCGATGGCCGGGTAGAACTCGCCGATCACGTCCACCGGGGTGCCGGCGATCATCGCGTCCACGTAGCGCACCAGGGCGGGGTCGACGTCCGGCCCGGCGAAGGACATCGTCTTGACGACCGCCGAGACGACGTCGCGGGCCACCCGGCGGGTGCGCTCGGCCCACTGCGGCCGGTGCCGCATGGTGTAGCCGGCGATCGGGAAGACCGCGGCGCTGAACCGGGTGAGCAGGTGCGGCAGCCCGAAGCTCAGGTCGGACAGGCCGCCACTCGAGGTGGACACCAGACCGACCCCGACCACCCGGCCGCCGAACAGGTCGGGCCGGCGGGCGGCCAGCGACAGCACCGTCATGCCGCCCATCGAGTGCCCGACGAGCACGACCGGTCCGCGCGGCGCCCGCGCGTCCAGGACGGCGACGAGGTCGTCGGCGAGCTGGTCGATCGTGGAGTGCTCGGCCGGACCGCGCCCGGAGGAGCCGTGCCCGCGCTGGTCGTAGAAGACCAGCCGGGCGTCGGGCCGGTGCCCGTTCGCGGTGGCCACCGCGGCTCCGAGGTCCCGGCGCTGGAACGTCCAGGACGCCATCGACAGGCAGTAGCCGTGCACGAAGACGACGGTCAGGGGCGCGTCCTGCGGGCCGACCTCCTCCACCGACAGCAGCACGCCGTCCGGGGTCTGCACGAGGGCGGTGGTGTCCGCCGCCCGGCTGGCGGTGCCCAGCGGGTCGTCCTCGCGCTGCACTGCCTCGGGCCGGTCGGTGGGCTCGATCGTCCCCAGCTCGGCGGCCGGGCCGAGCTGGGCGGCCGTGACCCGTCGACCGGCCGCCCGGGTGACGGCGACGCCCACCGCGGCGCCGGCCGCGGCCAGCCCGAGCACCCCGCCCAGGATGCCGACCGTCTTCGGGGTGGGGTGCTGGCTCACGCCGGCACCCCCGCGCTGCCGGTGTGCACCCGGGTGAAACGTCCGCCGACCCGGGTGACCAGCTCGTAGTGGATGGTGTCCAGCACGTCGGCCCAGTCCTGCGCGGTGGGCTCGCCGGCGTCGCCGGGGCCCCACAGCACGACCTCGTCGCCGGGGGCGATCGCGTCGTCCCCGACCTCGAGCACGAACTGGTCCATGCAGACCCGGCCGGCGATGGTCCGCTGTACGCCGCCGGCGAGCACCGGCGCCCGGTTGCCACCGGCCCGCGGCACGCCGTCGGCGTACCCGACCGGCACCAGCGCCAGGGTGGTCTCGGCGACCGTGTGGTGGGTGTGGCCGTAGCTGACCCCGGTGCCGGCGGGCACCCGCTTGGTGAGCGCGACGCGGGCGCGCACGGTCATCGCCGGGCGCAGGCCGTACTGCGCCGGGTCGCCACCGAGCGGGTCCAGGCCGTACACCGCGACGCCCGGGCGGACCATGTCGTACCAGGTGTGCGGCAGCGCGATGGTGGCCGCGGAGTTCGCCAGGTGCCGCCGCGCCTCGGTCAGACCGGCCTCACGGGCCAGCGCGGTGGCCTCCTCGAAGACCGCGACCTGGGCGGCGATCGTCGGGTGGGTGGGGGCGTCGGCGTAGGCGAGGTGGCTCCACAGCCCGGTGACGACGACGTCGCCGTCCTCCTGCGCCCGGACGGCGGCGGCCACCAGCCCGGGCCAGTCGGCGGGGGTCGCGCCCTCGCGGGAGAGCCCGGTGTCGACGAACAGCTGCACCCGGGCGGTGCGGCCGGTGGCCCGGGCGGCGTCCACGACCTCGGCCAGTGCCCACCCCGCGTTGACCGACAGCTCGACGTCGGCGGCGAGCCCGGCCGCGTAGTCCTCCCCCGGGGCGTGCTGCCAGGACAGCACCGGCGCGGTGACCCCGGCGGCCCGCAGCGCGAGTGCCTCCTCGAGCACGGTGACCCCGAGCGCGTCGGCGCCCCCGGCCAGCGCGGCCCGGGCGGCGGGGACCAGCCCGTGGCCGTACCCGTCGGCCTTGACCACCGCCATCAGCGGCCGGCCGACCCGCTCGCGCAGGGCTGCGGTGTTGGCGGCGATCGCGTCGAGGTCGACCACGACCTCGGCCCGGTTCTGCTCTCTCACGCCCGCGATCATCCCAGCCCCCCTCCCCCCGGCCCCTCCCCGACCCGACGCCGACGAGAAAGGCGTTTCTCGTCAGAGGTCCTGACGAGAAGCGCGGCGGTCTCAACGGGTGGATGCAACAGCCTCTGCAGATGATCACGGTGTCGTGGTCTGAGGGGTGGTCCGGTGGGGTTGTCGGTGGAGCAGCAGGATCAGTTGTGGGCGCGGTGGCGGGCTGGTGAGTCACTGCGCGGGATCGGCCGGTCGTTGGGGTTGTCCCATGCCACGGTGCACCGGCATGTCACGGCGTGTGGTGGTAGACGACCGGCGGTGCGGCGGCGGGGGCCGCTGGCGTTGAGCGTGGTCGAGCGGGAGGAGATCAGCCGCGGGATCGCCGCCGAGGCGTCGGTGCGGGCGATCGCGCGTGTGTTGGGGCGCGAGCCCTCCACGATCAGCCGGGAGCTGGCCCGCAACGGCGGGCGGGAGGCCTACCGGGCCGCAGCAGCCGATGCCGCGGCCGATCGTCGGGCGCTGCGACCCAAGCCGGCGAAGCTGGCAGTCAACGGCCGGTTGCGCGCCGAAGTGCAGCGTGGGCTGGCCCTGGAGTGGTCACCGCAGCAGATCGCGTCACGCTTGGTCGTGGACTTCCCCGACGATGAGGCGATGCGGGTCTCCCACGAGACGATCTACCTGACCTTGTTCGTGCAGGCCAGGGGCGGGTTGGCCCGTGAGTTGACCCGGTCGTTGCGCACCGGTCGGGCGACCCGGCACCCGCGCGGGGCCAAGCTTCCCTCCGGGCGGGGGCAGCTGCACGGGATGGTCCCGATCTCCGAACGACCCGCCGAGGCCACCGACCGGGCGGTCCCCGGGCACTGGGAGGGCGACCTCGTCTTGGGCAAGCTGCCCAGTGCAGTGGCCACCCTGGTGGAGCGCACCACCCGGTTCGTGGCGTTGGTGGCGCTACCGGAAGGCAAGAAGGCCGAGCAGGTCCACCCGGCTCTGGCCGCAGCGATCAGGCGGGTGCCAGCCCAGCTGCGCCGGTCCCTGACCTGGGACCAGGGCAAGGAGATGGCCGCCCACGCACAGTTCACCGTGGCCACCGGCGTCGACGTCTATTTCTGCGACCCCAAGAGCCCCTGGCAGCGAGGCAGCAACGAGAACACCAACGGCCTCCTCCGCCAGTACCTGCCCAAGGGCGCCGACCTCACGGCCTTCACCCAGCACGACCTCGACGCCATCGCCGCACGACTCAACGGCAGACCCCGCCAGACCCTGGGCTGGAAGACTCCCGCCGAAGCATTCAACGAGGCCGTTGCACACACCCGTTGAGACCGCCGTCCTTGTCGTCAGGTGTGGGTGAGGCGGCGGACGGCGGCGGGGAGGTGGCGGACCAGGTCGGAGGCGATCAGCGGGCCCTGCGCGGCGGCGAGCTGGCCGGCGCGGCCGTGCAGGTGGGCGGCGGCCGCCGCGGCCTCCACGGCGGGGAGCCCGGTCGCGAGCAGCGCGCCGGCGATGCCGGAGAGCACGTCCCCGGTGCCGGCGGTGGCCAGCCAGGGGGTGCCGGTGCCGTTGACGAAGGCGGTGCCGTCGGCGTCGGCGACCACCGTGGCGTCGCCCTTGAGCAGCACGGTCACGCCGAGGTCGGCCGCAGCGGCCCGGGCGGCACCGATCCGGTCGGCGCCCAGGTCCCAGCCGAAGCGGGTGAACTCCCGGTCGTGCGGAGTCAGCACGGTGGGGGCCGACCGGTCGCGGGCCAGGGCCGGATCGCGGGCGAGCAGGGTGAGCCCGTCGGCATCGACGAGCACCGGGAGGTCCGTGGCCAGCACCTCGGCGAGCACGGCGGCCGCGTCGTCGTCGGTGCCCATCCCGGGGCCGACCACCCAGGCCTGCACCCGGCCGGCGTCCGACGGTCGGCCGGCGGTGACGATCGCCTCGGGCCAGGCGGCCCGGACCCCTTCGGCGGCGGTGCCGGCGTACCGGACCAGGCCGGGCCGGGTGCGCAGCGCGGCGCCGGTGCAGAGCACGCCCGCACCGGGGTAGGTGGCCGATCCCGCGACGACGCCGACGACGCCCTGGCTGTACTTGTCGTCCCCGGCGCCGGGGTCGGGCAGCCGGTCGGCCACCTCGGCGTCGGTGAGCTGTCGGGCGGACGGCGCCGGCAGCTCCAGGCCGATGTCCACCAGGTGCACGGTGCCGGCGTGCCCGCGTCCCTCCCCCACGACCAGACCGGCCTTCACCGCGCCGAGGACGACGGTGTGCTGGGCCGGGAACGCCTCGCCGTCGACGGCCCCGGTGTCGGCGTCCACCCCGCTGGGCAGGTCGACGGCGACGAGCAGCCCCGGTCCGGCCACCGCCCGGGCGACGACGTCGGCGGCGGCCGGCCGGAGCCCGCCCCGGCCGCCGATGCCGACGATCCCGTCCAGCACGAGGTCGGCGCGCTCCAGTCCGGCGGCGCCGGGGTCGGTGACGGTGCGGCCCCCGGCCCGGCGGAGGGCGGCGAGACCGGCCGGGTGAGCCCGGTCGGGGTCCAGGAGCAGCGCGGTGACCGCGGCCCCGCGGCCGGCGAGGAAGGCCCCGGCGAACAGGGCGTCGCCGCCGTTGTCCCCGGCCCCGACCAGCAGGACCACCCGGACGCCGACCGCCCGGCCGACCAGCCGCAGGCACACGGTGGCCAGTCCGGTCGCGGCGCGCTGCATCAGGGCGCCCTGGGGCAGCCGGGCCAGCAGGTCGGCCTCCGCCGCCCGCACCTGGTCGGCGGTGTACAGCCCGGTCACGCGTCCGCCTCTGCGATCACCACGGCCGAGGCGATGCCCCCGTCGTGGCTCAGCGACACGTGCCAGCCGGTCACCCCGAGCAGTGCGGCCCGGGCGGCCACCGTGCCGCGCACCTCGATGAGCGGACGGCCGTGCTCGCCGACGGTCACCTCGGCGTCGTGCCAGTGCAGGTCCCCGGGGGCACCGAGGGCCTTCGCGAGTGCCTCCTTGGCCGCGAACCGGGCGGCCAGGGACTCACCGCTGCGTTCGGCCCCGGACGGCGTCCGCTGCTCGGCGGCGGTGAACAGCCGGTCCCGCAGCCCCGGCGTCCGGGTGAGCGAGGCAGCGAACCGCTCCACCGGACACACGTCGATCCCGACCCCGACGATCACCTCATTCCACGGTGACGGACTTGGCCAGGTTGCGGGGCATGTCGACGTCCAGGCCGCGGGTGTCGGCGATCTCGCAGGCCAGCACCTGCAGCGGGATCGTGGTGACCACCGGGGCGAGCAGCGTGGGCGTGCGGGGCACCCGGATGACGTGGTCGGCGTAGGGCAGCACGTCGTCGTCGCCCTCCTCGGCGATCACGATGGTGCGTGCCCCGCGGGCCCGGACCTCCTGGATGTTGGAGACCACCTTGCCGTGCAGCGACTCCCGGCCGCGGGGGGACGGCGCGATCACGATGACCGGGGTGCCGTCGCCGATCAGCGCGATGGAGCCGTGCTTGAGCTCGCCGGCGGCGAAGCCCTCGGCGTGGATGTAGGCCAGCTCCTTGAGCTTGAGCGCGCCCTCCAGGGCCACCGGGTACCCGACGTGCCGGCCCAGGAAGAGGATCGTGGACTCGGTGGCCAGCGACCGGCCCAGCGCGCGCACCTCGTCCATGCCCGAGAGCACCTGGGACACCTGCTCGGGCAGCTGGCGCAGCTCGGCGACGACGGCGGCGACCTCGTCCTCGTACTTCAGCCCGCGCACCTGGGCCAGGAAGAGCCCGACCAGGTAGCAGGCCACGATCTGGGTGAGGAACCCCTTGGTCGAGGCGACGGCGACCTCGGGTCCGGCCCGGGTGTAGAGCACCGCGTCGGACTCGCGCGGGATCGTCGAGCCGTTGGCGTTGCAGATCGCCAGCACCCGGGCCTGCTGCTCCTTGGCGTGCCGCAGCGCCATCAGGGTGTCCATCGTCTCCCCGGACTGGGAGATGACGACGACCAGCGTCGAGCGGTCGAGCACCGGGTCCCGGTAGCGGAACTCGCTGGCCAGCTCGACCTCGACCGGGATCCGGGTCCAGTGCTCGATGGCGTACTTGGCGATGAGACCGGCGTGGTAGGCGGTGCCGCAGGCGATCACGAAGACCTTGGTGACCCCGCGCAGGTCCTCGTCGGAGATCCGCACCTCGTCCAGCACGATCTCCCCGCGCTCGCCGAGGCGGCCCAGCAGGGTGTCGGCGACGGCCTGGGGCTGCTCGGCGATCTCCTTGAGCATGAACCAGTCGTAGCCGCCCTTCTCGGCGGCCGCGGCGTCCCAGTCGACGGAGTAGGCCAGCGGCTCGACGGTGTTCCCGGCGAAGTCGGTGACGGTCACGCCGCGGGTGCGGTGCAGCTCGACGACCTGGTCCTGGCCCAGCTCCAGGGCGTCGCGGGTGTGCCCGATGAAGGCGGCGACGTCGGAGCCGAGGAAGTACTCGCCGTCCCCCACGCCGACCACGAGCGGGGAGTTGCGGCGCGAGGCGACCAGCGTGTCGGGCTCGGCGGCGTGGCTGGCGACGAGGGTGAAGGCGCCCTCGAGCCGGCGGGAGACGACCCGCATGGCCTCGGCCAGCCGGCCCGGGCCCTCGGGCAGCGTGGGGTACACCGCGGCCAGCAGGTGGGCGACGACCTCGGTGTCGGTCTCGGAGGTGAACTCGACCCCGGTGGCCTCGACCTCGGTGCGCAGGGAGGCGAAGTTCTCGATGATCCCGTTGTGGATCACCGCCACGGTGCCGTCGGCGGAGGTGTGCGGGTGGGCGTTGCGGTCGGTCGGCCCCCCGTGGGTGGCCCAGCGGGTGTGCCCGATCCCGATCGTGGACGCCGGGAGCGCCTTCTCGGCGAGCTCCTTCTCCAGGTTCGCGACCTTGCCGGCCTTCTTGGCCGTGGCCAGCCGCCCGTCGGCCAGGACGGCGACCCCCGCGGAGTCGTACCCCCGGTACTCCAACCGGCGCAGGCCCTCCAGGACCACGTCCAACGCGTTCTGAGGACCGACGTACCCCACGATGCCGCACATGGGGTCTGACGATACGTCCCCCGGGGGCGTCCTCAGACGGCGGCGACGACCTCGGCGAGCCGGTGCGCGACCTCGTCGGCCTGCTCCTGGGTGGGGGCCTCGACCATCACCCGGACCAGCTGCTCGGTGCCCGAGGGGCGCAGCAGCACCCGCCCGGTGTCGCCGAGCTCCTCCTCCGCGGCGTTGACCGCCCGGGCGACGTCCTCGTCCTCGGCGACGGCGATGCGGTCGCTCACCGACACGTTCACCAGCACCTGCGGCAGCTTCTGGACGACGGAGGCGAGCTCGGCCAGCGAGGAGCCGGTGGCCGACATCCGGGCCAGCAGGGCCAGCCCGGTGAGCAGGCCGTCGCCGGTGGTGGCCCAGTCCAGGAACACCAGGTGCCCGGACTGCTCCCCGCCCAGGGACAGCCCGCGCGAGCGCAGCGCCTCCAGCACGTAGCGGTCCCCGACCGCGGTGGTGGCCACGGTGATGCCGGCGTCGCGCATCGTGTGGTGGAAGCCCAGGTTGCTCATCACGGTCGCGACGACCGTGTCGCCGACGAGCTCACCGCGCTCGTGCAGGTCCAGGGCGCAGATGGCGAGGATCTGGTCGCCGTCCACCAGCTCGCCGGTGGCGGTGACGGCCAGGCAGCGGTCGGCGTCCCCGTCGTGGGCGATGCCGATGTCGGCCCCGGTGGCGGCCACGGCGTCCCGCAGCGGCCCCAGGTGGGTGGAGCCGATGCCGTCGTTGATGTTCCAGCCGTCGGGGTCCCCGCCGATGACGTGCACCTGGGCGCCGGCCCGGCGGTAGACCTCCGGGGCGCAGACCGAGGCGGCGCCGTGCGCGCAGTCGACGACGACACGGACCCCGGCGAGCGGACGGCGCAGCGAGGACAGCACGTGCTCCACGTAGCGGGAGCCGGCGTCGGGCAGGTCGCGGACCCGGCCGACGTCGGCGCCGGTGGGCCGGTGGTCGGGGGCGTCGCTGGCCGACAGGTGGCCGGTGATCCGACGTTCGATGGCCGCCTCGACCGCGTCGGGCAGCTTGTGCCCACCGCGGGAGAACAGCTTGATGCCGTTGTCGGGCATCGGGTTGTGACTGGCCGAGATCATCACGCCGAGGTCGGCGCCGGTCTGGGCGGTCAGGAAGGCGACGGCGGGGGTGGGCAGCACGCCCACCCGCAGCACCTCGGCGCCCGCGCTCGACAGGCCCGCCACCACGGCGGCCTCGAGCATCTCCCCGCTGGCACGGGGGTCGCGGCCGACGACCGCGACGGGACGCTGGGTCCCGTCGCGGTCGGCGAGCACGCTGGCGGCAGCACGTGCCACCGAGAGGGCCAACTCCGGCGTGAGGTCGGCGTTGGCCCGACCCCGGACGCCGTCGGTCCCGAAGAGGCGACCCACGGACTGCCCGGTCAGCGCTTGGAGTACTGGGGCGCCTTGCGCGCCTTCTTCAGGCCGTACTTCTTGCGCTCGGTGGCCCGCGGGTCACGAGTGAGGAAGCCGGCCTTCTTCAGCGCCGGACGGTCGTCGGGCTCGACCTCGATGAGCGCCCGGGCGATCGCCAGACGCAGCGCACCGGCCTGGCCGGAGACGCCGCCACCGTGGAGCAGGCCGACCACGTCGTACTGCTCGTTCTTCTCGAGGATCACGAACGGCTCACGGATGAGCTGCTGGTGGACCTTGTTCGGGAAGTACTCCTCGATGGTCCGGCCGTTGAGCTTGAACTGGCCGGTGCCGGGGAGCAGGCGCACCCGGACGATGGCCTCCTTGCGGCGGCCGACGGTCTGGATCGGGCGACCGTCGGCGTCGGTCACGGTCTGGGGGGCCGTCATCGGGGTGGTCACTGGGACACCTGCTTGATCTCGTAGGTCTGGGGCTGCTGGGCGGCGTGCGGGTGCTCGGGCCCGGCGTAGACCTTGAGCTTGGAGAGCATCTGCCGGCCCAGCGTGTTGTGCGGCAGCATCCCCTTGACGGCGCGCTCGATGACGCGGTCGGGACGGGTCTTGATCTCGTCGCCGACGTTGATGGCCTTGAGGCCGCCCGGGTGACCCGAGTGGCGGTAGGCCGTCTTCTCGTCGCGCTTGGAGCCGGTCAGCGCGACCTTGCCCGCGTTGATGACGACGACGAAGTCGCCGACGTCCATGTGCAGGGCGTACATCGGCTTGTGCTTGCCGCGCAGGAGCTGCGCGGTCTGGCTGGCCAGTCGACCGAGCACCACGTCGGTGGCGTCGATGACGTGCCAGGCCCGGGTGATGTCACCGGGCTTGGGGGTGTACGTGCGCACGGGGGCCCACTTCCTCGTCGTCGGAGTGGCTGGTGGAGTCGCCTCACCGAGAACGGGAGACGGGATCGAAGACGATCGACAGCGCGCGTGCACCAGCCGGCAGGCGCGCCAGCGGACGACGATACCAGCCGGGCGGACCCCGACCGCCCCGGTCAGCCGTCGATGAGGTCGCGCTGCTGCGGCAGCAGGGTGTTCATCTGGGAGTAGTCGTCGATCGCGGTCACGCCCAGCACGTCGAGGCTGGCCAGGTAGCTGCCGAAGCCCACGTAGCACCGCTGGTAGAACGACGTCCCGGTGTCGTCGGAGGCGAAGACGAAGCAGGGCGCGTCGGGGATGGCCGGCAGCACGAACGGGGTGCCGCCGAACTCGGTGGTCTCCAGCGTGCGGAAGCCCTCGTAGACGGCGTTGGTCTGCGCCGAGGTCGGGAAGGCGTAGAGCGCGACGGCGTACTCGAGGTCCGTGGCGTCGTCGCCGGACTGCTTGGCGTAGAAGCCGGTGAACCCGTTGCTGCCGAGCAGCGTGCGCTCGGCGATCGGGTCGATGGCGAAGCGCAGGTAGCCCTCGAGGTCGTAGCCGCCGGTGAACCGGGTCGGGTCCCCGGGCGGCGCCAGGGCGTACTGGGCCAGGTCCAGGGGGTCGGAGTCCAGGTCGGGCACCTGGTCCTGGGGGGTGGGCTCGAAGGTCGCCAGCAGGGCCAGCTGGTCCTGCAACTGCCGGGTCAGCAGGTCCACCGCTCCCCCGGCGGGGGCGTCCACGAACGCGTAGGCGAGCATCCGCCCGGTCGGCACCCAGGCCTGCGCGGTGTCGGTCGGGTTCCCCGCCGAGTCGGCTCCCCCGGCGGTCAGCGCCCCGGTGACACCCAGGTCGGGCAGCTCCACCGGCTCGGTGCCGCCGAGGTCGTAGTCCAGGCCGATCTCGTTGAGCGCCTCGGCGGCCGCGACCGCCGAGTCGGGGTCGCTCATCTCCGCGGCCAGCGTCAACGAGCCGTTGTTCGCCACGTCCTGGTTGCAGTTCCCCCACCCGGCCACGAAGCCCCACCGGTCCAGCTCCTGCTCGACCCGGCCGTCCCCGAAGTAGAGGACGTCGATGCCGCTGGCGCTGCCGAAGGGACCGGAGGGGAAGCAGCCCTCGGTGCGCTCGGGGCTGGTGGTGGAGATCAGCGAGCTCACCGAGGCGATCCGCCGGGCCTCGGCACCGGTGCCCGGCCCGATCTCCGGCGCCGGCGTCACCTGACCCGTGGGGGCCTCGCTGGTCTCCGGCGCCTCCGAGGAGCTCTCCGGCGCCTGGGACGTGCCCGCCGCCACCGGGCTGGCCGTGCCGTCCACGGTGCTCGTGCACCCGGTGAGCAGCAGCGCGCCGGCGAGCACCCCCGCGGCGAGGGCATGCGGGCGGGCGGGGGCCGTCGGGGTGCGCACGGCGGTCATCTTACGAGACAGCCCTGGTCAGGAGACCTCACGCAGGCGACCGGTGTCGACGTCGTACACCGTGCCGCGGACGTCGTGGGAGAGCAGGTACGGGGTGGCGCGCAGCAGCCGCAGCGACTCCCGGACGTCCTCGTCGACGTCGGTGAAGGTGCGGGCCGGCCACGGGGGCCGGTGCCCGGTGGCCGCCTCGACGACGTCGGCCAGCCCGGCGTCGTCGGTCTTCTGCAGGCCGCAGTCGGTGTGGTGCACCAGCACGACCTGCCGGGTGCCCAGCAGGTGCTGGCTGATCGTCAACGACCGCAGCGTGTCGTCGGTGACCACCCCGCCGGCGTTGCGGATGACGTGGGCGTCGCCCACCTCGAGGCCCAGCAGCGGGAACAGCGGCATCCGGGAGTCCATGCACGCCACCACGGCGACGTGCCGGGCGGGGCGGACCGGCTTGGACCCGGGGAACCGGGTGACCCAGTCGGCGTTGGCGGCCAGCATCGCGTCGATCTCGTCCACGCTGGCAACCTAGCCAAGGCCGTGGCGCCGGGCACGCCGACCGTGGCCCGGGTGAGGATGGGGTCGTGCGCACCGTCGAGGAACACCAGCAGGTCGTCGCCGACCTCCTCCGCAGCACCGGGACCGAGGAGGTGCCCCTGGCCCGCGCGGCCGGCCGGGTCCTCGCCGAGGACGTGACGGCCGCCGTCCCGTTGCCGGTGTTCACCAACTCCGCGATGGACGGCTACGCCGCCCGCTGGGACGACGTCGGGTCTGCCACCGAGCAGACGCCCGTCCGGCTCCCGGTGACCGCGGACCTCCCGGCCGGCCGGGTCGACGTGCCCGTGCTGGAGCCCGGCGCGGTGCACCGGATCATGACCGGCGCCCCGATGCCGGCCGGTGCCGACGTCGTCGTCCCGGTCGAGCGCACCGACGGCGCCACCGACACCGTCACGATCACCTCCTCCCCCGGGCGCGGCACGCACCTGCGGCACGCCGGGGAGGACATCGCCGAGGGCGCGTTGGCCCTGGCCGCCGGGGTGGTGCTGGGCTCCTCCCAACTGGGGTTGGCGGCGTCCATCGGGCGGTCCACCGTCGTCGTCCGCCGTCGTCCCCGGGTGCTGGTGCTGTCCACCGGCAGCGAGCTGGTCGCCCCCGGGGAGCCGCTGGCACCGGGGCAGATCTACGAGTCCAACTCCCTGCTGCTGGCCACCGCGGTCCAGGACGCCGGCGGCGAGGCCCGCACGCTGCACTTCGTGCCCGACGACGTCGAGCAGTTCCTCGAGACCGTGCGCGCCGAGCTCGCCACCGCCGACCTGCTGCTCACCAGCGGCGGGGTGAGCATGGGCGCCTACGAGGTGGTCAAGGACGCCTTCGGCGCACTGGGCACCGTCGAGTTCCTCAAGGTCGCGATGCAGCCCGGCGGCCCCCAGGGCTGCGGCACCGTGGACGGCGTCCCGGTGGTCACCCTGCCGGGCAACCCGGTGAGCTCCTTCGTCTCCTTCGAGGTGTTCGTCCGCCCCGCGCTGCGCCGGGCGATGGGCATCACCCACCCCGGCCGGCTGCGCACCACCGCCCGGCTCACCGGACCCCTGACCTCCCCCGCCGGCAAGCGGCAGTTCCTGCGGGGCTGGTTCGACGGCGGCGAGGTCTCCCAGGTCGGTGGGCCCGGTTCGCACCTGGTCGCCCACCTCGCCCGCGCCAACTCCCTCGTCGTCGTCCCCGAGGACGTCACCGCGCTGCCCGCCGGCAGCTCGGTCGAGGTCGTCCTGATCGAAGGAGCACTCCAGTGACCAGCGGCTTCACCCACCTCGACGCCTCCGGGGCCGCCCGGATGGTGGACGTCACCGAGAAGGCCGTCACCGCCCGCGTCGCGACCGCCGCCGGCCGCGTGCTGGTCAGCCCCGAGGTCGTCGCCCTGCTGCGCGGGGAGGGCGTGCCCAAGGGCGATGCCATCGCCGTCGCCCGGATCGCCGGCATCGCCGGGGCCAAGCGGACCCCGGACCTCATCCCGCTGTGCCACCCCGTGGCCCTGCACGGCGTCACCGTCGACCTCGAGGTCACCGACGAGGCGGTGGAGATCACCGTGACCGCGCGCACCGCCGACCGCACCGGCATCGAGATGGAGGCGCTGACCTCGGTGGCCGTCACCGGGCTGACCGTCATCGACATGGTCAAGGCCGTCGACCCGCGCGCGGTCATCACCGACGTCCGGCTGCTCGCGAAGTCCGGCGGCAAGAAGGGCGACTGGACCCGATGACCCTCCCCGCAGGCGCCCGCGCCGTCGTCGTCACCGCCTCGAACCGGGCCTCGGCCGGGGTCTACGAGGACCGCTCCGGCCAGGCGCTGGCCGCCGGGCTCCGCGAGCTCGGCTTCACCGTCGAGGGCCCGCACGTGCGCCCGGACGACGTCGACCAGCTCGCCGCCGTGCTCCGCGAGGCGGTCGCCTCCGGCGCCGACGTCGTGCTCACCACCGGCGGCACCGGGCTCACCCCCACCGACGTGACCCCGGAGGCCACCCGGCTCGTGCTCGAGCGCGACGCCCCCGGCATCGCCGACGCCGTCCGCCGGTACGGGCAGCCCGCCGTCCCCACCGCGGTGCTGTCCCGCGGACTGGCCGGGACGGCCGGGCGGACGCTGATCGTCAACATGCCGGGTTCCACCGGCGGGGTGCGCGACGGGCTCGCCGTGCTCGGGCCGCTGCTGCCCCACGTGGTGAGCCAGCTCCGCGGCGGCGACCACTAGGCGGGCAGCACCAGCCGGCGGGTGTGGCTGTAGACGTTGCACCCGTCGCCGCGGAGGAAGCCGACCAGGGTGATGC
This sequence comes from Geodermatophilaceae bacterium NBWT11, assembly GCA_014218215.1. NCBI lineage: Bacteria > Bacillati > Actinomycetota > Actinomycetes > Geodermatophilales > Geodermatophilaceae > Geodermatophilaceae bacterium NBWT11. The sequence goes on from CP043652.1 coordinate 1,152,186, forward strand.
CGGTGGAGTCGGCGAGCTCCACGGCCAGCGAGCTGGGGGCCGAGACCGCGGCCAGCACCGGGATGCCGGCCATCGCCGCCTTCTGCGTCAGCTCGAAGCTGCTGCGTCCGCTGACCATGAGCACGTGCCCGGCCAGCGGCAGCCGGCCAGCTCGGACGGCGTCACCGACCACCTTGTCCACCGCGTTGTGCCGGCCCACGTCCTCGCGCAGCGCGACCAGCTCGCCCTCCGCGGTGAACAACCCCGCCGCGTGCAGGCCGCCGGTGCGGTCGAAGACCTCCTGCTCGGCCCGCAGCCGGTCCGGCAGCGCGAGCAGGGTCTCCAGGGTCAGCCGGGTCTCGTCACCGGGGACGTCGAAACGCGTCTTGGTCCGGATCGCGTCGATGCTCGCCTTGCCGCAGACCCCGCACGAGCTGGTCGTGTAGAAGTTCCGGTCCAGCGCGGTGTCCGGGGCCTCCACGCCGGGCGCGAGGTCCACGTCGACGACGTTGTAGGTGTTGCGCCCGGCGTCGTCGACGGAGTCGCAGTACCGCAGCGAGAGCACGTCGTCCGCCGAGGCGATCACGCCCTCGGTGACCAGGAACCCGTGCACCAGGTCGAAGTCGTCGCCCGGGGTGCGCATGGTGACCGCCAGCGGCGTCCCGTCCAGCCGGATCTCCAGCGGCTCCTCGCTGGCGACGGTGTCGGGTCGGGTGGCCACGTGGGGCCCCCGGATGCGCAGCACCGGTGTCCGGCTGGTGACTCGTCCCACGCCGTCGACGGTACGCACCGGCAGCGACCTACGGTCACCCCGTGAGCCCGCTGCCGCCCTACGCCGCCGTCGTCCTGGCCGGGGGCCGGGCCGCCCGGCTCGGCGGTCGCGCCAAGCCCCAGCTGGAGGTCGGCGGGCGCACCATGCTCGGTCTCGTCCTGGACGCCGTCGCCGACGCCGCGACCCGCGTCGTCGTCGGCCCCCCGCAGCCGACCCCCGACGGCGTCCGGGTGGTCCGGGAGGAGCCGCCCGGCGGCGGCCCGGTCCCCGCGCTGCGGGCGGGGCTGGCGGCGGTGGACACCGACGTGGTCGCCGTCCTCGCTGCGGACCTCCCCTTCGTCACGGCCGCGGTGCTCCAGGAGCTCCGCGGCCGGCTGACCGGGGACGGCGTGCTCGTCGTCGACGCCACCGGTCGCGACCAGCACCTGCTCGGGGTCTGGCGGACACCGGCCCTGCGCGCCGCGGTCGCCGACGTGCGGGGCCCCACCTCGATGCGGGCGGTGCTCGCCGACCTCGCCGTCCGCCGGCACCGCCCCGCCGTGGCGCCCGGCCGACCCGCTCCCTGGACCGACTGCGACACCCCCGCCGACCTCGAACGCGCCCGCCAGGCCGCGGGACTGCCCCGGCCGCCCGCGGGGTAGGCCGGGGACATGCGCATCGTCATCGCCGGAGCCCACGGACAGATCGCCCGCCGACTCGGCCGCCTGCTGGCCGGTCGCGGCGACACCGTCGTGGGCATCGTCCGCAACCCCGACCACACCACCGACCTCACCGCCGACGGGGTCGACCCCGTCGTCCTGGACCTGGAGCAGGCCTCCGCCGACCAGGTGACCGACGTCGTCCGCGGCGCCGACGCCGTGGTCTTCGCCGCCGGCGGCGGCCCGGACAGCGGCGTCGCCCGCAAGGACACCGTCGACCGGGGCGCCGCGGTGCTGCTCGCCGACGCCGCCGAGGCCGCCGGTGTGCGGCCCTACCTGCTGGTGTCCTCGATCGGCGCGGACTCCGTCGCCGACGGCGCCGTCCCCGAGGGCATGGACGACGGTTTCGTGGCCTACCTGCGCGCCAAGCTCGCCGCCGAGCAGGACGTGCTGCCCCGCACCGGCCTGGACACGACCGTGCTGCGCCCGGTCACCCTCACCGACGGTCCCGGTGTGGGCACCGTCGAGCTGGCCCCGCACGTCGAGCACGGCGAGGTCACCCGGGACGACGTCGCCGCGGTCCTCGCGGCCCTGCTGGACCACCCCGCACCCGGCGTGGTCGTCGAGCTCAACGGCGGCAGCACCCCGATCGACGAGGCCGTCGCCGCCCTCAGCTGAGCAGCGGGTCGTCCCGGCGGGCCCGGGTGGTGCGCGTGCGGGCGGCCAGCTGGTCATCGGGCGGGTAGTCCACCGCGACCAGCGTGAGCCCGCCCGCCGGGGCCACCGGCACGTCGTCGGCCCGGGTGGTGCGGCTCAGCAGCGAGGCCGGCCACCCGGGCTCCCGCCGCCCCTCGCCCACCGCGAGCAGGGCACCGACGAGGCTGCGCACCATCGAGTGGCAGAAGGCATCGGCCGAGGCGGCCACGGTGACCAGGTCGCCGTCGCGCTGCACGTCCAGCTCCAGCAGGACCCGGATGGTCGTCGCGCCCTCCCGGCGCCGGCAGAAGGCCGCGAAGTCGTGCTGCCCCAGCAGCAGGGCCGCCGCCACCCGCATCGCCGGGACGTCCAGGCTGCGCGCCCAGGCCGCGGTGTCGGCCCGGCGCAGCGGCGGGGGCCCGGAGACGGCATCGGTCAGCCGGTAGACGTAGTGCCGGCCCAGGGCGGCGAACCGGGCGTCGAAGTCGCTCGGGACGGCTGTCGCGGAGGTGACCGCGACGTCGGGGGGCAGGACCCCGCGCAGCCGGCGCAGCAGCTTCGCCTCGTGCTGCGCCCACAGGGCGGCGGGGACGTCGAGGTGGACCACCTGGCCGGTGGCGTGCACCCCGGCGTCGGTGCGCCCGGCGACCGTCAGGTCCACGTCGTGCCGCAGCACCGTGGCCAGGCCCAGCTCGAGCTCCTCCTGCACGGTGCGCTGCGCGGGCTGCCGCGCCCAACCGTGGAAGGCGGCCCCGTCGTAGGAGACGCCCAGCCGAACGCGGACGAGCCCGCCACCGGGGTCGGTGGCGGGCTCGTCCGTGGTGCTGGTCAGGCTCGGGTCACTTCGGGTCGGGCTCGGACTCCCCGCCGGGGGCGTCCGTGCCGGCCGTGGCGGCGTCGCTGTTCTCCGCGGCGTTGACCTCGGCGGCCGCAGCATCGGCGACGTCGGGCGAGACGCCCTCGGCCTCGACGACGACGCCGTTCTCGGCGGTCGGCTGCTCCTCGGTGGTGTTCTCGTCCTGGACCTCGTCGTCGGGGCTGTAGACGTCGGTGACGGCCTGCTCGGCGTCGGCCTGGTCGCTGGCCTCGTCGGCGATCTCCTCGGAGGTCGCGGTCACCTCACCGGCAGCAGAGGCGCCACCGGCGCCGGCGGCGAACCGGGTGCCACGGGCGCGCTCGGCCTCGCCGACGGCCTCCTGGGCCACCGTGAGGGCCTCGACGAGCTCGATGACGGCCATCGGGGCGTTGTCGCCCTTGCGGGGGCCGACCTTCGTGATCCGGGTGTAGCCGCCGGGGCGGTTCTCGAAGCGCGGGCCGATCTCGGCGAAGAGGTGGTGGACCACGTTCTTGTCGCGGACGGTGGTCATCACCTGACGACGGGCGTGCAGGTCGCCGCGCTTGGCCAGCGTGACGAGCTTCTCGGCCAGCGGACGCAGCCGCTTAGCCTTGGTCTCGGTGGTGGTGATCCGGCCGTGCTCGAAGAGCGACGTGGCGAGGTTCGCCAGCATCAGCTTCTCGTGCGCCGGCGATCCGCCGAGGCGGGGGCCCTTGGTGGGAGTGGGCATGTCGGTCCTTCCTCAGGCCGCCGGATCATCCGTGGCCGCGCGTTCATCTGATGGGTGATGCTCCGGTCCCGGCCGTGCCGGTCCCGGCGGGATCCCGCTGTCGCACCGCCCCGGGTGGGGCGGTGCGACGACGGGGTCCGTCGATCAGAGCTGCTCGGTCTCCCGGAAGTCGCCCTCGGTGTACTGCTGGCCGTCGGCGTACTGGTTCTCGCCGGGGTAGCTGTCGTCGTAGGTCTCGTCGTAGCTCTCCACCGAGGTGGGGACGAACCCGGGCGGGCTGTCCTTGAGCGCGAGGCCCATGGCAGCGAGCTTGAGCTTGACCTCGTCGATCGACTTCGCACCGAAGTTGCGGATGTCGAGCAGGTCGGCCTCGGAGCGGGTGACGAGCTCACCGACGGTGTGCACGCCCTCGCGCTTCAAGCAGTTGTAGGAACGGACGGTGAGGTCCATGTCCTCGATCGGCATCGAGAAGTTCGCGATGTCGGCGGCCTCGGCCGGGCTGGGCCCGACCTCGATGCCCTCGGCGTCGACGTTCAGCTCGCGCAGCAGGCCGAACAGCTCCACCAGGGTGGAACCGGCCGAGGCGATGGCGTCACGCGGCTCCATCGACGGCTTGGTCTCGACGTCGACCACGAGGCGGTCGAAGTCGGTGCGCTGCTCGACGCGGGTGGCCTCGACGGCGTAGGTCACCTTGAGCACCGGGGAGTAGATCGAGTCGACCGGGATGCGGCCGATCTCCTGGCCGGGCTGCTTGTTCTGGGTGGCCGGCACGTAGCCGCGGCCACGCTCGACGACGAGCTCGATCTCCAGCCGGCCCTTGGCGTTCAGGGTCGCGATGTGGAGCTCGGGGTTGTGCACCTCGACACCGGCCGGGGGCGCGATGTCGGCGGCGGTGACCTCACCGGGGCCCTGCTTGCGCAGGTACATGGTGACGGGCTCGTCGGAGTCCGAGCTCACGACCAGGCCCTTGAGGTTCAGGATGAGCTCGGTGACGTCCTCCTTCACCCCCGGCACGGTCGTGAACTCGTGCAGGGTGCCCTCGATGCGGATGCTGGTGACAGCGGCACCGGGGATCGAGGACAGCAGGGTGCGACGCAGCGAGTTGCCGAGCGTGTAGCCGAAGCCGGGCTCGAGGGGCTCGATGACGAAGCGGGACCGCGAGGCGTCGATGGCCTCTTCGGTCAGGGTGGGGCGCTGGGCGATGAGCACGGTTCTCCTCCAGGGTCCTCCGGCGACCGCAATATGACGCCGTGAGGGTGACGTGCCGGTGGGGCGGGCGTCTGTCTGCCCGCCCCACCGTCCTACGGGTGGATCACTTGCTGTAGAGCTCGACGATCAACTGCTCCTGGACCGGGGTGTCGATGACCTGGCGGGCCGGGATGGAGTGCACGAGCACCTTGAGCTGGCTGCTGATCACCTCGAGCCACGCAGGGACCGGCTTGGAGCCGGCCTCGGCCTGGGCGACCTGGAACGGCACCATCTCGGTGGACTTGGCAGCCACCTCGACGATGTCGTTGGCCGACACGCGGTAGGAGGGGATGTCGACCTTGCGGCCGTTGACCTTGATGTGGCCGTGGCGCACCAGCTGGCGGGCCATGTCACGGGACTTGGCGAAACCGGCGCGGTAGACCACGTTGTCGAGACGGGTCTCGAGGATCTGCAGCAGGACCTCACCGGTCTTGCCGGACTTCTTGTTGGCTTCCTGGTAGTAGCCGCGGAACTGCTTCTCCAGCACGCCGTAGATGCGACGGGCCTTCTGCTTCTCACGCAGCTGCAGCAGGTACTCGCTGTCCTTGGTGCGACCGCGACCGTGCTCACCCGGGGGGTAGGGACGGATCTCGATCGGGCACTTGGCGGACTCGCACTTGCTCCCCTTGAGGAACAGCTTCATCTTCTCGCGCCGGCACAGGCGGCAGTCGGCTCCGGTGTAACGGGCCACGGTGGTGTCTCCCTGGTTTCTGAGAAAGTCAGTCGATGCGCGCGGGTCAGACCCGGCGGCGCTTCTTGGGGCGGCAGCCGTTGTGCGGCTGGGGGGTGACGTCGGAGATCTGCCCGACCTCGAGGCCCGTGGCCTGGAGGGAGCGGATGGCGGTCTCGCGGCCGGAGCCGGGACCCTTCACGAAGACGTCGACCTTCCGCATGCCGTGCTCCTGCGCCTTGCGCGCGGCGTTCTCGGCAGCCATCTGCGCCGCGAACGGCGTGGACTTGCGCGAGCCCTTGAACCCGACGTGGCCGGCCGAGGCCCAGCTGATGACGTTCCCGGTGGGGTCCGTGATCGACACGATCGTGTTGTTGAAGGTGCTCTTGATGTGCGCCGCGCCGTGAGCGACGTTCTTCTTCTCCTTGCGGCGCACCTTCTTGGCGCCTGCCGCGCGTGCCCTGGGAGGCATGACTCTCTTCTCTGTTCGTGGCCTGGGTGGTGCGGAGGTGGTGCACCCGGCCGCCCCCTCTGCGGGGGCGCAACGGCCGGGCTGGTGAGCCGGTGAGGGCTACCGCTGGGTCAGCGGGCCTTCTTCTTGCCGGCGATCGTCTTGCGCGGGCCCTTGCTGGAGCGCGCGTTCGTCTTGGTGCGCTGTCCGCGGACGGGCAGGCCACGACGGTGACGCAGGCCCTGGTAGCAACCGATCTCCACCTTGCGGCGGATGTCGGCGGCCACCTCACGGCGCAGGTCGCCCTCGACGCGGAAGTGCTCGTCGATGTAGTCGCGGAGCTTCAGCAGGTCCTCGTCGGAGAGGTCCTTGGCACGCAGGTCCGGGCTCACGCCCGTCGCGTCCAAGGTGGCCTTCGCCGAGGTCCGGCCGATGCCGTAGATGTAGGTGAGCGCGATCTCCATCCGCTTCTCGCGGGGAAGATCGACACCAGCCAGTCGTGCCATGTCGTGTACTCCCTCAGCCCTGGCGCTGCTTGTGCCGGGCGTTGTCGCAGATGACCATGACCCGGCCGTGCCGGCGGATCACCTTGCACTTGTCGCAGATCTTCTTGACCGACGGCTGGACCTTCACCGGGCCGCCCTCATTTCCTGGTAGTTCGTGGGTCGCGGGCCCCACCCGGAGGGGCGGGCCGCGGAGGTCACTTGTAGCGGTAGACGATCCGACCGCGCGTGAGGTCGTAGGGCGAGAGCTCCACGACGACGCGGTCCTCGGGCAGGATGCGGATGTAGTGCTGACGCATCTTGCCGCTGATGTGCGCGAGCACGCGGTGCCCGTTCTGGAGTTCCACCCGGAACATCGCGTTGGGGAGCGGCTCGACGACTCGACCCTCGACCTCGATGGCCCCGTCCTTCTTCGCCATTCCCTACAGCGCCTCCCGATCTGGTGTACTCCAGTGACCGTGCACTGGCTCGCGGCACCCACGCCGGAGACGGCGCGGGTGGTGGTGCGGGTGTCTGGTGCGGACGTACTCGCAGAGGGCGCCCACCGGCGTGCGGCCACAGCACGACGACAGACGACGCGAACGCCAGCGGTGACTGTACCCCGGGATCACCAGAGGCTCCAACTGTGCCCCTGGTGATCCTGCGGACCCGGACGGCCGGGTCATGACCTACGAACGGGGGGTGATGCCGAAGGGGGCGAGGCCGGCGACGCCGCCGTCCTCGGCGGTGAGCACCCAGGGGCCCTCGGGGGTGATCGCCACGGTGTGCTCGAAGTGCGCGGCCCGCGACCCGTCCTTGGTGATGACGGTCCAGCCGTCCTCGAGCTCGACGGTGGCCGGGTCGCCCACGGTGACCATCGGCTCGATCGCCAGCGCCAGGCCGGGGACCAGCTTGGGCCCCCGACCGGATCGGCCGTAGTTCAGCACGTGCGGGTCCTGGTGCATCTCGGTCCCGATGCCGTGCCCGCCGTAGTGGTCGACGATCCCGTAGGAGTGCTCGTGGGCGGTGATGGACTCCTCGACCGCGTGGCTGATGTCGGTCAACCGACCTCCGACCAGGGCCTTGGCCAGCCCCGCCCACATCGACGTCTCGGTGACCGCCATCAGCGCGGCGTCCTCGGCGGAAGGCTCCCCCACCGTCACCGTGATCGCCGAGTCGCCGTGCCACCCCTGCAGGATCGCCCCGCAGTCGATGGAGATGTTGTCCCCGGCGGACAGCGTGCGACCCGACACCGGGATGCCGTGCACGATCTCCTCGTTGATCGAGGCGCAGATGCTGCCGGTGAACCCGTGGTACCCCAGGAACGACGGGATGGCCCCGGCGGTCCGGATGTGGTCCTCGGCGATGGCGTCGAGCTCACCGGTGGTGACGCCCGGACGCACCTCGGCCCGCACCGCGGCCAGGGCCCCGGCCACCACGAGCCCTGCTGCCCGCATCAGCTCGATCTCGTGTGCGGTCTTGATCTGGATCATGCGTCCCCTCCACTTGGCCAGCAGCGGCACCCGGGAGAGCAGGTCGGCGCTCATCGCGCGACGTCCCTCATCGGTCGGTGGGCTGCTCGGCTGTCTCGTCGTCGTCGCGCTGGTGGCCCAGGGCCACCAGGGCACGGGCGGTGACCTCGTCGATCTCGCCGATCGCGTCGATGGTCGCCAAGAGACCCGTCTGGTCGTACCAGCCCGACAGCGGCGCGGTCTGTTCCCGGTAGACCTCCAGGCGGTGCCGGACGGTCTCGGGCTTGTCGTCCTCGCGCTGCACGGGCTTGCCGTCGACGACCACGACACGACCCGACAGGCGGCGCACCAGCTCGTCCTCGTCCACGACGAGCTCCAGCACGCAGTCCAGGTGCTGGTCGAGCTCGGTCAGGGAGTCCCGCAGCTGCTCGGCCTGCGCGATGGTGCGGGGGAACCCGTCGAGCAGGAACCCCGCCTTGGCGTCGGGCTCGGCCAGCCGGTCGCTGACCATCGCCACCGTGATCTCGTCGGGGACGAGGTCCCCGGCGTCCATGTAGACCTTGGCCTGGGTGCCGAGCTCGGTCTTCCCGGTGACGTTGGCCCGGAAGATGTCGCCGGTGGAGATGGCCGGGACGCCCAGCTCGCCGGCGATGATCTGCGCCTGGGTGCCCTTGCCCGCTCCGGGGGGACCCAGCAGGACGACGCGCACTACTTCAGGAACCCTTCGTAGTTGCGCTGGTTGAGCTGCGTCTCGATCTGCTTCACCGTCTCCAAGCCCACTCCCACCATGATCAGCACCGCGGTCCCGCCGAACGGGAAGTTCTGGTTCTGCCCCTCTTGGGTGACCGAGAGGAACAGGTTGGGCAACACTGCCACCAGCCCCAGGTAGATCGACCCCGGCAGGGTGATCCGGGAGAGCACGTACTGGAGGTACTCGGCCGTCGGGCGGCCGGGACGGATGCCCGGGATGAAGCCGCCGTAGCGCTTCATGTCCTCGGCCCGCTCCTCCGGGTTGAACGTGATCGACACGTAGAAGTACGTGAAGAAGATGATCAACGCGAAGTAGATGGCGATGTGGATCGGGCTGGACTGGTTGATGACGTAGTTCTCGAAGAACTGGCGCACACCACCGGTCGCGTCGCCCTGCAGCTGGGTGATCAGCTGCGGCAGGTACAGCAGCGACGAGGCGAAGATGACCGGGATGACACCGGCCTGGTTCACCTTCAGCGGCAGGTAGGTCGACGTCCCGCCGTACATGCGGCGGCCCACCATGCGCTTGGCGTACTGCACCGGGATGCGGCGCTGGGCCTGCTCGACGTAGACCACCGAGGCGATGACCACCAGGGCCAGCACGCAGACCAGCGCGAAGACCAGGCCACCACGGGTCTGCAGGATCGAGCCGCCCTCGGCCGGGATGCGCGCGGCGATCGAGGTGAAGATCAGCACGGACATGCCGTTGCCGATCCCCTTCTCGGTCAGCAGCTCGCCCAGCCACATGATCACGGCGGTGCCGGCGGTCAGCGCGATCACCAGCACGACCGTGGTCCAGATCGAGTCGGAGGGGATCAGCTCCTGCTGGCAGTTCGGGAACAGCTGGCCACTGCGGGCCAGCGCGATGATCCCGGTGCTCTGCAGCACCGCCAGGGCGATCGTCAGGTAGCGGGTGTACTGGGTCAGCTTGGCCTGACCCGACTGCCCCTCCTTCTTCAGCTGCTCGAACCGCGGGATGACCACGACGAGCAGCTGCACGATGATGCTGGCCGTGATGTACGGCATGATCCCGAGCGCGAAGATCGACAGCCGCAGGAGCGCGCCGCCGGAGAACAGGTTGACCAGGGAGTAGACGTCCCGCTGGTCGGAGGCGTTGGCCTGGTCGAGGCAGCTGTTGATGGCCTCGATCGAGACGCCGGGTCCGGGGACGCTGGCGCCCAGCCGGTACACGGCGATGATCGCCAGGGAGAACAGAAGCTTGCGCCGGAGGTCTGGCGTCCGGAACGCCGCGGCGAACGCCTGCAGCACGTGCCCTCCCCGAGTCGGTCGTGTGAGGTTAGCAACGAGGGTGCCCGACCGGTCGCCGGGTCACCCTCAGGGTCTCCCGGCGCCGGCGCCGGGCTCCCCTGGTGCGCCACCGGCGCCCGTCGGAGGACGGGCGCCGGACAGCACGGACCCCCGGGGTGCAGGTGCACCCCGGGGGTCGGTGGGTCAGATCTGGGTGGTGCTGCCCCCGGCTGCGGAGATCTTCTCGATCGCCGATGCGGAGAAGGCGTGGGCGTGGACGGTGACGGTGACGCCACCGAGCTCGCCGGTGCCCAGGATCTTGACGGGCTGGCCCCGCCGGACGGCGCCGGCGTCAGCCAGCGTGTCCGGGGTGAGGGCACCGCCGTCGGGGAACAGGGAGGCGATCCGGTCGAGGTTGACGACCTGGAAGACGACCTTGTTCCGGGGGGTGAAGCCCGAGAGCTTGGGCAGACGCTGGAACAGCGGCGTCTGACCACCCTCGAAGCGGGCCGAGACCTGGACGCGCGAGCCGGAGCCCTTGGTGCCGCGACCGGCGGTCTTGCCGCGCTTGCCGCCCTCACCACGACCCACACGGGTCTTCTTGGCGTGGGCGCCGGGTGCCGGGCGCAGGTGGTGGACCTTGAGAGTCATGTCAGTGTTCCTTCTCGTCCGCAGCTCAGACGATCTCTTCGACGGTGACCAGGTGCGGCACCGTCGCGACCATCCCGCGGATCTCGGGACGGTCCTCCTGCACGACCGAGTCGTTGATCCGCTTGAGACCCAGCGACCGCAGCGTCTGACGCTGGTTGGGCTTGGTCCCGATCTTGGACTTGATCTGGGTGACCTTGATCTGGCTCATGCTCAGGCCCCCTGACCGGCACGCGCCCGCAGCATGGCGGCGGGGGCGACGTCCTCGAGGGGCAGACCACGGCGGGCCGCGATCTCCTCGGGGCGGACGAGGTCCTTCAGCGCCTGCATGGTGGCGTGCACGATGTTGATCGGGTTGGAGGACCCGAGGCTCTTGGAGAGCACGTCGTGGATCCCGGCGCACTCGAGCACGGCACGCACCGGACCACCGGCGATGACGCCGGTACCCGGGCTGGCCGGCTTGAGCAGCACGACACCGGCCGCCGCCTCACCCTGCACGGGGTGCGGGATGGTGCTGGCGATGCGGGGCACCCGGTAGAAGTGCTTCTTGGCCTCCTCGACGCCCTTGGCGATCGCCGCGGGCACCTCCTTGGCCTTGCCGTAGCCGACACCCACGGTGCCGTCGCCGTCGCCGACGATCACCAGGGCGGTGAAGCTGAAGCGACGACCGCCCTTGACGACCTTCGAGACGCGGTTGATGGCCACGACCCGCTCCATGAACTGGCTCTTCTCGGCGGGACCGCCGGGGCCCCGACCGCCGCCGTCCCGACGGTCGCGACGGTCGTTGCCGCCCTGACCGCCCTGGCCGCCCTGTCCGCCGCCGGTGCCACCGGCACCGCCGGCGCCACCGCCGCGTCGCTGTGGTCCTGGCATCAGACGTCCCTCTCGATCTTCGTGTCGTTCATCAGAAGTCCAGCCCCGCGTCGCGGGCGCCGTCGGCGAGTGCCGCCAGCCGTCCGCTGTAGCGGTTGCCACCGCGGTCGAAGACGACGGCGGTGATGCCGGCGGCCTTCGCGCGGTCGGCCACGAGGGCCCCGACCTGACGGGCGAGGGCGGACTTGTCGCCCGCGGTGCCCTTCAGGCTGGCGTCCATCGTCGAGGCGTGCACCAGGGTGATGCCCTGGGTGTCGTCGACGACCTGCACGTGGACGTGGCGCGAGCTGCGCTTGACGACCAGGCGGGGGCGCTCGGGCGTACCGGAGACCCGCTTGCGGAGCCGGTTGTGCCGACGCAGTCGCGAGGTGCGACGCGCGGTGCTGGCGTCGGTGCCCACGGGCTTGTGCACCCGGGCCACCTTGTCGTTGGTCTGTGTCTGTGCCATCACTTGCCCGTCTTCCCGACCTTGCGCTTGACGACCTCGCCCTGGTACCGCACGCCCTTGCCCTTGTACGGGTCGGGCTTGCGCAGCTTGCGGATCTTGGCGGCGACCTCGCCGACCTGCTGCTTGTCGATGCCGGCGACCTTGAAACGGGTCGGGGCCTCGACGGTGAAGGTGATCCCCTCGGGGGCCTTGATGAGCACCGGGTGGCTGAAGCCGAGCGCGAACTCGAGGTCCGAGCCGCGGGCCTGCACGCGGTAACCGACACCGACGATCTCGAGGGTCTTGACGTAGCCCTCGGTGACACCGGTGATCATGTTCGCGATGAGCGTGCGGGAGAGACCGTGCAGTGCGCGGCTCTCACGCTCGTCGTCGGGGCGCTGCACGAGCAGCGAGCCCTCGTCGCTCTTCTCGACGAAGATCGGCGCGGCGACGGTGTGGGTGAGGGCGCCCTTGGGGCCCTTCACGTTGACCGTGCGGCCGTCGATGGCGACATCGACACCACCGGGCACCGTGACCGGGAGTCGTCCGATACGTGACATCTCGAGCTCCCCTTACCAGACGTAGGCGAGGACTTCCCCACCCACGCCCTTCTTGTTCGCCTGCTTGTCGGTCAGCAGACCGGTCGAGGTGGAGATGATCGCCACCCCGAGGCCGCCGAGGACCTTGGGCAGAGCAGTGGACTTCGCGTAGACGCGCAGGCCGGGCTTCGAGACCCGCCGGACGCCGGCGATGCTGCGCTCGCGGTTGGGGCCGTACTTGAGGTCGACCACCAGCTCCTTGCGGACCTGGCCGTCCTTCTCGACGTCGTTGACCTTCCAGCCGGCGATGTAGCCCTCCTGCTGGAGGATCTCCGCGACCTTGGTCTTGAGCTTCGACGAGGGCATGGCCGCGGCATCGTGGTACGCCGAGTTGGCGTTCCGGATGCGCGTCAGCATGTCCGCGATCGGGTCGGTCATCGTCATGTGTTCGTCGTGCCTCTCTCACCGCGGTTCCCGCCGCGCTCTGCGGGGGCCTCTCGGCGATCGGTGGTGCAGGAGGTGGTGCCTACGGAGCGCAGGTCACCAGGAGGACTTGGTCACGCCGGGGAGCTCGCCCGCGTGGGCCATCTCCCGGACGCAGATCCGGCACAGGCCGAACTTGCGGAAGACCGCGTGGGGGCGGCCGCAGCGCTGGCAGCGGGTGTAACCCCGGACCTTGAACTTGGGGGTGCGGTTCGCCTTGTTGACGAGAGCCTTCTTGGCCATGGTGTCTCCTCGTCCCGGGTCAGCGGGTCGTCTGCACGACGGTCCGGCCGGCGAAGGGGAAGCCCAGGAGGCTGAGCAGCTCGCGACCCTCCTCGTCGTTGGTGGCGGTGGTGACCAGCGTGATGTCCATGCCACGCGGGCGGTCGATCCGGTCGACGTCGATCTCGCGGAACATCGACTGCTCGGTGAGGCCGAAGGTGTAGTTGCCGTGGCCGTCGAACTGGGTGGAGCTCAGCCCACGGAAGTCACGGATGCGGGGCAGGGCCAGGCTGAGCAGCCGGTCCAGGAACTCCCACATGCGGTCGCCCCGGAGGGTGACCTTCGCACCGATCGGCATGCCCTCGCGCAGCTTGAACTGGGCGATGGACTTGCGGGCCCGGACCACGGCGGGCTTCTGCCCGGTGATCGCGGTGAGGTCACGGACGGCGCCGTCCATCAGCTTGGCGTCACGGGTGGCCTCACCCACGCCCATGTTGACCACGATCTTGGTCAGACCGGGGATCTGCATGACGTTGGCGTACCCGAACTCGCTCATCAGCGCCGGCGCGATGTCCGAGCGGTAGTGGGCGAGCAGCCGCGGCAGCTGCCGGGTGGCGGGGGCGTTCTGCGTGGTGGTCTCAGTCATGGTCACAGGTCCTTGCCGGAACGCTTCGAGACGCGGATGTTGCGGCCGTCCTCGTCCTTGCGGTAGCCGATGCGGGTCGGGGTGCCCTCGGAGTCGATCACCATCACGTTGCTCACGTGGATGGCGGCCTCCTGGGTGACGATCCCGCCGGACTGTGCACCGCGCTGGCTCGTGCTCACCCGCGTGTGCTTCTTGATGCGGCCGATGCCCTCGACGAGCACCTTGCCGGTCTTGGGGAAGGCGGCGATGACGCGGCCCTTGGCCCCCTTGTCCTTGCCGGACAGGACGACGACCTGGTCGCCCTTCTTGACCTTCAGCGAAGGCGTCTTGTCAGCCATGTTCACAGCACCTCCGGGGCGAGCGAGATGATCCGCATGAAGCGCTTGTCGCGCAGCTCGCGGCCGACGGGCCCGAAGATGCGGGTCCCGCGGGGGTCTCCGCTGTCGCGGATGATGACGGCGGCGTTCTCGTCGAACCGGATGTATGAGCCGTCGGGACGACGACGCTCCTTCACGGTGCGGACGATGACGGCCTTGACGACGTCACCCTTCTTGACCCCTGCGCCGGGGAGGGCGTCCTTCACGGTGCCGACGATCACGTCGCCGATGCCCGCGTAGCGACGACCCGAGCCACCGAGGACACGGATGCACAAGATCTCCTTGGCACCGGTGTTGTCGGCGACGCGCAGTCGTGACTCCTGCTGGATCACTGCGTAGCTCCTGGGTTCTGTGGGTTGACCGCCGGGCCGAGACGGTGAAGCGGCGGTCGGGACTGACGTGCGACAGCCGGCGGCTCTCGCCGCCGGCCGTCAGGTCCCGGGTGTCGGCACGCCCGTGGGCGCGCCAGTGGTCCAGAGTACGCGCCACCCCGCCCCCCGGTGAAGGGGGGCGGGGCCGGCTCGTGCCTGGGGCTTACTTGGCCTTCTCGACGACGGACACCAGGCGCCAGCGCTTGGTGGCCGAGGTGGGCCGGGTCTCCATGATCTGGACCCGGTCGCCGATGCCGGCGGTGTTGCTCTCGTCGTGCGCCTTGAGCTTGCTCGTGCGACGCAGGACCTTGCCGTAGAGCGCGTGCTTCACGCGGTCCTCGACCTCGACGACGATGGTCTTGTCCATCTTGTCGCTGACCACGAGGCCCTCACGGACCTTGCGGTAGCCACGACCGGCCAGGCCGGGACCCGAGGCGACGGCCTCGTTGGTCTCGTTGGTGGTCTCGCTCATGCCACACCCTCGCTCGGGGCGACCGAGAGACCCAGCTCGCGCTCGCGCATGATCGTGTAGATCCGGGCGATGTCGCGGCGGACGGTCTGCAGTCGCCGGTTGTTGTCCAGCTGGCCGGTGGCCACCTGGAACCTCAGGTTGAACAGCTCTTCCCTCGACTCACGCAGACGCGTGGCGAGTTCGTCCACCGAGAGCTCGCGGAGCTCCGGGGCGGTGAGGCCGGCAGCCATCACACCTCTCCTTCACGGGTGATGAAGCGGCACTTCATGGGGAGCTTGTGGATGGCGCGGCGCATCGCCTCACGGGCGGTGGGCTCGTCGACACCGGACAGCTCGAACATGACGCGGCCGGGCTTCACGTTGGCGACCCACCACTCGGGGGAGCCCTTACCGGAACCCATGCGGGTCTCGGCGGGCTTCTTGGTGAGCGGGCGGTCCGGGTAGATGGAGATCCAGACCTTGCCGCCACGCTTGATGTGGCGGGTCATGGCGATACGAGCGGACTCGATCTGACGGTTGGTCACGTAGGCGGGCTCGAGAGCCTGGATCGCGTACTCACCGAAGTTGATCGCGGTGCCGCCCTTGGCCCGACCGGTGCGGTCGGGACGGTGCTGCTTGCGGTGCTTGACGCGACGCGGGATCAGCATCTGTCAGCCCTCCTGGGGAGCGGTTGCCTCGGCACCGGCAGCCTCGGCGGTCGCGGTGCCCTCGGCGCCGACGGCCTCGCCGACGCTCTGCGCGGGAGCGGCCTCGGCCGTCGTGGGCTCCACCGCGGTGGCGGTGGTGTCCTCGGCAGGGGCCTCGGAGCCGGCGGTCGTGGGCTCGGCCGCTGCGCGGCCGGCCTCGGTGCCACCAGCGGTGGTGCCGGTCGAACCCGACCGACGCGGACGCTGAGCCCGCTCGCGACGCTCCTGACGCTGGGCCAGGGCCTGGAGGGCCTCGCGCTCGGCCCGGGAGCCGCTCGCGTCGCCCTTGTAGATCCAGACCTTGACGCCGATGCGACCGAAGGTCGTGCGCGCCTCGTAGATGCCGTAGTCGATGTTCGCGCGCAGCGTGTGCAGCGGCACCCGACCCTCGCGGTAGAACTCCGACCGGCTCATCTCCGTGCCGCCGAGGCGACCGGAGCACTGCACCCGGATGCCCTTGACCTGCGGGCTCCGCTGCGCGGACTGCATCGCCTTGCGCATGGCACGACGGAAGCTGACCCGGCTGGAGAGCTGCTCGGCGACGCCCTGGGCGACCAGCTGCGCGTCGGACTCGGGGTTCTTGACCTCGAGGATGTTCAGCTGCACCTGCTTGCCGGTGAGCTTCTCGAGCTCGCCGCGGATGCGGTCGGCCTCGGCGCCACGGCGACCGATGACGATGCCGGGGCGGGCGGTGTGGATGTCGACACGGACCCGGTCACGGGTGCGCTCGATCTCCACCTTCGAGATGCCGGCGCGCTCCATGCCCTTGCCCATCAGCTTGCGGATCGCCACGTCTTCCTTGACGTAGGCCGCGTACAGCTTGTCGGCGTACCACCGGGACTTGTAGTCGGTGGTGATGCCCAGGCGGAACCCGTGCGGGTTGACCTTCTGACCCACTAGCGGGTCCCTCCCTTCGAGTTGGTGTTGCCCGGCTGCCCGACCTGGGTGGCCGGACCCGTCTGACCGGTGTGGCGACGCGCCTTGCGGGAACGCAGGGCGAGCTCGGCGCTGGAGGCGACCGGGCTGACCTCGACGGTGATGTGCGCGGTCCGCTTGTTGATGCGGAACGCACGACCCTGCGCACGCGGACGGATCCGCTTGAGCGTCGGGCCCTCGTCGACGTAGGCGGCGCTGACGACCAGCGCGGCCGGGTCGAGCTGCAGGTTGTGCTCGGCGTTGGCCACCGCGGAGGCGACGACCTTGGCCACCGGCTCGCTGGCGGTCTGCGGGGCGAAGCGCAGCAGCGCCAACGCCTCGTCGGTGGGCAGGTAGCGGATCATGTCGATCACGCGACGCGCCTTCATCGGGGTGACGCGGACGAACCGGGCCGTGGCCCGGGCGACCGGAGCGTCGGTCCCCAGCTGGGAAGTCATCTCAGGTTCTCCTCGTCCGCTCAGCCGCGCCGCGACCGGCGGTCGTCCTTGACGTGCCCACGGAAGGTGCGCGTGGGCGCGAACTCGCCGAGCTTGTGCCCGACCATGGCCTCGGTCACGAAGACCGGGACGTGCTTGCGCCCGTCGTGGACGGCCATGGTGTGGCCGAGCATGTCCGGGATGATCGTCGAACGCCGCGACCAGGTGCGGATGACGTTCTTGGTGCCCTTCTCGTTCTGGGCGTCCACCTTGGCGAGCAGGTGGTCGTCGACGAACGGGCCCTTCTTCAGGCTGCGTGGCATTGTCTGTCGGCTCCTCTACCCGCTCAGCGCTTCTTGTTCGCGCGCCGGCGGCGCACGATCATGGCGTCGGAGGCCTTGCGCTTGCGCGTGCGGCCCTCCGGCTTGCCCTTCGGGTTGACCGGGTGGCGTCCACCGGAGGTCTTCCCCTCACCACCACCGTGCGGGTGGTCGACCGGGTTCATGGCGACACCACGGACGGTCGGGCGCTTGCCCTTCCACCGCATCCGGCCGGCCTTGCCCCAGTTGATGTTCGACTGCTCGGCGTTGCCGACCTCGCCGATGGTGGCGCGGCAGCGGACGTCGACGTTGCGGATCTCGCCCGAGGGCATCCGCAGCTGGGCGAACCGACCCTCACGGGCCACCAGCTGGACGCTGGTGCCGGCCGAGCGGGCGATCTTGGCCCCGCCACCGGGCCGCAGCTCGATGGCGTGCACGACCGTGCCGACCGGGATGTTGCGCAGCGGCAGGTTGTTGCCGGGCTTGATGTCGGCGTTGGGGCCGCACTCGACCGGGTCGCCCTGCTTCAGCTTCGCCGGGGCGATGATGTAGCGCTTCTCGCCGTCGGCGTAGTGCAGCAGCGCGATGCGCGAGGTGCGGTTGGGGTCGTACTCGATGTGCGCCACCGTGGCGGGCACACCGTCCTTGTCGGCCCGACGGAAGTCGATGAGCCGGTAGGCACGCTTGTGCCCACCGCCCTGGTGGCGCGCGGTGACGCGGCCGTGGACGTTGCGGCCGCCCCGGCCGTGCAGCGGGCGGACCAGCGACTTCTCGGGGTGGTCGCGGGTGACCTCGGCGAAGTCGGCGACGGACGAGCCGCGTCGGCCCGGCGTCGTCGGCTTGTACTTACGGATGGCCATGGTGCCTACTCAGTCCCTGTCTGGTCTCGTGTGGTCGCTGGTCCCGGGGCCGTCAGGCGCCCGGACCGCCGAACAGCTCGATGCGGTCGCCAGGTGCCACGGAGACGATGGCGCGCTTGGTGTCCTTGCGCTTGCCCATCACGGCGCCCTTGGAGCGCTTCCGCTTGCCCTGCCGGTTGATCGTGTTGACGGCGAGGACCTTCACGTTGAAGACCTGCTGCACAGCGATCTTGATCTGCGTCTTGTTCGCGTCCGGGCGGACGATGAACGTGTACTTGTTCTGGTCGAGCAGCCCGTAGCTCTTCTCGGAGATCACCGGGGACAGCAGGACGTCCCGGGGGTCGCGGACGCTCATGCCTTCTCCTCGGTGGTCGCGGGAGCCATGGACGGCACCTCGCTGTCGATCTCGTGGGTCTCCAGGTCGGGGAGCTCGGAGCTGCTCGCGCGGCCCCGTCCGCCCTTGGCCGGCCCGGCGACGTACTCGGCCAGGGCGGTCTCGGTGAAGACCACCTCGTCGGCGCAGAGCACGTCGTAGGTGTTGAGCTGACCGGCCTCGATCAGGTGCACCCGCGGCACGTTGCGCAGGCTGACCCAGTTCAGGACGTCGTCCCGGTCCAGGACGACCAGCACGCGCTTGCCGGAGCTGATCGCGTCCAGGGCGGCGAGCGCGGCCTTCGTGGAGGGCGCGTCGCCCTCGACGAACGCGGTCACCACGGCGACGCGACCCTCGCGGGCCCGGTCGGAGAGGGCACCGCGCAGGGCGGCGGCCTTCATCTTCTTGGGCGTGCGCTGGTCGTAGCTGCGCGGCTGCGGGCCATGCGAGACACCGCCGCCCTCGAACTGCGGAGCGCGCAGCGAACCCTGACGGGCGCGGCCGGTGCCCTTCTGGCGGTACGGCTTGGCGCCGGTGCCGCTGACCTGGGCGCGCGTCTTCGTGGCGTGCGTGCCCTGGCGGGCAGCGGCCAGCTGGGCCACCACCACCTGGTGCATGAGCGACACGTTGGCGTTGGCGTCGAAGAGGGAGCCGGGCAGCGTGACGGTGCCCGAGGTCTCCCCCGCCGGCGTCTTGACGTCGACGGTGCGGTCGGCCCGCTCGGTCGTCGATGCGGTCACTTGGTGTCACTCCCCACGGGGCCGCCCTTGACCGCGGAGCGGACGAGGAGCAGGCCACCCTTCGGACCCGGGATGGCGCCCTTGATGAGCACCAGGCCCTTCTCGGTGTCGATCTTGTGGACCTTGAGGGACAGCGTGGTCGTGGTGACCGCGCCCATCCGACCGGCCATGCGCATGCCCTTGAACACGCGACCCGGGGTGGCACAGCCACCGATCGAGCCGGGCGAGCGGTGCTTGCGCTGCACGCCGTGTCCGGCGCCCAGGCCCTTGAACCCGTGGCGCTTCATGACACCGGCGGTGCCCTTGCCCTTGCTGGTGCCTGTCACGTCGACGGTCACGACGCCGGTGAGGACGTCGGTGGTCAGCTCCTGGCCGACCGTGTAGTCGCCGGCGTCCTTCGTGCGGAGCTCGACCAGGTGCCGTCGCGGCGTGACGCCCGCCTTGGCGAAGTGCCCGCCTTCGGGCTTGTTCACCTTGCGGGGGTCGATCGCGCCGAACCCGAGCTGCACGGCGCTGTAGCCGTCCACCTCCGGGGTGCGCACCTGGGTGACCACGCACGGGCCCGCCTTGACCACGGTGACCGGCACGATGCGGTTGTTCTCGTCGAAGACCTGGGTCATCCCCAGCTTCTCGCCGAGGAGACCACGGAATGTGCTCGCCATTGTCTCGGTGCCCCTACTGGATGTTGACGTCGACCGAGGCCGGGAGGTCGATGCGCATGAGCGCGTCGACCGTCTTCGGCGTCGGGTCGAGGATGTCGATGAGCCGCTTGTGCGTACGCATCTCGAAGTGCTCCCGCGAGTCCTTGTACTTGTGCGGGGAGCGGATGACGCAGTACACGTTCTTCTCGGTCGGCAGCGGCACCGGGCCGACGACGCGCGCTCCGGTCTTCGTCACCGTGTCCACGATGCGCCGCGCCGAGGCGTCGATGGCCTCGTGGTCGTAGGCCTTCAACCGGATGCGGATCTTCTGTCCCGCCATCGCCTTGTCTCGCTCCTGCCGATCGGGTGTTGCCTTGGTCAGTACTGGGTCGGTTGACCCGGGTGCTCCCGGGACGACCCGGGCGGTGGGTGGCGGCCGGTCGCGGCCGCCACCCACCTGGGGACTACTGGTTGATCTTGACGACCCGGCCGGCGCCGACGGTGCGGCCACCCTCACGGATGGCGAAGCGCAGGCCCTCCTCCATGGCGATGGGCTGGATGAGCTCCACCGTCATCTCGGTGTTGTCGCCGGGCATGACCATCTCGGTGCCCGAGGGCAGCGTGACCACGCCGGTGACGTCCGTCGTCCGGAAGTAGAACTGGGGACGGTAGTTGTTGAAGAACGGCGTGTGACGGCCGCCCTCGTCCTTCGAGAGGATGTAGACCGAGCCCTCGAAGTTGGTGTGCGGGGTGATCGAGCCCGGCTTGACGACGACCTGGCCGCGCTCGACGTCCTCGCGCTTGATGCCGCGCAGGAGCAGCCCGACGTTGTCGCCGGCCTGGCCCTGGTCGAGCAGCTTGCGGAACATCTCGACACCGGTGACGGTCGTCTTCGACGAGGTCGGGCGGATGCCGACGATCTCGATCTCCTCGGAGACCTTGACGATGCCGCGCTCGACGCGACCGGTGACGACGGTGCCACGACCGGTGATCGTGAAGACGTCCTCGACGGGCATGAGGAACGGCTTGTCGATCTCGCGCTCGGGCTCGGGGATGGAGGCGTCGACCGCGTCCATGAGCTCCATGAGCTTGTCGCCCCACTCGGCGTCGCCCTCGAGCGCCTTCAGCGCCGAGACGCGCACGACCGGCAGGTCGTCACCCGGGAACTCGTACTCCGACAGCAGCTCGCGGACCTCGAGCTCGACGAGCTCCAGGATCTCCTCGTCGTCGACCATGTCGGACTTGTTCAGGGCCACGACGATGTAGGGGACGCCGACCTGGCGGGCCAGGAGCACGTGCTCCTTGGTCTGCGGCATCGGGCCGTCGGTCGCCGCGACCACGAGGATCGCGCCGTCCATCTGGGCCGCGCCGGTGATCATGTTCTTGATGTAGTCGGCGTGCCCGGGGCAGTCGACGTGCGCGTAGTGCCGGTTCTCGGTCTGGTACTCGACGTGGGCGATGGAGATCGTGATCCCACGCGCCTTCTCCTCGGGCGCCTTGTCGATCTGGTCGAACGCGGACGCCTCGTTGAGGTTCGGGTACTTGTCGTGCAGGACCTTGGTGATCGCCGCGGTGAGCGTCGTCTTCCCGTGGTCGATGTGCCCGATGGTGCCGATGTTGACGTGCGGCTTGGTCCGCTCGAACTTGGCCTTGGCCACTGGGGTTCCTCTCGCTGAGTGTCTGTCGCAGTGCTGCTGCTGAGTCTGTGGGGTGCGGGCGGGTGCCCGCGCGGACCGGGCCGCCTGGTGGCTGCGGCCCGGACCGCTGTTACTCGCCGGTGGCCTTGGCGATGATCTCCTTGGCCACGTTGGAGGGCACCTCGGCGTAGGTGTCGAACACCATGGTGTAGCTCGCCCGTCCCTGGGTGCGGCTGCGCAGGTCGCCCACGTAGCCGAACATCTCCGACAGCGGGACCAGGGCCTTGACGACGCGGGCGCCGGAACGCTCCTCCATCGCCTGGATGGTCCCACGGCGGGAGTTCAGGTCGCCGATGACGTCGCCCATGTTCTCCTCGGGGGTGACGACTTCGACGGCCATCATCGGCTCGAGGAGAGCCGGGCTGGCCTTGCGGGCAGCCTCCTTGAAGGCGATCGAACCGGCGATCTTGAACGCCATCTCCGAGGAGTCGACCTCGTGGTAGGCGCCGTCGAGCAGGGAGGCCTTGACCCCGACCATCGGGTAGCCGGCGAGGATGCCGTACTGCATGGCGTCCTGCATGCCCGCGTCGACCGAGGGGATGTACTCCCGCGGGATGCGGCCACCGGTGACCTTGTTCTCGAAGGCGTAGGTCGCCGAGTCACCGCTCATCTCGAGCGGCTCGAGGGCGATCTGCACCTTCGCGAACTGGCCGGAACCACCGGTCTGCTTCTTGTGGGTGTAGTCGTAGCGCTCGACGGTCTTGCGGATCGTCTCGCGGTAGGCGACCTGGGGCTTGCCCACGTTGGCCTCGACGTTGAACTCACGCCGCATGCGGTCGACCAGGATCTCCAGGTGGAGCTCGCCCATGCCGGAGATGACGGTCTGGCCGGTCTCCTCGTCCAGGCGGACCTGGAACGTCGGGTCCTCCTCGGCGAGCTTCTGGATCGCCGTGCCCAGCTTCTCCTGGTCGCTCTTGGTCTTCGGCTCGATGGCCACCGAGATGACCGGCGCGGGGAAGGTCATCGACTCGAGGATGACGGGCTTCTGCGGGTCGCAGAGGGTGTCACCGGTCGTCGTCTGCTTCATGCCGTTGACGGCCACGATCTCGCCGGCGCCGACGCCCGCACGCTCTTCACGCTTGTTGGCGTGCATCTGGTAGATCTTGCCGACCCGCTCCTTGCGGTCCTTGGTGCTGTTCAGCACCGGGGACCCGGCGTCCAGACGCCCGGAGTACACGCGGATGTAGGTCAGCTTGCCCAGGTGCTGGTCGGTCTGGATCTTGAAGGCCAGGGCCGCGAAGGGCTCGGTCTCGTCGGCGTGCCGCAGGACCTCGGTCTCGCCGTCCAGCGCGGTGCCGACGATGGCCTCGACGTCCAGCGGGCTGGGGAGGTAGTCGGTGACGGCGTCGAGCATGGGCTGGACGCCCTTGTTCTTGAACGCCGAACCGGTGACGACGGGGTTGACCTCCCCGGCGATGGTGGACTTCCGGATCGCGGCCTTGAGGGTCGCGACCGAGATCTCCTCGCCACCGAGGTAGGACTCCATGATGTCGTCGTGGAAGTCCGCCAGGTTCTCGAGGAACTTGGTCCGGTACTCCGCGGCCTGCTCGGCGAGCTCGGCCGGGATCTCCTCGACCGCGTAGTCCTCGCCCAGCTTGGTCTCTCCGCGCCACGTGAGGGCGCGCATCTCGACCAGGTCGACGACGCCGATGAAGTCGCCCTCGGCACCGATCGGGATCTGCAGGACCAGGGGGTTGGCCGCCAGGCGCTCGACCATCATGTCGACGCAGCGGAAGAAGTTCGCCCCGGTGCGGTCGAGCTTGTTGACGAAGCACATGCGCGGGACGCCGTACTTCTCTGCCTGCCGCCAGACCTGCTCGGTCTGCGGCTCCACGCCGGCGACACCGTCGTAGACCGCGACGGCACCGTCGAGGACGCGGAGCGAGCGCTCCACCTCGACGGTGAAGTCCACGTGGCCCGGGGTGTCGATGATGTTGATGTCGAACCCGTTCCAGGTGCACTTCGTCGCGGCCGACGTGATGGTGATGCCGCGCTCCTGCTCCTGCTCCATCCAGTCCATGGTGGCCGCGCCGTCGTGGACCTCACCGATCTTGTAGTTGATCCCCGTGTAGAAGAGGATCCGCTCGGTGGTGGTGGTCTTGCCGGCGTCGATGTGCGCCATGATCCCGATGTTCCGGGTGTTGACGAGGTCGGCCATTGCCTTCTCCTCCTGCTCAAGTTCTTGACGCGGGCCCCGGGGGTGGCCCGGGGTTCGCCGCGGGGTGGCGGCTGGTGGCGCTGGTGGGTCTCACCAGCCGCCGGTGACTACCAGCGGTAGTGCGCGAAGGCCTTGTTCGACTCGGCCATCTTGTGGGTGTCCTCGCGGCGCTTGACCGCGGCACCGAGGCCGTTGCTGGCGTCCAGCAGCTCGTTCATGAGGCGCTCGGTCATCGTCTTCTCGCGACGCGACCGGGAGTACTGGATGAGCCAGCGCAGGCCCAGCGTGGTGCTGCGCGAGGCACGCACCTCGATCGGGACCTGGTAGGTGGCGCCACCGACACGACGGCTGCGGACCTCGAGGGCGGGCTTGACGTTGTCCAGCGCGCGCTTGAGGGTCACGACGGGGTCGGTGTCGTTCTTGGCCCGGACGCCCTCGAGGGCGCCGTAGACGATCGCCTCGGCGATGGAGCGCTTGCCGTCGACGAGCACCTTGTTCACCAGCTGGGTGACCAGCTGGGACTGGTAGACCGGGTCGACGACGAGCGGACGCTTCGGGGCAGGGCCCTTGCGCGGCATTAGCTCTTCTCCTTCTTCGCGCCGTAGCGGCTGCGAGCCTGCTTGCGGCCACGGACCGCCTGGGTGTCCAGGGAACCGCGGATGATCTTGTAGCGGACGCCGGGAAGGTCCTTCACGCGGCCGCCACGCACGAGCACCATGGAGTGCTCCTGCAGGTTGTGGCCGACGCCGGGGATGTACGCCGTCACCTCGACACCGCTGGTCAGCCGGACGCGAGCGACCTTGCGCAGCGCCGAGTTCGGCTTCTTCGGCGTCGTCGTGTAGACGCGCGTGCACACGCCACGGCGCTGAGGGGATCCCTTCAACGCCGGGGTCTTGGTCTTCTCGACCTTGTCCTCGCGGCCCTTGCGGACCAGCTGCTGGATCGTGGGCATGGGTGGCCTTGATCTCCTGCCTGCGCTGGGTCGTGCTGTGGATGAGTGCCGTGCTGGTTCCTGCTGTGGTGCTCAGGTGCGGTGGTGCCTGGTCGATCGGTCCTGCTCCCGGGCCCGTCCTCAGACGTGGTCCGGCCCCCGCGGTCGGGCGTGTTGCCTTCTCGGAGTTCCGGGCCGCCTCGCTGGGAGTCGGACTCGGTCGCCCCTCGCGCCTGGAGCGCGATCCCGGGCTCTCGGTCGTGGACCGGGCGGGACCTCCTGGTGACCAGGCGATCCGGAGACCGACCCGGGCACCGCGGTGCGTCGGAGGAGGGAGCAGGCCCAGGTCTCCCTGGGCACGGCTGATGACGATACCCGGGCGGGTGGACCCGGTCAAAGCCGGGTCCGTCACGCCAGTTGCGGGCCCGCCTCCGACGTCGTCGTCAGGCCGTTCCCCGAGGGGCGTGCCGGACGGCGGCGACGGTTGCGCGGGCCCGGCCACCGCGAGGGGCGGACCCCGGGCAGTGGCCGGCCGGGACCGTACCGCCGTCGAGGCTACCGCCGAGGGGCCCGCCTGTCAGCCTGCGGTCGCCCGCGCGTCCCGTCCGGGCTGCTCCTGTCGTACCCCCGCCCTACCGTCGGGAGGCACACCGTCACCCACTGCGCAGGAGGCCACCGTGCACGTCGACACCGCCCGCGAGCTGAAGGCCGCACTCTCCCAGCGGCTGTCCGAGGCCCCGCCCGGGGCCGTGGTGGCCAGCGGCCTGCCCGACGGGTCGGGCTGGAGCGGCATCGCCCTCGGTCTGGCACCGGTCGGCCCGGACCAGGTGCACCTGGCCGTGCGGCTGGTCTCCGAGGGCGACGCCGCCCTCGTCATGGACGGCCTCGACGACGCCGCCCGCAGCGAGGTCGACGTCCGCGTGATCGGTCCGGTCCGGCCGCTGACCTCCCCCACCCCCGAGCAGCTGCAGCAGCGCACCCGTCCGCTGGTGCCCGGGCTCTCGGTGGCCCACCCCGACGTGACGGCCGGGACCCTGGGCGGCTTCGTCCGGCGGGCGGGCACGCCCGGCCTGCTGGTGCTGTCCAACAACCACGTGCTGGCCGCCAGCGACGCCGCCACCGAGGGCGACCCGGCGCTGCAGCCCGGCCCCGCCGACGGGGGCACCGCGAGGGACCGGGTCGGGACGCTGACGGCGTTCCAGCGGTTCGTGCCCACCGGCAACCTCGTCGACGCCGCGGTGGCCGCCCTGGACCCCGGGGTGGAGGCCGACCCGACCGGGTACCCCGGGGGTCCGCTGGCGGCCGCGGTGGCCGCCTCCCTCGAGATCGACCCCGACGAACTGGTGGAGAAGGTCGGCAGGACCACCGGGCACACCCACGGCCGGATCACCGCGGTCGAGGTGGACGGCGTGGGGGTGCAGTACGACGAGGGCGTGGTCTACACCTTCGACGACCAGGTCGAGATCGAGGGCGTCACCGGGGGCATCAGCGACGGGGGCGACTCCGGGTCGGTCGTCTGGCGCAGCCGGGACCGCGCCCCGGTGGGTCTGCTGTTCGCCGGTTCGACCACCGGCGGGAGCAACGGCGGCGGTGTCACCTTCGTCAGCCCGCTGGCCACGGTGCTCCAGGTGCTCGGTCTGGAGTGGGTGGCCGGCTGACGCGTCGCGGGCTTCCCACGCAGCGGCTCCCGGGAGCACCATGGGCCGGTGAGCACCCCGGCGACCGACCGCAGCGTGGCCAGTGCGGCCAAGACCGCCCTGGCCGCCCGGTTGGCCGCCGAGCCCGGTGTGGTCGGCGTGGGCATCGCCCGCCGGGCCTCGCAGTACGTGGTGCGGGTCGACCTCGTCGACGTCGACGCCGGGGTGTCGGTGCCCGGAGCCGTGGACGGGGTGCCGGTGGTGACCCGTGTGACGGGTCCGGTCCGGGCCCTCTGAGGCCCCGGGGCCGCACTCCCCCACGACCGGGCCTGCGCAGGACCGGTGGCCCGTGTCACAGTGCCTCTCGTGACCGGACGCCCCGTGGCCGACCCCCGCTCCAGCACCGTCGACGACGTCCTGCGCCGCAGCGCCGCGCGGGTGCCCGACCGGGTCGCCCTGCGGTTCGCCGACCGGAGCTGGACCTACGCCGACCTCGACGACGCGGTGACCCGGGCTGCCGGGGTGCTGCTGGCCGCCGGCCTCGAGCCCGGTGACCGGGTGGCCGCCTACGGCCGCAACTCCGACGCGTACCTGATCGGCTACCTGGGCTGCGCCCGGGCCGGCCTGGTGCACGTGCCGGTGAACTACGCGTTGACCGGCGAGGAGCTCTCCTACCTGCTCGAGCAGTCCGGCAGCCGTCTCGTCCTGGTCGACCCGGGCCTGCGTGGAGGCCTCGACGCGGTGCTGGGCGACGTGCCGGCCGAGCAGGTGCTGAGCCTGCGTGACGCCGAGGGCTCCCTGCTGGAGCGCAGCAGCACCGGCCCGGTGCCCGAGCTCGACGTGGCCGTGACCGACACCGACCTGGTGCAGCTGCTCTACACCTCGGGCACCACCAGCCGGCCCAAGGGCGCGATGATGACCCACCGCGCGCTGGTGCACGAGTACCTGTCCAGCGTGGTGGCCCTGCAGTGCGCCGAGGGCGACGACCCGCTGCACTGCATGCCGCTCTACCACTCGGCCGGGATGCACGTGTTCCTCATGCCCTACCTGGCCGTGGGGGCCACGAACTCCCTGATGGAGGCCCCCGACGTGCCCGAGGTGCTCCGCCGGGTGGAGACCGAGCGCACCGGGGCCCTCTTCCTGGCCCCCACCGTGTGGGTGCCGCTGGCCAACCACCCCGACCTGGCCGGCCGCGACCTGTCCTCGCTGCGCAAGGCCTTCTACGGGGCCTCGATCATGCCGGTGCCGGTCCTGCAGCGCCTGCAGCAGCGGCTGCCCGGGCTGGCGTTCTACAACTGCTTCGGCCAGTCCGAGATCGGCCCGCTGGCCACCGTGCTGCAGCCCGCCGAGCACGACGCCCGACCGGACTCCTGCGGCCGACCGGTGCTGTTCGTCGAGGTGCGGGTGGTGGACGAGGACGGCTCCGACGTCGGCCCCGACGTGTCCGGGGAGCTGCTGTACCGCTCCCCGCAGCTGTGCACCGGGTACTGGGCGAACCCCGAGGCGACCGAGGCCGCCTTCCAGGGCGGGTGGTTCCACTCCGGGGACCTGGTGCTCCGGGACGCCGAGGGGTACCTCTACGTCGTCGACCGGATCAAGGACGTGATCAACACCGGCGGGGTCCTGGTGGCCTCCCGGGAGGTCGAGGACGCGCTCTACACCCATCCCGGTGTCGCCGAGGTGGCCGTCGTGGCCACCCCGGACGACCGCTGGATCGAGGCGGTCACCGCGGTCGTCGTCCGCCGGGACTCCCCCGAGGGGGCTGCAGTGGACGAGGCCGAGCTGATCGCCCACGCCCGGGGCACGTTGGCCGGGTTCAAGCTGCCCAAGCGGGTGCACTTCGTCGCCGAGCTCCCCCGCAACCAGTCCGGGAAGCTGCTCAAGCGCGTGCTCCGGGACGAGCTGACCGCCGACCGGCCCCCCGTCGTCTGACCTCGACCCCACCGACCACCCAGGAGTCCCCCGTGCGCATCGGCATCCAGCTCAGCTACTCCTCCGGCGACTTCCGCGAGGCGGCCCAGGAGATCGTCGAGCTCGAGGGGGTGGGCCTGGACGTCGCGGTCGCCGCGGAGGCCTACACCTTCGACGCGGTCAGCCAGCTGGGGTACCTGGCGGCGGTGACCTCCTCGGTGGAGCTGATGAGCGGGATCCTCCCGATCTACAGCCGCACCCCGGCGCTGACCGCGATGACCGCGGCCGGGCTGGACTTCGTCTCCGGCGGCCGGTTCACCCTCGGGCTGGGCGCGTCCGGGCCCCAGGTGGTCGAGGGCTGGCACGGCGTCCCCTACGACGCACCCCTGGCCCGCACCCGGGAGGTCGTGGAGATCTGTCGGCAGGTGTGGCGCCGGGAGAAGCTCGAGCACGCCGGTCCGAAGTACACCGTCCCGCTGCCGGCCGACCAGGGCACCGGGCTGGGCAAGCCGCTCAAGCTGATCAACCACCCGGTGCGCGAGCGCATCCCGGTGCTGCTGGCCGCGATCGGGCCGAAGAACGTGCAGCTGGCCGCGGAGATCGCCGAGGTCTGGGAGCCCATCTGGTTCCACCCCGAGCGGGCCGCCGACGTGTGGGGCGAGGCGCTGAGCGCCGGGAAGGCCGTGCGCGACCCGGCGCTGGGCGAGCTCGGCATCGTCACCGGGGTGCCGGTGGCCATCGGGGACGACGTCGACCACCTGCACGACGCCGTTCGGCCGGCGTTGGCGCTCTACGTCGGGGGCATGGGGGCCAGGGGGAAGAACTTCTACAACGACCTCGCCGTGCGGTACGGGTACCCGGAGGCGGCTGCGACCGTCCAGGACCTCTACCTGAGCGGGCGGAAGGACGAGGCCGCGGCGGCACTGCCCGACGAGCTGGTCCGCGCGGTCTCCCTGATCGGTCCGGAGGGCCACGTCGCCGAGCGGCTGGCGGCCTTCGCCGAGGCGGGCGTGACGGTGGTGAACGCCCAGCCGCTGGACGACACCCGCGAGGGTCGTCGCGCGACCGTGGAGACCCTGGCCCGGCTCGCCCACGGCTGACCCGCACCCACTCCCCCGATGCGTCACGTGACGCAGGTGGGGAGGGGCCCGGACGCGCAGAGGCCCCGCAGACCAGCTGGTCTGCGGGGCCTCTGTCAGCGGTGGATCAGCTCCGCCAGTCGTACTCCTCCAGGCGGACGGCCTCGCCGGTGCCCGACCCGAAGACGTCCGGGCTGTAGTACTGCCCGTCGTCGTAGCCGGCCATCGTGTAGACCGCGGCGCGGGCCTCCTCGGTGGGCTCGACCGTGATGTTGCGGTAGCGGCTGATCCCGGTACCGGCCGGGATCAGCTTGCCGATGATCACGTTCTCCTTGAGCCCGAGCAGGCTGTCGCTCTTGCCCTGGATCGCGGCGTCGGTGAGCACCTTGGTCGTCTCCTGGAACGAGGCGGCGGACAGCCACGACTCGGTCGCCAGCGACGCCTTGGTGATCCCCATGAGGACCGGACGGGCCGAGGCCGGCTCGCCGCCCTCGGACACCACCCGACGGTTCTCGGTCTCGAAGAGCGTGCGCTCGACGAGTGCGCCCGGCAGGAACTCCGTGGCACCGGAGTCGATGATGGTCACCCGCTTCAGCATCTGGCGGATGATCACCTCGATGTGCTTGTCGTGGATCGACACGCCCTGGCTGCGGTAGACCTCCTGAACCTCCCGGACCAGGTGCAGCTGCACCTCGCGGGGGCCCATGATGCGCAGCACCTCGTGCGGGTCGACAGCACCCTCGGTCAGCTGCTCGCCGACCTCGACGTGGCCGCCGTCCTCGACCCGCAGCCGCGAACGACGCGACAGCTTCTCGTAGACGACGTCGTCGGAGCCGTCGTCGGGAGCGATGGTGAGCTTGCGGAACTGCTCACCGTCCTCGATCGACACGGTCCCGGCGAGCTCGGCGATGGGCGCCTTGCCCTTGGGGACGCGGGCCTCGAAGAGCTCCACGATGCGGGGCAGACCGTGGGTGATGTCGTCACCGGCCACACCACCGGTGTGGAAGGTGCGCATCGTCAGCTGCGTGCCGGGCTCGCCGATGGACTGGGCGGCGATGATGCCGACCGCCTCGCCGACGTCCACGAGCTTGCCGGTGGCCAGCGAACGGCCGTAGCAGGTCGCGCAGGTGCCCAGCAGCGACTCACAGGTGAGCACGCAGCGGACCTTGACCTCGCTGATGCCGGCGTCGACCAGCTCGGCGATGAGCACGTCGCCCAGGTCGGAACCGGCCGTCGCGACGACCGTCCCGTCCGTGGCCTCGACGTCCGCGGCCAGGGCCCGGGCGTAGACGCTGGTCTCGACGTGGGCGTCACGGGTGACCGTGCCGTCCACGACGGTGCCGATCGGCATGAGGACGCCGCGCTCGGTGCCGCAGTCCTCCTCGCGGATGATGACGTCCTGGCTGACGTCCACCAGACGACGGGTGAGGTACCCGGAGTCGGCGGTGCGCAGCGCGGTGTCGGCCAGGCCCTTGCGGGCGCCGTGCGTGGAGATGAAGTACTCCAGCACGGACAGACCCTCGCGGAAGTTGGCCTTGATCGGCCGCGGGATGATCTCGCCCTTGGGGTTGGCGACGAGACCACGCATGCCGGCGATCTGGCTGATCTGCATCATGTTGCCTCGGGCGCCCGAGTTGACCATGACCCAGACCGGGTTCGTGGTGGGGAAGTTGTCCACCATCGCCTGGCTGACCTCGGCCCGCGCACGGGTCCAGATCTCGATGAGCTCGGCACGACGCTCGGAGTCGGTGATGACGCCGCGCTCGTACTGCTTCTCGATCTTGCGGGCCTCGTCCTCGTGGCGCTCCAGGATCGCGGCCTTGGCCGGCGGGGTCACGACGTCGTCGATGGCGATCGTGATGCCCGCGCGGGTCGCCCAGTGGAACCCGGCCGCCTTGAGGGCGTCCAGGGTCGCGGCGACCTGCACCTTGGGGTAGCGCTCGGCGAGGTCGTTGACGATCGCCCCGAGCTCCTTCTTCGGCACCTGGTAGTTGACGAAGCGGTAGTCCTCGGGCAGGGCCTCGTTGAACAGCACCCGACCCAGCGAGGTGTGCACGACGGCCGGCTGGCCGGGCGTCCAGTCCTCGGGGGTCTCCCACGCGTCGTTCTTCGGGCCGTTGTCGACGCCGAAGACCTCGTCCAGGCGGATGAGCACGCGCTCCTGGATGCCGATGGCACCCCGGTCGTAGGCCATGACGGCCTCCGAGGCGGACCCGTAGGCCTTGGGCAGCTCGTCGGCCCCACGCTCGTCGGCCGCGGCCTTGAGGGTCGTGAGGTGGTAGAGGCCCAGCACCATGTCCTGGGTCGGCGCGGTGATCGGACGACCGTCGGCCGGGCTCAGGATGTTGTTCGAGCTCAGCATCAGGATCCGGGCCTCGGCCTGCGCCTCGGCCGACAGCGGCAGGTGCACCGCCATCTGGTCACCGTCGAAGTCCGCGTTGAACGCGGTGCAGACGAGCGGGTGGATCTGGATGGCCTTGCCCTCGACCAGCTGGGGCTCGAAGGCCTGGATGCCCAGACGGTGCAGCGTGGGTGCGCGGTTGAGCAGCACCGGGTGCTCGGTGATGACCTCTTCCAGCACGTCCCACACGACCGGGCGCGCACGCTCGACCATCCGCTTGGCGGACTTGATGTTCTGCGCGTGGTTGAGGTCGACCAGCCGCTTCATGACGAAGGGCTTGAAGAGCTCCAGGGCCATCTGCTTGGGCAGACCGCACTGGTGCAGCTTGAGCTGCGGGCCGACGACGATGACCGAACGGCCCGAGTAGTCGACGCGCTTGCCCAGCAGGTTCTGGCGGAACCGGCCCTGCTTGCCCTTGAGCAGGTCGCTCAGGGACTTCAGGGGCCGGTTGCCCGGACCGGTGACCGGACGGCCACGGCGACCGTTGTCGAACAGCGCGTCCACGGACTCCTGGAGCATCCGCTTCTCGTTGTTGACGATGATCTCCGGGGCGCCCAGGTCGAGCAGGCGCTTGAGCCGGTTGTTCCGGTTGATCACGCGGCGGTACAGGTCGTTCATGTCCGAGGTCGCGAAGCGGCCACCGTCCAGCTGCACCATCGGGCGCAGGTCCGGCGGGATGACCGGGACGCAGTCCAGCACCATGCCCATGGGCGAGTTGCGGGTCTGCTGGAACGCGGCCACGACCTTGAGCCGCTTCAGCGCGCGCAGCTTGCGCTGGCCCTTGCCGTTGCGGATGGTGTCGCGCAGCGAGACCGACTCGGCGTCGAGGTCGAAGTCCGACAGCAGCTTCTGCAGCGCCGCGGCGCCCATGCCGCCCTCGAAGTACTCACCGAAGCGGTCGCGCAGCTCGCGGTAGAGGCCCTCGTCGGCGATGAGCTGCTTGACCTCGAGCTTGCGGAAGGTGTCCATGACCTCGTCGAGACGGTCGATCTCCCGCTGCGCGCGGTCGCGCATCTGGCGCATCTCGCGCTCGCCGCCCTCGCGCACCTTGCGGCGCACGTCGGACTTGGCGCCCTCGGCCTCGAGCTCGGCGAGGTCGGCCTCCAGCTTCTGCTGGCGACCCTCCACGTCGGCGTCGCGACGGCTCTCCAGGTTGTGCTTCTCCGCGCTGATCTCGGCCTCGATCGTCGGGAGGTCGCGGTGCCGCGCCTCGCCGTCGACCGTGGTGATCAGGTAGGCCGCGAAGTAGATGATCTTCTCGAGGTCCTTGGGGGCCAGGTCGAGCAGGTAGCCCAACCGGGACGGGACGCCCTTGAAGAACCAGATGTGGGTCACCGGGGCGGCGAGCTCGATGTGCCCCATGCGCTCACGACGGACCTTGGCCCGGGTCACCTCGACGCCGCAGCGCTCGCAGATGATGCCCTTGAAGCGGACGCGCTTGTACTTGCCGCAGTAGCACTCCCAGTCCCGGGTGGGACCGAAGATCTTCTCGCAGAAGAGACCGTCCTTCTCCGGACGGAGGGTGCGGTAGTTGATGGTCTCCGGCTTCTTGACCTCACCGTGGGACCACTGACGGATGTCGTCGCCGCTGGCGAGACCGATGCGCAGTTCGTCGAAGAAGTTGACGTCGAGCAACTGATTACCCCTTTCCGGGGCTAGTTCTGCGTTTCTGGAGTCACGAGGTGGTGGCCGGCCGGCCCCGCGTCACGGGGCCGGCCGGCGGTCGATCAGACGTCCTCGACGGAGGAGGGCTCGCGGCGGCTGAGGTCGATGCCCAGCTCCTCGGCGGCCCGGAAGACCTCGTCGTCGGTGTCGCGCAGCTCGATCGCGTTGCCGTCGGAGGAGAGGACCTCCACGTTCAGGCAGAGCGACTGGAGCTCCTTGAGCAGCACCTTGAAGGACTCGGGGATGCCCGGCTCGGGGATGTTCTCGCCCTTGACGATGGCCTCGTAGACCTTGACGCGCCCGAGGATGTCGTCGGACTTGATCGTCAGCAGCTCCTGCAGCGCGTACGCGGCGCCGTAGGCCTGCATCGCCCAGCACTCCATCTCACCGAAGCGCTGACCACCGAACTGCGCCTTACCACCCAGCGGCTGCTGCGTGATCATCGAGTACGGGCCGGTGGAGCGGGCGTGGATCTTGTCGTCCACCAGGTGCAGGAGCTTCAGGATGTAGACGTAGCCCACCGAGATCGGCTCGGGGAAGGGCTCCCCGGAACGACCGTCGAACAGCCGGGCCTTGCCGGTCTCCTTGACCAGACGCTCGCCGTCGCGGGTGAGCGTCGTCGAGCCGAGCAGGCCGACGATCTCCTCCTCGCGGGCACCGTCGAACACCGGGGTCGCGGTCCGGGTGCCGGGAGCGGCACCGCGGGCGCCGGCGGGCAGGTTCTTGGCCCACTCCGGCTCGCCCTCGACCTGCCAGCCCGTCTTGGCGACCCACCCGAGGTGGGTCTCCAGGACCTGGCCGACGTTCATCCGGCCGGGCACGCCCAGCGGGTTGAGCACGATGTCGACCGGGGTGCCGTCCTCGAGGAAGGGCATGTCCTCCTGCGGGAGGATCTTGGAGATGACGCCCTTGTTCCCGTGGCGGCCGGCCAGCTTGTCGCCGTCGGAGATCTTGCGCATCTGGGCCACGTAGACCCGGATGAGCTCGTTCACGCCGGCGGGGAGCTCGTCGCCGTCCTCGCGGGAGAAGACCCGGACGCCGATGACCTTCCCGGACTCACCGTGCTTGACCTTGAGGCTGGTGTCGCGGACCTCGCGGGCCTTCTCACCGAAGATCGCCCGCAGCAGCCGCTCCTCGGGGGTCAGCTCGGTCTCACCCTTGGGCGTGACCTTGCCGACGAGGATGTCGCCGGGGACGACCTCGGCACCGATCCGGATGATCCCGCGCTCGTCGAGGTCGGCGAGGACCTCCTCGGAGACGTTCGGGATGTCCCGGGTGATCTCCTCGGCGCCCAGCTTGGTGTCGCGGGCGTCGACCTCGAACTCCTCGATGTGGATCGAGGACAGGACGTCGTCCTGCACGAGGCGCTGCGACAGGATGATCGCGTCCTCGTAGTTGTGGCCCTCCCACGGCATGAAGGCGACGAGCAGGTTCTTGCCCAGCGCCATCTCGCCCTGGTCGGTGCAAGGACCGTCGGCGATGACCTGGCCGATCTCGACCCGCTGGCCCTCCTCGACGACCGGGGACTGGTTGATCGACGTCCCCTGGTTCGAGCGGCGGAACTTCAGCAGCCGGTAGGTCTGCCGGGTCCCGTCGTCGGCCATCACGGTCACGAAGTCCGCGGTGGAGTCCTCGACGACACCGGCCTTCTCGGCGGTGACGACGTCACCGGCGTCGACGGCGGCACGCAGCTCCATGCCGGTGCCGACCAGCGGCGCCTCGCTGCGCAGCAGCGGGACGGCCTGACGCTGCATGTTCGCGCCCATGAGCGCGCGGTTGGCGTCGTCGTGCTCCAGGAACGGGATCATCGCGGTGGCGACCGAGGTCATCTGCCGCGGCGAGACGTCCATGTAGTCGACGTTCTCGGGGGCGAGGTAATCGACCTCACCGCCCTTGGTGCGGACCAGGACCCGCTCCTCGGCGAGGCGACCGGTGGCGTCGAGCGGGCTGTTGGCCTGCGCGACGACGAAGCGGTCCTCCTCGTCGGCGGTGAGGTAGTCGATCTGGTCGGTGACCTGACCGCCCTCGACCTTGCGGTACGGGGTCTCGATGAACCCGAAGGCGTTGACCCGCCCGAAGGAGGACAGCGACCCGATCAGGCCGATGTTCGGGCCCTCCGGGGTCTCGATCGGGCACATCCGGCCGTAGTGGCTGGGGTGCACGTCGCGCACCT
The DNA here is from genome assembly GCA_014218215.1 of Geodermatophilaceae bacterium NBWT11. Classification (NCBI taxonomy): domain Bacteria; kingdom Bacillati; phylum Actinomycetota; class Actinomycetes; order Geodermatophilales; family Geodermatophilaceae; species Geodermatophilaceae bacterium NBWT11. The sequence goes on from CP043652.1 coordinate 1,187,838, forward strand.
CCATGCCGGCGCGCTCACGGGACAGACCACCCGGACCCAGCGCCGACAGGCGGCGCTTGTGGGTCAGGCCCGCGAGCGGGTTGGTCTGGTCCATGAACTGCGAGAGCTGGCTGGTCCCGAAGAACTCCTTGATGGAGGCCACGACGGGGCGGATGTTGATCAGGGTCTGCGGCGTGATCGCCTCGACGTCCTGGGTCGTCATCCGCTCGCGGACCACGCGCTCCATGCGGGAGAGGCCGACCCGGATCTGGTTCTGGATCAGCTCACCCACGGTGCGCAGGCGACGGTTGCCGAAGTGGTCGATGTCGTCCACGCCGTGGTCGGGCTCGCCGGCGTGCAGGCGCACGACGTACTCGATGGTGGCGACGATGTCGTCCTCGGTCAGCGTCTGCGTCGGCTGCGGCACGGCCACACCGAGCTTCTTGTTGACCTTGTACCGACCGACGCGGGCCAGGTCGTAGCGCTTGGGGTTGAAGAACAGGTTCTCCAGCAGCGCCTGGGCCGACTCACGCGTCGGCGGCTCGCCCGGACGCAGCTTGCGGTAGATGTCCAGCAGCGCCTCGTCCTGCCCGGCGATGTGGTCCTTCTCCAGGGTGGCCAGCATCGTGGGCGACCACTGGAAGTGCTCGCGGATGCGGTCCTCGTCCCAGCCCAGCGCCTTGAGCAGCACCGAGACGGGCTGACGGCGCTTGCGGTCGATGCGCACGCCGACGGTGTCGCGCTTGTCGACGTCGAACTCCAGCCACGCACCCCGGCTCGGGATGACCTTGGCGGAGAAGACGTCCTTGTCGCTGGTCTTGTCCAGGGTCTTGTCGAAGTAGACGCCCGGGGAGCGGACCAGCTGGGAGACGACGACGCGCTCGGTCCCGTTGATGACGAACGTGCCCTTGCTCGTCATGATCGGGAAGTCGCCCATGAACACCGTCTGGCTCTTGATCTCGCCGGTGGTGTTGTTCATGAACTCGGCGGTGACGAACAGCGGCGCCGCGTACGTCATGTCCTTGTCCTTGCACTCCTCGAGGGAGGCCTTGACGTCCTCGAAGCGCGGGTTGGAGAAGGACAGCGACATCGAGCCGCTGAAGTCCTCGATCGGGGAGATCTCCTCGAGGATGTCTGCCAGACCGCCGACGGCGGCGGCCTGCTCCTCGGGGGACAGCGTCGCCTTCCACTCCGGGCTGCCGACCAGCCAGTCGAAGGAGGCCGTCTGCAGCGCCAGCAGATCCGGCACCTCGAGGGGCTCGTGGATCTTGGCGAAGGAGACGCGCAGGGGCGCGCCGGGGATCTTCTGGGCCGCGGTGCCAGCGGTGTGCGCGCTGTCCTGCGGGTCGTCCGGGATGACCTGTTCGGTGCTGGTGGTGTCCGTGCTGGTGGGGCTGGAGCCTGCCAAGATGCGTCCTTTCAAGGACCTCACGACGTGCGGGCGGTCGGTGCGGGTCGTCCGTCAGCGGGGTAGTCGGCGCTGCGACCCGACGGCCGACGTGGTCCCTCCGACGGCGTCAGCAGCAGGCGTCCCGGTCGTGTTCGGGAGCGCCCCTGGTGACCCGGCTCGGCGGGGTAGGCAGTCAGAGGGCAGCGCAACAGGAGACCCTACCCCTGTCGGGCCCCCCTGTCCACCGTGCGGCCGAGCGCCCCTGGGGGACGACGGCCCGCACGGGCGGGAGGCGCACGAACAGGCGGTACGGGTGGCACTGCCCGGGGGAATGATGCCAGGGGTGCGGCCCGTGCGACACCGCCACGCCGAGGCTGTGGACACGCCCCCGGGGGCGTCAGCTCGTGGTGAGCAGGGTGAGCTCGCTGATCTTCCAGTCGCCGTCGACGTCGGTGACCGTGACCCGGACGGTCTGGGTGCAGGACTGCGCGCCCTCGTCGGTGACCGTGCACTCCGAGCCGGCCGGGGCGGCCTGGGTGCCGGAGTTGACCGACTCCACGACGTACTGGCCGAACACCACGAGGGTGGCGGTGTCCTGGGCCTCGTTGACCTGCTGCAGCCCGACCTCGAGCACCTCGTAGCTGGTGGTCGCCGAGACCTGCTCGTAGGTGTCGATGATCCCGCCCTGGGAGAGGTCGGCCTCGTACTGCTCGCGCAGCTCGCCGGTGAGGGCGTCGAGCTTGCGGTCGACGCTGCCCTGGGAGTCCCGGTAGTCGTAGGCGTAGACGTCCTCCACCCCGCTGCGGGCGGCGGCGAACACCGCGGCGTCCACGGAGCCCGGCTGCAGACGCTGCAGGAGCAGGTACCCGCCGCCGGCGGCCACGGCCACGCAGAGCAGGGCGAGCACGAGCACCAGGGCCGGCACCCGGCGCCGGGGCCGGGCGGCGGCGGGCTCGGGGGCCTTCGAGGCCCTCGGGATCGTCGCGGCCTCAGAGGTCTTCGCGGTCTTCGGGGCCTGCGCCGTCGCCCCGGCGGCCGGGGTCGGACGGGGCACCGCCGCCGGACGGCGGCGCGGGGCGACGGGAGGGGTCCCGTCGCCGTCCTCGTCGGCGCGCCGGCTGCCGGCCACCCGGGGTCGGGGCGAGGGCCGCGGGCCCGGGCGTGCACCGGCCGCCCGGGGCCGGGGCGTCGGGCGCGGGCGGGGGGACTCCTCGGCCGGGGTCCCGTCGGGGGTGTCGGTCACGGTCGGCTCACCGTCCTGTGATCCCGGAGAGCAACCAGCGGTCGCCGTCCTTGGTCAGGTCGACCTCGATGCGGTAGCGCTGCACCTGGGTCTGCTCGGAGGCGTTGCTGCGCTGGGTGGACTGGATGACCATGAAGACCGTCGCGCTGTCGTCGTCGGCGGCACCGACGGCGGCCCCCACCACCTCGGTGTTCACCACGGCCTGGGCGTCGGTGATCTCCTGGCGCCGGGCGTCGAGCTGCCCGACGGACTCCTCCTGGAGGTCCCCGGTGGTCACCGAGCGGATCTGCTGGATGTCGTCGTCGAGGGTCAGGTGGTCGAACGAGGCGACGTCCACGATCCCGGCCCGCGCGGCCTGCAGGGCGTCCACGTAGTCGTCGGTGCGCACCGGGGACGGGTCGGGACGGGTCAGGAACAGGTACCCCGTCGCGGCGACGAGCAGCACCAGCAGCCCGGCCAGCACGGGCACCAGCGGCAGCGAGGGGCGCGACCGGGGAGCGGGGGCGGCGTCGTCGGTCTCCTCGTCGACCTCGGGGACGGCGTCGACCCCGGTCTCGGCGTCGACCGCGGTCTCGGCGTCGACCGCGTCGGCGGAGTCGGGCTCGGTCGTGTCCGGCTCGGTGGTGTCGGGGCGGGGATCGGCCACGGTGCGCTCCTCTCGTCGGTCGGTGGGTGGGGCTGCGGTGGCGGGCGTCACGGTACGACGGCGGGGAGCCGCCGCGCGCCACCGGAGGCGGGTCAGCCGGCCTGGCTGGAGAACGGGTTGGCGCTCAGCAGCCCGCCGAGCACCTCCTGGAGCAGCCCGGACACCGGCAGGGCGCCCGGCACGCCCGGGAGGGTGCTGCCCGGGGAGGCGACCCCGCCGTCCCCGTCGATGTTCTGCTCGCCGCGGATGCTCGAGCCGCTCTCGTCGACGCCGTCGGAGGGGTCGGGGTCCACCCCGCCCACCACGTCGCAGCGCACCGCGGAGGTGTCGAGGGTCGCCACCGCCTCCGGCGACCCCGAGGCGCCGGTGGACACGTAGCCCGAGGTGCAGGGCTGGGGGTCGTTGACGTTGGGCACGAAGCCGAAGTTGGCGCGCATGACGCCGTCGCTGCCCCGCCGGACCACCGAGAAGCTGCCGGTGACCACCTCGGGGTAGGTGACGAGCAGCTGCTCGACGCCGTCGAGCCGGGGCGTGGTGACGTCGTTGAGCACGTCGACGTTGCGGATCAGCGAGCCGAGTCCGGGGCCGGCATCCACCACGAGCTGCTGCAGGGCGGCACCGGCGTCGGGGGCGTTGACCAGCAGGCTGCGCAGGTCGGCGTCGCTGCTGACCAGGGTGTCCGCGAGCAGCCGGAGGTCCGCCGCCCAGCTCTGGATCGCCGTGCGGGAGTCCACCTGGGTCTGCAGCACCGTCTGGCCGTCGGTGATCAGGGTCAGGGTCTGGGGCAGCGACTCCTCGGCGCGGGTCAGCAGCAGGTCGCCGTTGTCGATCAGCCGCGCGAGGTCGTCCCCGGCCCCGGCAAACGCGATGCCCAGCTCGTCGACGACGGTGCGCAGATCCTCGGTGTCGATGGAGGTGACCAACCCGTCGACGTCGAGGAGGAGCTGCTCGACCGGGATGGGGATCGAGGTGCGCTCGACCGGGATCACCGACCCCTGCGCCAGGAAGGGACCGGCGGCGTCGTCCGGACGCAGGTCGACGTACTGCTCGCCGACGGCACTGCGGTTGGCCACCGCGGCCGCGGCGTCGGCCGGGATCTCCGGCGCGTCGGGGTCGATGTCCAGGGTGACCTCGACGCCGTCGTCGGTGAGGGCCATGTCGCTGACCCGGCCCACCGCGACGCCGCGGTAGGTGACCTCGGCGTTGACGAAGACGCCCCCGGAGTCGGCGAACTCCGCCGACACCTCGTAGCCCCCGCCGAACACCAGCCGGTCCAGTCCGACGTACCGGAAGCCCACGTAGCTCATGCCCAGGAGGGCGACGAGTGCGAAGGCCAGCAGCTGCAGCCGCGTGGTGCGGGTGATCACGGGGTCCCCCCCGTCAGCAGTCCGGTGAGGTCGGGCAGCCCGAGCAGGGTGCCGTCGGTGGCCTCGGTGAGGTCCGGGACGACGCCGGTGAGGTCGGGCAGGGTCGGCAGGCTGAACGGCGCCGCAGCTGGCCCGGCCGGCGCGCCGACCACCGTGGTGGCGTCGGGGCTCCCCGGGACCCCGCAGGAGTCGCCGACGACCTCCGCCGGGTCGAGCAGCACCAGGGCCCCGGAGGTCTGGTCCACCACGTACCGGCAGAACAGGTCCTGCAGGTCCAGGTTCAGGTCGGCGGTGAGGTTGGTGAACAGCCCGTAGCCCCCGGTCCGCAGGTCGGGCCGGTACTGCAACGCGGTCAGCGAGCTGGCCGGGAACGGGAAGGTGAGCAGCAGGTCCAGCGAGCCGGCCAGGTCGGGTCCGGCCGCGGCGAGCTGGGTGAGGATCGGCTGCAGCAGCTGCAGGTCGGCCACGGTGTCCGCGCCGCTCTGGTTCACCACCCGGGTGCCCACGTCGCCGAGCTGGGCGAGGGAGTCCAGCATCGAGACCAGCAGGTCGCGCTGGGAGGTGAGCACGTCCAGCCCCGGGCCGATGGTGTCCAGCGCGGTGGTGATCGTGCCCGTGCCCGCCGAGAGGGTCGCCGACAGCGCGTTGATGCTGTCCAGCGCCCGGCTGATCTCGGTGCGCTGGTCGTCCAGGCCGCCGATGAACGTGTCCAGCTGGGTCAACGTGTTGCGGACGGCGTCCTCCCGGCCCTCCAACGCCTGGCCGAGCTCGCTGGTGATCGTCTGCAGCTGGGTGAGCCCACCGCCGTTGAGCACCAGCGACAGCGCCCCCAGGACCTCCTCGACCTCCACGTTGCGGTTGGTCCGGTCCAGGGTGATCAGCGACCCGTCGGCGAGCTCCCCGGTGGGGGCCTCGGTGCCCGGGGCCGCGAGCTCCACGTACTTCTCCCCCAGCAACGAGGACTGGTTGATCGCCGCGACCGCGTTGGCCGGCAGCTCGACGTCCCCGGCCACCTCGACGGTGACCAGCGCGGTCCAGTCCTCCCCCAGGCTGATGTCGGTGACCTTCCCGACCGGCACGTCGGCGACCCGGACGCCGGACTGCGGCACGAGGTCCAGCACGTCGGCGAACTGGATCTGCACCAGGTAGGGCTCGTCGCCGACGTCGGCGCCCCCGGGAAGGTCCAGGGAGTAGGCCCCGCGGAAGCCGCAGCCCGAGAGCAGCAGCGCGGTGCCGACCAGAGCCGTCACCCGGGTGGTGGTGGTCCGCTTCACGGCTGGACTCCTGGGATCGAGGGCAGACCGGGCAGGCCGGTGCCGCCACCGGGCAACCCGGACGACGGCGAGAAGACCGCGGTGAGCAGCTCCTGCAGGTCGGGCACGCCGTTGCCGTTGAGGTCGTCGATCGTGCCGTCCCCGCCCGGGTCGCCGGACAGCAGCCGGGCGCAGACGTGGTCGATCGGGGGGAGCCCGAGCAGCGCGGTCACGTCGGTGAGGTCGACCCCGGCGAGCTGGAGCCGGCCGGCCTGACCGAGCAGCTGGCAGACCACGACGTCGGCGTTCTGGCTGCCCAGGGAGTTGTCCCGGGTGTCCAGCGTCCCGTAGTCGGGGTTGTAGGCGTGCGCGAGGTTGCCGATCGCGGCGGGGGCGACGTCGAGCACCTGCGCCAGGGCCTCCCGCTGCTGCACCAGGGTCAGGGTGACCGCGGACAGCCGGTCGACGTTGGTGGTCAGCAGCGTGGTGTTCTGCTGCACGAACCCGGCCACCTGACCCAGCGCCGAGGACAGCAGGGCGATGGCCGCGGCCAGGTCCTCCCGCTCGCCGGCCAGCTGCTCGGACACCGCGGCCAGGTTGTCGTTGAACTGCCCCACCTGGGCGTCGACGGTGGCCAGGGCGCTGGTGAAGACCTGCAGGTTCTCCACGGACCCGAACAGGTCGTCGCGGTTCTCGGCGAGGGTCTCCACGGCCTGGGAGAAGCCGGTCAGCGTGGTGTTGAGCGCCTGGCCGTTCCCGTCCAGGTTGGCCGCACCCACCTCCACGAGGTCCGACAGCGCTCCGTCCGCGTTGGCGCCGGTCGGGCCCAGGGCCACGGACAGGTCGTCCAGCGCCCCGTAGACCTGGTCGAGCTCGACCGGGGTGGCCGTGCGCTCCAGCGGCACCTCGGCGCCGTCGGCCATCGTCGGGCCGCCGGAGTAGACCGGGGCGAACTGGACGTAGCGGTCGGCGACCAGCGAGGGCGCCAGGATCACCGCGACCGCCTCGGCGGGGACGTCGTAGTCCTCGTCGACGAGCATCTCCACCCGCACCCGGTCGCCCATCGGTGTCACCCGGGTGATCTCCCCGACGTCGATGCCCAGCACCCGGACGTCGGAGCCCTCGTAGAGCCCCACGGCCTGCCCGAACCAGGCGGTCACCCGCATCTGCCCCGCCGGGCGCAGCACGATCCAGCCCAGCGTGCCGACCAGGAGCACCGCCGCGGCCAGCGCCACGGCACGCTGCAGCCGGCCGGTCACGGGGAGCACCCCACGAGCCCGCCGGTCGAGCCGGCCACCGAGCCGCAGAGCACGCCGCCGACGACGCCCGGGATCAGGTTGTCCACGAAGCTGTCGAACCACCGCCCGTTGCCCAGGGTGTTGGTGAAGACGGTGACGAAGGGCGCCAGGTTGGCCACCGTCTGCCCGAGGTCCTGGCGGTTGCGCTCAAGGATGGCCGTCACCTCCGACAGCTGGGCCAGCGCCGGGGTGAGCGCCGCGGTGTTGTCGGCGACCAGCCCGGCGAGCTGGGTGGCCAGGGTCTGGGTGTTGGTCAGGATCGAGTCGATGAGCGCCCGGCGTTCCTGCACCTCGGTGAGCAGGGTGTTGGAGTCCAGGATCAGCTGGGTGAACTCGCCGTTGCGGTCGGCCAGCACCTGGGTCACGTCACGGGTGGCCGAGAGCAGCTGGCTCAGTTCGGCGTCCCGCGAGGAGATGGTGGTGGACAACCGGGACAGCCCCTCCAGTGAGGTCTGCACCTCGTCGGGGGTGTCGGCGAAGGTCTCGCTGAGCACCTCGAAGGACTGCGCCAGCTGGTCGGTGTCGACGTCGTCGATGGTCTGGGCCAGGCCGCTGAAGGCCTCCACGACGTCGTAGGGCGAGGCGGTGCGCTCCAGCGGGATCCGGTCGTCGGGGTCCAGGGCGGTCTCCCCGCGGGGCACCAGGGCCAGGAACTTCGCCCCCAGGACGGTCTCGATCTTGATCGCCGCCTCACTGCGGTCACCGACGAAGGCGTCGGACACCCGGAACTCGACGGTGACGGCGCCGTCCTCGAGCTGCAGGCTCTCCACCTGGCCGACCTTGACCCCGGCGATGCGCACCGGGTCGTCGGCCCGCAGGCCGGCGGACTCGCTGAAGGACGCCGAGTACACCGTCCCGCCGCCGATGAGCGGCAGCGACTGGGCGTTGAAGGCCAGCGCGACCAGCGCGACGATCACCGCGAGGCTGATCGCCCCGATCGTGACCGGGTCGCGGTCGCGGAAGGGCCGGGAGTCCCGTGCCATCAGCTGCACCCCGCCGATCCGTTGGCCGCGCCGCCCGGGGGCAGCTGGGCGTCCCCGACGACCGGCAGGGAGACCAGGCCGGACGCCGAACAGAGGTAGAAGTTGAACCAGCTGCCGTTGACCGCGGTGCGGGTCAGCAGGTCGGTCTTGACCGGGGCCAGCTGCAGGAAGTCCTCCAGCACGTCGCCGGTGTCGGCCAGGTTGGTCGACAGGTCGCCCAGGGCGGTGATGTCGGCGGCCAGCGGGGGCCGGGCGTCGGTGAGGAACTGCGACGTCGTGACCGCGAGGGTGTCGATGGTCTGCAGCGAGTCGAAGATCGAGTCCCGGTCGGCGGTCAGCCCGCTGACGAACTGCTGGAGCGAGACCACCAGCCCGCTCAGCTGCTGGTCGCGGGCGGCGAGGGTGCCCACGACGCTGTTCAGGTTGTCGATCACGCTGCCGATCACGGCGTCCTGGTCGGCCAGCGACCCGGTGAGGGACGCAACGTGGCCCAGCAGGCTCTGGATCGTGCCGCCCTCGCCCTGGAACACCTGGATCAGCTCGTAGGACAACCGGTTGACGTCGTCGGGGCTCAGCGCCTGGAACAACGGCTGGAACCCGCCGAACAGCACGGTGAGGTCCAGCGCCGGGGTGGTCTGCGCCAGCGGGATGGTGTCGCCGGCGGCCAGCGTGCGGCCGGCCGAGCCCTCGCCCTCGGTGAGCGCGACGTAGCGCTGCCCCACCAGGTTGCGGTACCGGATGGTGGCCTGGACCCCGGCGGGCAGCCCGACCCCGGACTCCACCTCGAGCCCGACCTCGGCGACCGGCCGCTCGGCGTCGTCGGACAGTCCGATGGAGGTCACCTGCCCGACCCGCACCCCGGCGATGCGGATCTCGTCGCCCTCGACGAGCCCGGCGACGTCGGTGAACTGGGCCCGGTAGGCGGTCTGGTCGCCGTACCCGGCGTTGGTGATGGTGGCCAGCAGCACGTAGCTGGCCAGGATCGTGACCATCGCGAAGACGACCAGCTTGACGATCGGTGCGGTCAGGCCCCTCACGGCACCATCACCTGCGTCCCGCGCAGCACCGGGGCCATCGAGGACGCCGCCAGGTCGGAGACGTCGGCCGGGTCGGTGCCGGTCTGGTAGCCCAGCAGGTTCCGCACGAAGTCCAGCTCCCCGGTGCTCCCGGCCAGTCCCCCGCTGCCGCCGCCGTCGGTGAGCCCGGACGGGAACGCCGAGGCCAGCGACAGGTCGGTGCCCAGCCCCGTGCCCTCGCGTCCGGTCCGGGTGTCCCCGCCGGGGACGTCGGTGGGACCGGTGCCGCCCAGGCAGCGCGGGTTGCCGCTGACCGGGTTGTCGGCGGAGTCCACGCCGTCCAGCGGCGGGACCGGGCAGTAGTACTCGCCCTGGGCCGCGGCCGCGATGATCCCGTCGATGTCGCCCAGGCCCCGGCAGTCGGGACCGGAGACGTCGTCGTAGGCGGGCTGGTCACCCGGGGCGTACGGGTTGCGCGGCGGGAGAGTGACCGTCAGGTCCAGGTTCAGCGACGGGTCACCGTCGGCGCCGAACGCCTCGCTGATCAGCGGGTTGAAGCGGGTCAGCCCGTCGAGCAGGCAGGGGTACTCCGGGGAGTACTCCGCGAAGAGGCCCAGCACCGGCCGGGAGCCGGCGGCGAGCTGGATGAGGGCGTCCTCGTTGTCGGTCAGGAAGCCGGCCGCGGTCTGCGCCGAGCCGCCCACCACGGTGAAGGTGCGCCGCAGCTGCTCGGCCTGGTCGGTGACCGTGGAGGCGGTCACCGACAGGTCGCCCAGCACCGCCAGCAGGTCCGGGGCGGCGGCGTCGTAGGTGTCGGCGACGTCGGCCAGCAGCGAGACGTCGGCCTGCAGCTCGGGCAGCACGGTGTTCAGCTCCCCCACGTAGGCACCGGTGTCGGCCAGGTTCTCCCCCAGCAGGTCCCCCCGGCCGCGCAGGGCGTCGGCGACGGCGCCCAGGGTGTAGGACAGGTCGGCGGGGTCGACCGCCTGCAGCAGGGGCAGCAGGTCGTCGATCACCCGCTCGAGCTCGATGGCGTTCTCGCTGCGGTCCTGCGGGATCACGTCACCGGCGGCCAACCGCTCCGCCGACGGCGCCTCCGGGAGCTGCAGGGCCACGAACCGCTCGCCGAAGAGGGTCTTGGGCAGCAGCCGGGCGCCGACGTTGGCCGGGATCCGGGCCAGGTGCTCGGGCTGGATCGCCAGCTCGATCTCCGCACCGTCGGCGGTGGCGCGCACCGCGCGCACCTCCCCCACGATGACCCCTCGCACCTTGACGTCGCTGGCGGTCTGCAGCTGGTTGCCGATCGAGTCGGTCTGCAGCGTCACGGTGACCGCGCCGCTGAACGCCTTCTGGTACGTGGCGACGGCGAGTCCCAGCAGCAGCGCGATGACCACCAGGAAGGCCAGGCCCTGCAACCGCTGCCGGACGACGGCACCCCTGCCCCGGCTCATCCCGCGATCCTCACCGTCGTGGTGGAGCCCCAGATGGCCAGGGACAGGAACAGGTCGATGACCATCACGCCCACGATCGAGAAGCGGACGGCCCGGCCCACGGCCAGGCCCACCCCGGCCGGCCCGCCACCGGCGCGGTAGCCGTAGTAGCAGTGGCTCAGGATGATCACGACGCTGAAGACCAGCACCTTGAGGAAGGACCACAGCACGTCCTGCGGGGGCAGGAACAGGTTGAAGTAGTGGTCGTAGGTGCCCGCGGACTGCCCGTAGACCACCGTGGTGATGGTGCGGGTGGCGAAGTAGCTGGTGAGCAGGCCGATCACGTAGAGCGGGATCACCGCGACGAAGCCCGCGACGATGCGGGTGGTCACCAGGAAGGGCAGCGAGGGCACGCCCATGACCTCGAGGGCGTCGATCTCCTCGTTGATCCGCATCGCACCGATCTGGGCGGTGAACCCGCAGCCGACGGTCGCCGACAGCGCGAGCCCGGCCACCAGCGGGGCGATCTCCCGGGTGTTGAAGTAGGCGGAGAGGAACCCGGTGAACGCCGAGGTGCCCAGCTGGTCCAGCGCGGCGTAGCCCTGCAGGCCGACCTCGGTGCCGGTGAAGAAGGACAGGAAGGCGATGACGCCGACCGTGCCGCCGATGACCGCGAGCGCGCCGGTGCCGAAGCTGACCTCGGCCAGCAGCCGGAACGTCTCCCGCTTGTAGCGCTTGAGCGTGCGGGGCGTCCAGGCCAGCGCGCGGCCGTAGAAGCCGAGCTGGTCGCCGAGGTCGTCCAGCGTGGTCAGCGGACGGCGGTAGACCGTGCGCACGATCCGCCGGGTGCGCACCTTGACCCGGTCGACGGGTGAGAGGAGGGCCATCGTCACTGGCCCTTCGGCGGCACGAGCTGGAAGTAGATCGCGGTGATCACGAAGTTCACCGCGAACAGGAGCAGGAAGGTGATGACCACGGACTGGTTCACCGCGTCACCGACCCCCTTGGGCCCGCCGCCGGCCCGCAGGCCCTTGTAGGAGGCCACGATCCCGGCGATCAGGCCGAAGACCAGTGCCTTGATCTCCCCGGACCAGAAGTCCTCGACCTGGGCCAGCGCGCTGAAGCTGGCCAGGTAGGCCCCCGGCGTCCCCCCTTGGAGGATCACGTTGAAGAAGTAGCCGCCGGTGACGCCGACGACCGACACCAGTCCGTTGAGCAGGACCGCGACCAGCATCGAGGCCAGCACCCGCGGTACGACCAGGCGCTGGATCGGGGAGATGCCCAGCACCTCCATGGCGTCGATCTCGTCGCGGATCTTGCGCGCTCCGAGGTCGGCGCAGATCGCCGAGCCGCCGGCCCCGGCGATGAGCAGGGCGGTGACGATGGGGCTGGCCTCGCGCAGCACGGCCAGCACCGACGCGGACCCGGTGAAGGACTGCGCGCCCAGCTGGCGGGTCAACGACCCCAGCTGCAGGGCGATGACCGCGCCGAACGGGATGGCGATCAGCGCGGTGGGCAGGATCGTCACCGAGGCGACGAACCAGGTCTGCTGGATGAACTCACGCAGCTGGAAGGGCCGCCGGAACACCGCCCGGACAACGTCCAGCGCGAAGGCGAACAGGTTGCCGCTGGCCTTGAGCGGGCGCAGCGGGGACAGCGGACCGTCGAAGAGCCCCGGCGCCCTCGGCCGCTCTCCCGGGGCCGCGCTCACGAGCGGCCCCGCGGGTCGGGGACGACGAGGTCGGCGCCGTCCTCGGTCCGCCACTCCCGGCCGGTCCCCGCGGTCGGGGTGTAGCTGCCGGAGTCGGCGAGGGCGAGCAGGTCGGCGGGCAGGCTGGCCCGGATCGCGTCGGCGGTCGTCGGGTCGTAGGTGTGCAGCATCCGGGCCACCCGCTCCTGCCGGCGGCGGACGGCCTTGCGCTCGGGCAGACCGGGGGTGGGCTCCAGCTGCGGCGGCACCGCCTCGCCACCGGAGGCGCCCTTGGGGCCCACGCCGTTGTGCTGGTCACCGCCCCGGGCCTCCAGGGCGGCCATCTCGGCCTCGACCTGGGCGACGTCCTTCTCCTCGCTCATCCCGATCGGGCCCTCGCGGCGTCCGTTGAGGAACTGCCGGACGACGGGCTCCTGGCTGGTGAGCAGCTGCTCGCGCGGGCCGAACATCGCCAGGTGCCGCCGGAAGAGCAGGCCGAGGTTGTCCGGCACGGTGCGGGCGGTGCCGATGTCGTGGGTGACGATGAGGAACGTGGCGTCGATCTGGGCGTTGAGGTCGACGATCAGCTGGTTGAGGTAGGCCACCCGGACCGGGTCCAGCCCGGAGTCCGGCTCGTCGAAGAGGATGACCTCGGGGTCGAGCACCAGGGCGCGGGCGATGCCGGCGCGCTTGCGCATGCCGCCGGAGATCTCCCCGGGGAGCTTCCCCTCGGTGCCGGCCAGACCGACCATGTCCATCTTCTCGCGCACGATGGCGCGGACCTCGGACTCGCTCTTCTTCGTGTGCTCGCGCAGCGGGAAGGCGACGTTGTCGTAGAGGTTCATCGACCCGAACAGCGCGCCGTCCTGGAACAGCACCCCGAACAGGCGGCGGACGTCGTAGAGCTGGCGCTCGGAGCAGGTGACGATGTCGGTGTCGCTCATGACGATCGAGCCGCGCTCGGGCTTGAGCAGCCCCACCAGGGACTTCAGGAACACCGACTTGCCCGTGCCGGACGGCCCCAGCATCACCGAGATCTCCCCGGGCGGGAGCGTCAGGGTGACGTCGGACCAGATGTTCTGGCTGCCGAAGGACTTCGTGAGCCCCTCCACGTGCACCGCGACGCCCACGTCCGACCTCCCTCACCGACCACGCTGCCGGTCCCGCCGCACCTGGTGGTGACGCACGTCCTACTGAGGAGTAACGAAGCGTCAGGTTGGTGGTTACGTGGGTCACGGCAATCTCGTGGACCGTGTCCCACCCGTCGGGGGGAACGCCACAGGAGCCGCCCCCCTGACGGAGGACGGCCCCTGTGGGCCGTGCGGGGTGGTGCAGTTACTTGACGGTCACCGTGGCGCCGGCGCCCTCGAGAGCGGCCTTGGCCTTCTCGGCAGCGTCCTTCGCGACCTTCTCCAGGACGGGCTTGGGCGCACCGTCGACGAGGTCCTTGGCCTCCTTGAGGCCGAGGGACGTGAGGGCGCGCACCTCCTTGATGACCTGGATCTTCTTGTCGCCGGCAGCCTCGAGGACGACGTCGAACTCGTCCTGCTCGGCCGGGGCCTCGGCGGCGGCACCGGCGGCCGCGGGGGCGGCAGCGGCGACCGGGGCGGCGGCGGTGACGTCGAAGGTGGTCTCGAACTCCTTGACGAAGTCAGAGAGCTCCAGGAGCGTCATCTCCTTGAAAGCGTCGAGCAGCTCGTCCGTGGACAGCTTGGCCATGATGTCTCCTTCTGGGGTCAGTCGTCGCTGGCCGCGGGCGCGGCGTCAGCGTCGGTCGTGTCGGGGGTGGTGGGTGCAGCAGATGCGTCGTCGGCAGGAGCGTCGCCCGCGGGCTTCTTCTCCTTGAGCGCCTCGGCGAGCCGGGCGACCTGCGACAGCGGGGCCTGGAACAGCCCGGCGGCCTTGGTGAGGTTGCCCTTCATCGCGCCGGCGAGCTTGCCGAGGAGGACCTCACGGGACTCGACGTCGGCGAGGCGGGTGACCTCGGCGGCATCGACCGTGCGGCCTTCGACGACGCCGCCCTTGACGACCAGGGCCGGGTTGGCCTTGGCGAAGTCACGGATGGCCTTGGCGGCCTCCACCGGGTCACCGGCGATGAACGCGATGGCGGTGGGGCCGTTGAGGAGCGGTGCCAGGTCGGCGTGGCCGACCTGGTCCGCAGCCCGCTTCGTCAGGGTGTTCTTGACGACGGCGTAGGTGCTGCCCGCACCGAGGGAACGACGCAGCTGGGTCAGCTGCGCCACGGTCAGCCCGCGGTACTCGGTGAGCACCGCCGCACTCGAGTCCTGGAACCGGCTGGTGATCTCGTCGATCACCGCGGCCTTGGCCTGGGTGGGCATGGGCCTCCTCTCTCAGTCGGGGCGACCACCGGAGGAGACACGGCGCGCGACGATCGAGGGGCCCGGAGAACGAGGACGCCCCGTGCGCGAGGCGCGACGGGGCGTGGAGCAGGCCGGAGCCTGGGCCGAGCATCCGTCCACCTGCGCGGGACGCCCGGTGATCCGGGACCTTCGATCGCACGCGGACGTGCGACGACCAGCGGTCTGGGGGGAACTCCGCACACAGTACGCCATCGGGCGACACGTACCGTCGCGCCGGCCATCCGGGCGGCCTGCAGCGGCCGAACGCCGGAGGATTCGTCGCCAGCACCCCGAACGACTGGAGCACCGTCGCATGAGCAGCACCCCCTCCCCCGACCGCACCGTCGCCGGCCGCCTCGCCGCCCTCGTCGGTGAGGTCTTCGGCGGCCGCGTCCCGGTCCGGATCCGCGCCTGGGACGGCAGCGAGGCGGGCCCGACCGACGCACCGGTCGTCGTCCTGAACAGCCGCACCGCACTGCGCCGACTGCTGTGGGACCCCAACGAGCTGGGCCTGGCCCGGGCCTACGTGGCCGGGGAGATCGACGTGGAGGGCGACCTCGCCGAGGGCCTGTCCCGGGTGTGGTCGCTGGTCCGCGAGCGCCCGCCGGTGCTGCCCGGCCTGGGCGACCAGCTGCGCTGGGCCCGCACGGCCCTGCGGTTGGGCATCGTGGGGCGTCGTCCGGCCGCGCCCCCGGAGGAGGCCGTGCTCTCGGGTGAGAAGCACTCCACCGACCGGGACAGCGACGCGATCAGCTACCACTACGACCAGAGCAACGACGTCTACCAGGCACTGCTCGACGAGCACATGGCCTACTCGTGCGCCTACTTCCGGGAGGACCCGGCCACCGACCCCGGCGCCGCCGACGGCAGCTACACCGTGACCGAGGCCCAGCGGGACAAGCTCGAGCTGGTCTGCCGCAAGCTCGGCCTCCAGCCGGGCATGCGCCTGCTGGACGTCGGCTGCGGCTGGGGCTCGATGCTGCTCTACGCCGCCCAGCACCACGGCGTGCACGCCACCGGCGTGACCATCTCCGCCCAGCAGCGCGACCACATCGAGAAGCTGGTCGCCGAGCGCGGGCTGGCCGACCGGGTGACCGTCCGGCTGCAGGACTACCGGGACGTGCCGATGCCGGCCGAGGGGCCCTACGACGCGATCAGCTCGATCGAGATGAGCGAGCACGTCGGCCAGGAGCAGTACCCGGTCTACGCCGACACGCTGCACCGGCTGGTCAAGCCCGGCGGGCGGGTCCTCGTGCAGGCCATGAGCCACCCGAGCGCCCCCGGCGGCGGTGCGTTCATCGAGCGGTACGTCGCGCCGGACATGCACATGCGCCCGACCTGGGGGACGGCGGAGATGCTCGCCCGCCCCGGCCTGGAGCTGCGCGACGTGGAGAGCATCCGGGAGCACTACGACTGGACCGTGCGGGCCTGGGCGCAGCGCCTGGAGGACCGGTGGGACGAGGTCGTGGCGATCATCGGCGTCGCCGGTGCGCGGATCTGGCGGCTCTACCTCGCCGGTGGCGGGCTCACCTTCGCCGAGAACCGGATGGGCGTGGACCAGCTGCTCTTCGTCAAGCCGACCGACACCGGCCGCAGCGGCATGCCCGCCACCCGAGCCCCCTGGTCGCTGTGACGGGGCTGGACTGGGGCGCACTGGGGGTCAACGCCCTCGTCACCCTCGGCGTGCTGCTGGCGGTGTTCACCGGCACCTGGCTGCTGGCACTGAGGCTGGGCCGGCACTCGGTGGTCGACGTCGTCTGGGGGCTGGGCTTCGTCGTCGTGTCCCTGGTGGGCCTGGTGATCGCCCGGGCCGGTGACCACGGCGACCTGGGGCGGCAGCTGCTGGCCCTGGGGCTCACGGCCGCGTGGGGCGTCCGGCTGGCCGTGCACATCGGCCGGCGCAACGGGTCCCGCGAGGACCCGCGGTACGAGGAGATCGCCGCCCGGGCCACCGGGTCCCCGGCCGCCCACCTCTACCGCCGGGTGTACCTGCCCCAGACGGCGGTGCTGTTCGTGGTCTCCCTGCCGCTGCAGGTCGCGGCCCACCAGGAGGGCCCGGCCACCTCGGGCTGGCCGTTGGTGGCCGCTCTGCTCGGCGTCGTCGTCTGGTCGGTGGGGTTCGTCTTCGAGACCGTCGGCGACTGGCAGCTCGAGCGCTTCAAGGCCGACCCGGCCAACCAGGGCGAGGTGAACGACCAGGGGCTCTGGAAGTACACGCGGCACCCCAACTACTTCGGGGACGCCGCGGTCATGTGGGGCCTGTGGCTGCTCACCGCCGGGCACTGGTCGGGCCTGGTCTTCGTCGTGTGTCCGGTGCTCATGACGCTGAACCTGGTCAAGGGCTCGGGTGCGGCGATGACCGACAAGCGGATGACGAGCTCCCGTCGCGGCTTCGCCGAGTACGTGGAACGCACCAGCGGCTTCGTCCCGCTGCCCCCCAAGAAGCGCTGAGCAACGACAGAGGGGCCCCGCAGCCGACCGGCTGCGGGGCCCCTCTGTTCGTGCGCTGGTGTCAGACCTGGGAGGCCTCGTCGACCAGCAGGTTGCGGGTGCGGTTCGGGTCGACCTGGATGCCCGGGCCCATCGTCGTGGAGACGGTGACCTTGCGGACGTACCGGCCCTTGGCGGCCGAGGGCTTCGCGCGCAGGACCTCGTCGAGGGCGGCGGCGTAGTTCTCCACCAGCTTGGCCTCGTCGAAGGAGACCTTGCCGATCACCAGGTGCAGGTTCGACTGCTTGTCGACGCGAAAGTTGATCTTACCGCCCTTGATGTCGTTGACGGCCTTGGTGACGTCGGGGGTCACGGTGCCCGTCTTCGGGTTCGGCATCAGGCCACGGGGGCCGAGGATGCGGGCGATGCGACCGACCTTGGCCATCTGGTCCGGCGTCGCGATCGCGGCGTCGAAGTCCAGGAAGCCGCCCTGGATGCGCTCGATCAGGTCGTCGGACCCGACGACGTCGGCGCCGGCGGCCTCGGCCTCGGCGGCCTTGTCACCGGTGGCGAAGACGATGACGCGGGCGGTCTTGCCGGTGCCGTGGGGCAGGTTGACCGTGCCGCGGACCATCTGGTCGGCCTTGCGCGGGTCGACACCCAGGCGCATGGCGACCTCGACGGTCGCGTCGTAGGACGTGGTCGACGTCTGCTTGGCCAGACCGGCAGCCTGCAGGGGGCTGTACAGCTGGTTGGCGTCGACGAGCTCGGCTGCCTTGCGGTAGCCCTTTCCGTGCTTGGCCATTCGAGGTCCTCCTCGTTCGAGCCGCCCGGGGGCGACTGGCGTGGTGTGCGGGCCTGGCCGGCCCTCCCACAAGAGCGTTGGTGCAGGTGCGGGGGTGGTGCCCGTCCCGACTAGGAGACGGTGATGCCCATCGACCGGGCGGTGCCGGCGATGATCTTCTCGGCCTCGTCGAGGTCGTTGGCGTTCAGGTCGACCATCTTGGTCTGGGCGATCTCCCGGACCTGGTCACGCGTGACGCTGGCGACCTTGGTCTTGTGCGGCTCGCCCGAGCCCTTCTCGACACCGGCGGCCTTGAGCAGCATGCGCGCGGCCGGCGGGGTCTTGGTGACGAAGGTGAACGAACGGTCCTCGAACACCGAGATCTCGACGGGGACGACGTCCCCGCGCTGGGACTCGGTCTCGGCGTTGTACGCCTTGCAGAACTCCATGATGTTGACGCCGTGCTGGCCGAGCGCCGGACCGACGGGCGGGGCGGGGGTGGCCGCACCGGCCTTGATCTGGAGCTTGATGACCGCGGTCAACCGCTTCCTGGGGGGCATGACTTCCTCTTCTTGTCGTTCAGGGGGTGGTGCAGTTCAGCCGGGCTCGATCTGACTAGATCTTCTGTACCTGGCTGAAGGACAGCTCGACCGGGGTCTCCCGGCCGAAGATGGAGACGAGCACCTGCAGCTTCTGCTGCTCGGCGTTGATCTCGTTGATGGTCGCCGGGAGGGTCGCGAACGGCCCGTCCATGACGGTGACGGACTCGCCGACCTCGAAGTCGACCAGCGGGGTGGAGGACCCGCCACCGGCGGCCGGGGTGGACTCGGCCGAGGCCGACTGCTGCGGGGTGGTCGCCGGGACCAGGAGCTTGACGACCTCGTCGATGCTCAGCGGCGAGGGCCGCGAGGTGGCGCCCACGAAGCCGGTGACGCCGGGGGTGTTGCGGACCGCACCCCAGGAGTCGTCGGTGAGGTCCATCCGGACGAGCAGGTAGCCGGGCAGCACCTTGCGGTTCACCTGGACCCGCTTGCCGTTCTTGATCTCGGTGACCTCCTCGGTGGGGACCTCGATCTGGAAGATGAAGTCCTCCATGTCCAGCGAGGTGATCCGCGACTCGAGGTTGGTCTTGACCTTGTTCTCGTAACCGGCGTACGAGTGGATGACGTACCAGTCGCCGAACGCGCGGGTCAGCGCCTTGCGCATCGCCTCGGCGGGGTCCTCGTCCTCCTCCTCGGCGGTCGCGAGGACCTCCTCGGTGAGGGGGTCGTGGTCGGGGGCCGGCTCGGTGGCGGTGTCGCCGACGAGCGCGTCGTCGACGGCGCCGCGGGCGTTGCCGCTGCCCCCGGCGACGGCGTCGGCCATCGGGTTGTCGGCGGTCAGGTCGGCGGTGTCGACGGAGCCCTCGGCCGCACCGGTCTCGCGCAGCCCGGTCTCGGCGTCGACGGCACCGGTCGCAGCGTCGACGTCGGCGTCGGCCGCCGGCTCGTCGAGGGTGCTCTCGGTGGCGGCGTCGACGGCCTCGTCGGTCTCGCGGGGGTCGGTCACGGGGAGGTTCTCTTTCCTGTGCGTCGGTGGTGCGGTGGAGCGTGCGGAGTGCTGTGGGTCAGCCGAAGACGGCGATGACGCCCTGGGCGAAGAGGATGTCCAGGCCGGCGACCAGCGCGACCATGAAGGCCACGAAGACGATCACCACGGTCGTGTAGGTGATGAGCTCGCGGCGACCGGGCCAGATGACCTTGCGGAGCTCGGCGACGACCTCCCGCAGGAAGCGGCCGATGCTGCGCTTGTCGCGCAGCTCGGCAGCGCGGGCCCGCTCGGCGTCGGCGCGGGTGCGGGTGCCGCCGTCGGCGTCCTTGCCGGCCGAGCTCTTGCCGGCCGTCGAGCCGCGCGCGGGCCGGGTGGTGCTCGCCTCGCTCGCCGGGCGGCCGCCGGGCCGGTCGCGTCGACGCACCCGGGCGGCCGGAGCCGCGTCCCCGGTGTCCTCGTCCTCGTCGTCGTCAGCCGTGATGGCACCGCGACGACGACGGGTCGGGGTGGCGACCACCTTGTCCTCGTCCTCGGCGGCCTCGGTGGCGACGGCGTCCTCGGCGGCCTCGAGCTCGGCGGCGTCGTCGACCCCGGGGGTCTCGGCGTCGATCTGCTCGTCGGTCAGCTCGCCCTCGGACGTGCTCTCGGCGGGGCCGTCGGAGGCACCGGCAGCGCTGCTGCCCGTGCTGCCCGTGGCGTCGGCGGCGTCACCGGAGGAACGGCGTGCTCGCCCGTCCTCGGTGCCCGGCTCCTCGTCGCTCACTGCGCCTCGCCTCGTCTGTGGTCCGTCGGTGGTCCCGCCCGCGACCGCACCGGGCGGCCGTGACCGGTCCGGCGAGCCGCACGGTGGCGGGTCGTGCACACCGCCGGTGGCGCCGACGGCACGAGCAGGGGTGACAGGACTTGAACCTGCAGCCTGCGGTTTTGGAGACCGCTGCTCTGCCAATTGAGCTACACCCCTAGGTGGCCGCCCCCGGGGGGACGGACACCGGGGCACCTGCCTGACGACGGCGCGGTCGGGCCACCCGAGGACTTCCACAGGTGGGACCGGGGCACGCCGGTGACAGGGTCAGGAACCCCAGGACGAGAAGTGTACGGGACCGGGTGCGACGGCAGCCACCACGCCGTCGGGGTGGACTGACACGATGGTGCCCATGACCGCCTCGCCTGCGCCGGGGAGCGGCTCGTCCGAGCCCACGACCCCGGTCCCCGCCCCGTCGTCCGCCCCGTCGTCCGCGGCCGCCCCGAGCACGTCGACCGGTTCGCCCGCCGACCGCCGGGTCTCCCGCCGGATCGGCGCGATCGCGGAGTCCGCGACGCTGGCCGTCGACGCCAGGGCCAAGGCGCTCAAGGCCGCCGGCAAGCCGGTCATCGGCTTCGGCGCCGGGGAGCCGGACTTCCCGACCCCGGACTACGTCGTCGCCGCCGCCGTCGCCGCGGCGCAGGACCCGAAGTACCACCGCTACACCCCCGCCGGCGGGCTCCCCGCGCTCAAGGAGGCGATCGTCGCCAAGACGCTGCGCGACTCCGGCGTGCGGGCCACCCCGGCCGACGTGCTGGTGACCAACGGCGGCAAGCAGGCCGTCTACGAGGCCCTGGCCACCATGCTCGACCCCGGTGACGAGGTGCTCCTGCCGGCGCCGTACTGGACCACCTACCCCGAGGCCATCCGGCTGGCCGGCGGCGTGCCCGTGCCAGTCGTCGCCGACGAGCAGTCGGGCTACCTGGTCTCGGTGCGGCAGCTGGAGGCCGCGCGCACCGAGAAGACCAAGGTGCTGCTGTTCTGCTCCCCGTCCAACCCGACCGGCGCGGTCTACCCGCCCGAGCAGGTCGAGGAGATCGGCCGCTGGGCCTACGAGTCGGGCCTCTGGGTGCTCACCGACGAGATCTACGAGCACCTGACCTACGGCGGGGTGACCGCCCCCTCGATGCCGGCCGTCGTGCCCGAGCTGCAGTCCCGCTGCGTGATCGTCAACGGGGTCGCCAAGACCTACGCGATGACCGGCTGGCGGGTCGGCTGGATCCTCGGCCCCTCCGACGTCGTCAAGGCCGCGACCAACCTGCAGTCGCACGCCACCTCGAACGTGGCCAACGTGTCCCAGGTGGCGGCGATCGCGGCGCTCACCGGCGACCTGTCGGCGGTCGACGCCATGAAGGTCGCCTTCGACCGCCGTCGGCACCTGATCGTGGACATGCTGCGGGAGATCCCGGGCATCGCCTGCCCCGAGCCCCAGGGCGCCTTCTACGTCTACCCGTCGGTCAAGGCCCTGCTGGGGCGGGAGATCGCCGGGCGGACGCCCACGACCAGCGTGGAGCTGGCCGAGCTGATCCTGGAGGAGGCCGAGGTCGCCGTCGTCCCCGGCGAGGCCTTCGGCACCCCTGGCTACCTGCGGCTGTCCTACGCCCTCGGGGACGACGACCTGGTCGAGGGCGTCACCCGGATGCAGCGGCTGCTCGGCACCGCCGGCTGACTCCTCCTCAGTCGGGCAGGTCGTCCTCGTCCAGCGCGCCGGCCTCGACCAGCACCCGGGTCGCGGCCGGCAGGTCGGCCAGGGCGAGGGCGAGGTCGGCCGGGGTCGCCGTCGTCCACGCGGTGGCGTCGACGTAACAGCGGACCGCGGTGTCGAAGGCCTCGGCCCCCGCGGCGTCCCGCGCCTCGGCCAGTGCCGCGGCCCCCTTCCCGTAGACGGTCTCGACGTACGCCGCATCGGTCGGGAAGTCGGCCATCGTGCCGCCGACCGGGGCCTCCTCGGCCAGCGCCTGCTCGACGTGCGCCGGGGAGAGCGCCCCCTCGACGGACTCGGCGTAGCTGGCGAAGGCCTCGTCGAGCCACGGGTCGCGGTACTGGTCGTCGCCGACCATCCCGTAGAACCACATGTGGGCCACCTCGTGCAGCAGGACCACCGGAGCCGCGCTGGCCAGCAGGATCGAGCTCGGGTACTCGATCCCGCCGCCGTAGTCGGGCAGCACGGGCACGGTCAGCGTGGCGTAGGGGAACGGGCCGAAGCGCTCGGCGAGGCGCTCCACGTCCTGAGCGGTGGCGTCGGCGACCTCCTGGGGGTCCTGGCGGTCACCGGCCAGCACGCCCGCGGTGACGCGCACCCCGTCCACCTCGGCGGAGGCGGTGGTGAAGCTGCCGACGGCGACGCTGACGTCGCGGGCCACCGGCTCCCGCGAGGTCCACCGCCGGCGTCCGTCGCCGGCGCCGGTGGGCTCGGCCTGGTCACCGGTCATCAGCACGGTGAGCTCGGCCGGCGCCTCGACGGTGATCCGGGTGTCGGCGACAGGACTGGAGGCCGTCTCGCCCAGCAGGTCGACGAACGGGGCGCGGGACCAGCCGACCCCCGGTTCCCAGGCCAGCAGCGGCGCCCCGCTGGCCCACCAGGACACCTCGTCGTCGGTGCCGACGCGGTCGAAGCCGCCCTCGCCGAGGGTCAGCGTGAACGCCAGCGTCACCTCGGTGGCGTCACCGGCGGCCAGTTCGTCGGAGAGCTCCACGACGTACGCCCCGCCGGGTCCGGCGGCGCCCAGCGACTCGTAGGACCCGGCTGCCACGTCGTCGCCGGTCACGTCGTCGACGACCAGGGAGGAACCCGCCTCGGCCGAGCCCGGGGCGTTGGGCACCAGCCGGAACACCAGCTCGTCGACGTCGAGGTCCGGGGTGAAGACGACGGTCTCGGTGCCGGTGACGGTCCGCCGGTCCTCGGACAGGTCGAAGGAGAGCGCCACCTGCGGGCGGTCCGGGTCGGGGGCCGCCCGCTCGTCCGGACACGCCGCAGCGCCCGTGGGCGGCTCGGTGGCGGTGGCCGCGGGGGTGTCGGCGACGTCGGCGACCCGCTCGGCGAACGAGGTGCACCCGGTGAGGACCAGGACGCCGCCGAGGGCAGCGGCGGTCAGCCTGCCGCGCCCGGTCACGGACTCAGCTCAGGACGACGACGGCACGGGCGAGGGACAGCACCTTCTCGCCACCGCTGGTGACCGTGAGGTCCACGCGGACCCGCTGGTCCTCCTGCAGGGCCGCCACCCGGCCGCGGACGACGACCTCGGCCCCCACGCCGTCGTCGGGCACCACGACGGGGCGGCTGAAGCGGACGGAGTACTCCACCAGGGCGCCGGGGTCACCGGCCCAGGCGGTGACGGCACGGGCGGCCAGACCCGCGGTGAGCATGCCGTGCGCGATCACGCCGGGCAGGCCCACCTCGGTGGCGACCCGCTCGTTCCAGTGGATGACGTTGAAGTCACCCGAGGCGCCGGCGTAGCGCACGAGATCGGCCCGGGTGACCGGGAAGACCTGTTCGGGCAGCTCGGTGCCCACCTCGACGTCGGCGAACCGGACGGCGGCGCTCACGCGGTGCCCCGGGCGACCAGCATCGAGCTGGTGCGGCAGACGGGCTCGCCGTCCTCGGTGGTGAGGTCCACCCGGGTGGTGAGCATGTCGTTGCCGGCCACGCTGCGGACCGCCTCGACCGAGGCGGTGGCGACGAGGCGGTCCCCGGCCCGGATCGGGCGGTGGTGCACGAACCTCTGCTCGCCGTGCACGACGCGGCTGTAGTCGATGGAGACCTCGGGGTCGGCCAGCACGACCTCCCCGGCACCCAGGCTCAGCACGATGGCGAACGTGGGCGGGGCGATGACGTCGGGGTGGCCGGCCGCCCGGGCGGCCTCGGGGTCGACGTACACCGGGTCGGGGTCACCGAGAGCGCGGGCGAACTCGGCGATCTTCTCGCGACCCACCTCGTACACGACGGAGGGCGGGTAGCTGCGCCCGACCAGTCCTGCGTCCAGCGCCATGCTCCCCGCCCTCCGTCGACGTCCTGCGTGTCCTGCTGGGGTCAGCGGGTCTCGCGGTGGACGGTGTGCTTCTTGTCCGTGGGGCAGTACTTCTTCAGCTCGAGCCGGTCGGGGTCGTTCCGACGGTTCTTGCGGGTGATGTAGTTGCGGTTCTTGCACTCCTGGCAGGCCAGGGTGATCTTCGGGCGTACGTCGGTGGCTGCCATGAGCGTTTCCTCGCCTTGTGGTGATCAGTGGTGTGCGGGGGGACCCCCGACACGGCGACGGACCCCGAGGTGGGGTCCGTCGTGGTGTAGCGGCGACCGGACTTGAACCGGTGACACAACGATTATGAGCCGTTTGCTCTACCAGGCTGAGCTACGCCGCCGGGTCGATCCTGCAGTCCGGTCTGTCGACTGGACCGGCCGATCGGAGCCCCTTTACGGAATCGAACCGTAGACCTTCTCCTTACCATGGAGACGCTCTGCCGACTGAGCTAAAGGGGCCTGCCTGCGCCGCTGAGACCCTACGCCCTGAGGCGCTGAGCCCCTCGCGGAGCGTGCCGGGAGACTCTAACAAACGCGTTCAGGACCGCACGAACAGCCTCCGGTGCGGCGCGCCCGGGGCGGCGGTGCGGACCCCCGTACGGGCCAGCAGCCAGGCCTCGAGGCGGTCGTCGGGGAGCGGCCGGCTGACCAGGAAGCCCTGCAGCTTGTCGCAGCCCATCTCGGCCAGCAGGTCCCGGGTGACCTCGTCCTCGACGCCCTCGGCCACCACCCGCAGGCCCAGGTTGTGCGCGAGCTCGACGATCGAGCGGGCGATGAAGGACTCGCTCTGGCTGGTGGACATGCCGAGCACGAAGGACTTGTCGATCTTCAGCTCGTCGATGGGCAGCTGCCGGAGCTGGGACAGCGAGGAGTAGCCGGTGCCGAAGTCGTCCATGGACAACCGCAGGCCCAGGGAGTGCAGGTCGGCCAGCACGGTGGAGTTGCGCACCGAGTCGTCGACCACGCTGCCCTCGGTCAGCTCGAGGGTCAGCAGCTCACCGGGCACGCCGTGCAGCCGCAGCGCGGCACGCACCCGGTCGACCAGGTCGGTCTCGGCCAGGCACCGGGCGGAGAGGTTGACCGCGACCGACAGGGCGATGTCCTGGTCCAGCCACCGCCGGCAGCGGGCCAGCGCGAGGTCGAGCACGTAGTCGGTGACCACGCCGATCCGGCCGATCTGCTCGGCCAGGCCGATGAAGTCGTCCGGGGGGACGTTGCCGTACCGCGGGTGCGCCCAGCGGACCAGCGTCTCCACCGCCACGATGTCCGACGTCGCGGTGTCCACGATGGGCTGGAAGACCACGGTGATCTGCTTCTCGGCCATCGCCGACTCGAGCTCGGTGCCCAGCTGCAGCCGGCGCAGGCTCTGCTGGTCCAGCACCGGGTGGTAGCTGGCCACCCCGCCGGAGCTGTGGCCGGCCAGCAGGGCGACGTCGGCCCGCTGCATGAGCGCACCGGACTCGTCCCCGTGCACCGGGGAGGCGGCCACTCCCAGGGTGAGCGACACCTCCAGGTCCAGCCCGGCCACCCGGGCCCGGGTGGACGCGGCGTCGCGCAGCCGGCGGGCGGCGCGCTCGGTGGCCGGCAGGCTCAACCCGGGCAGCAGGACGGCGAACTGCCCGCCCTCCATCCGGGCCACCAGGGCGGTGGGCGGTGCGTGCTCGCGCAGCAGACCGGCGGTCACGAGCAGGAGCTCGTCGCTGGCTGCGTGACCCAGGGTGTCGGTGACCTCGGTGTAGTTGTCCAGGGAGGCCAGCACCAGACCGATCCGGGCCACCCCGGGCGCCACGGCCAGCAGCGCGTCGACCTCGGCGGCCAGCCGCTGTCGGTTGGGCAGCCCGGTCAGCCGGTCGTGATCGGCGTCGTAGCGGATCCGGGTCAGCAGCTGCTGCTGGCGGATGGCGGCGTTGACGTGGGTGAGCATCGAGTCCAGCGCGGCCCGGTCGCCCTCGGCGAAGGACACGATGTCGCTCTGCCGGTCGCACACCTCGAGGTAGCCGTACTCCCCCGCCGCGGTCACGACCGGGGCGCCGAGCACCTCCTGGGCCCCTCTGCGGTCGAGGGCGGCCCGCTCCTCGGGGGTGGCCCGCGCGCCGGTGACCAGCACGGGCGCCCCGTGCTCGGCAGCCACCGCACGGCGGCGGACAAGGTCGTCGGGGTCGCTGGGCCCGTCGTACCAGGGCGCCGAACCCCCGTCCTGCGAGACGACGAGCCGGGGCTCCTCGTCGAGGTACGGGGGCAGCCACAGGGCCACCCGGTCGGCGTTGAGGAGCTCCCGCACCGCGGCGACGATCTGCTGGACGCCCGCGTCGTCGGGGCTGACCTGCTCCACCCGTCGCGCGAAGTCGTAGACCCGCTGGACGTTGCGCCGTTCCCGGGCGACCCGGGCCGACTGCCGGAACACCGCCACCAGCGCGAGGACGACGGGGACGACCAGCGCCCAGGCCCACGGCGACTGCCCGGCGAGCACCAGGGCCACGACGGCGACCAGGCCGCTGAGCGGGCCCATGACGAAGACGGGCACCACGGCACCGGTCCAGTACGAGTGGCCCGGCGCCCGATCGGCGACGCTGATGGCCACCCAGACCATGGCGAAGGCCACGACGCCGGCTGCGGTCACGGCGAGGTAGAGCACCAGCCAGCTGACCGGCTCCTGGATGTCCGGGGAGCCCAGCCAGCGGTAGACGGCGGCGGCCGCCGCGACCTCGACGACGGCCAGGGCGGCGTTGAAGACGGCCTTGGCGGCCACGTACCGCTTGACGGCCAGGACGACGCTCACCGCCACGACCCGGGCGACGGCGGTCCAGAAGCCCCCGATCTCGACCAGCCCGAGCACGAGGGCCAGTTCCACCGTGGCCACCGACAGCGTCTGACGGCGGTACTCGAAGTCGAAGTGCACCGACTCCGTCAGGAGGAAGGCGACCAGGAGGGCCACGACCGCGTACGCCGACGGGGCCGGCGTGACGTCGGTGAGGGAGAAGGAGGCGCCCAGGCACGCCAGCAGGACGGCTGCGCCGGCGAGGAGCCAGGGCTGCCGCACAACCGCTCGCCCAGCGGAGCTGGGGACCTGGACCTCGGCCAACATCGACCCTGACTGGTGTAGGGAAAGTCGTTGGCCGAGGCTAACAGCGATCAGGCCCCTGACCGGCCAGGCTCACCCCTCGGGAGGGGTGGGCCGGCCAGGGTGTCGACGGAGTCGACGCAGGGGTCAGCGGCCCCAGCGGGGGTTCCGGCCCCAGCGGGGGTTGCGGCCCCAGCGGGGGTTGCGGTCGGTGGACATGGCGGTGGTGCTGGACATGACGCCTCCTCAGGCATGGCAGGACTGCTCAGAGATGCGGGCAGCCGCCCACGCGGGGGCAGAGCAAGGTCGGCACGGACCGCTTCCTCAAGACTCCGGCGTGTCACCCACACGAGCAAGCCGTTGACAGCACGAACAGGTGACGACATGTGGCGTCATCACTCTGCGTCGAACCGATGGCACCCGGTGTCATCGAACGGGTGACACCCGGGACGGGTGGGTCAGGACGGGCCCCTGGTCCCGGAGTGGTGTCCGAGCTGGTCAGCGCGGGCCCGGCGCGCCGACACCGGGGTGGCCCGGCAGCACCGGTCGGCCGGGGCGACCGTCGGTGCGGTCGGGCAGCGCGAGCTCGGGGGCCACGGTCGGGGTCGGTGCCAGCGGCACCGGCAGGGCCAGGGCCGCCGCCACCTCGTCGTGCGCCTGGAGCGCGTCGGCCAGCACCGCCGGTTCCAGCGCGGCTCCGGGCGTCGTGTCCAGGCGTGCGGCGACCCCACCGGGACCGGTCGGCACCGGGGCCGGTGCGGGGCGGGCGACGGATCCGTCGGCGTGCAGCACCGGGGCGAGCAGACCCGCACCGGCCTGCAGGGCCTGGCCCCAGGGCCCGCGGACCAGCAGCACCGGGAGGGTGACGAGCAGGTCGTAGTCGGCCTTGCGGCCCGCGGCGTCGTGCCGGGCCACCACGGTCGGCAGCAGCCACGCCAGCCACCGCGCGTGGTCCTCCAGGGCGACCAGGGCGCCGGTCACCGCGGCCGAGGTGTCCGTGCCGGCCGCGGCCCGCTCGACGGCCGTGGCGACCAGGCCGCGGCGTTCCTCGGTGGACACGAGCAGGGCGGCGCCGGACAGCAGGGCGGCCGATCCCGGCGCCCCGGGACTCCCCAGCCCGGCGACCAGGGGCGCGGGGTGGTCCACCGCCACCCGGGTCAGCGCAGGTGCCACCGCCGCCCAGGTGCCCGGGTCGACGGTCAGCACGCGGGCAGAACCGGGCAGCAGATCGGCACCGGCCGCGGTCAGGGCAGCCGCGACCACGTCCTCGGCCGCCGCCCCCGACCGACCCGCCAGCTCGACGAGGTCGACGAGGTCGGCTGCGCCGTCGGGCCAGGTGCGGCCGAGCAGCGCGTCCCACGTCGGCGGGTCCGACAGCACCCCCGCCGCGGTGTCGGACCGCCCCGCCGCCGTCAGCACACCCGGGCCCACGGCCACCGGGTCCGGACCGGTGCCGGTGGTCCGGTCGACCGAGGACGACCCCTGCGCGGCCTCCCGGTGCAGCAGCCGGCGGACCCACCGAGCCGCCAGGTCGGCGCCGGCACCGGGCGCGGCCAGCACCGCCCCCATCCCCAGCGCCACCACGTCGGGGTCCCCCGACGGGTCGTCGGGGTCCAGCACCCCGTCGAGGACCGGGGCCGCGCCCGGCACGCGGTCACCGGCAGCCCCCGCCGCCCCGAGGGTCCGGGCCAGCACGCCGGCCAGCGGGTCGGTCGCCCCGTCGGCACCGGAGGCCCCGACCTGGGTGAGGAGCTGGGTCAGCCCGCTGCGCCCCAGGGCCACGACCGCAGCCGCAGCCACCACCGGGTCGGCGAGGACCGGTGCGTACCGATCCGCCGCGGCCACCACCTCTGCCGCGGTGCCCGGGGCCGTGAGCGCCCGGGCGGCCTCCCACCCGAGGTCCAGGAGCACCGAGGTGCCGTGGCCGGGCAGCACGACGGCCAGGTGCAGGGTCACCGCCGCCGAGGCCGTCGGCCCGCCGTGGTCCCCTCCCCCGCCCACCCCCGCCAGCGCACCGGCGAGCACGGCGGTGGTGCTCGCCGCGTGCTCGGCCACCGATCCCAGGAGGGCGGCGTGCTCGGCGGCGCGGTCGGCCTCGGCGGCGTCGAACCCGTCGAGCACCGCGGCCACGCCCGGCGGGTCGACCACCGAGCTGACCTGGGCGGCCGGGTCGACCAGGGCCGCGAGCCGGGTCTGCGCGTCGGCCGCGTCGGCCTCCTGGTCGGCCCGCAGCACGGACAGCCGGGCACGGGCGGCGACCAGCTCGTCGTGGTGGGCGTCGACGGCGACCACCGCCGAGGTCACCGCGTCGTGGAGCGTCTGCACCACCGCGGCCGCCGTCCCGGTCTGCAGCGCGGCCGCCGAGGCATCGGCACCCAGCCACTCCGCCGCTCGGGCGGCCGGGCCCTGGAGGTGGGCGGCCGCCACCCCCAGCGCGAAGCCCGCCCCGGCCAGGTCGTCCCGCGCCGCGGCCAGCACACCGGGGTCACCCGGCGGGTCGGGCAGCTCCACCTGCGGGGGCAGCACCGCGGTCACCGGGCCACCACGCCGCCCGGCGGCGCCAGCAGCGAACCGTCCAGCCCCAGCCACGCGTCGGCGACCGCGGCGATCGTGGTGCCCAACCAGTCCAGCTCCCCCGCGACGAGGGTGGCTGCCGCCGCGGCGGCGGCGCAGAACGAGACCAGGGCCGGCTCGACGTCCCCGCCCACGGCGCCGTCCCCCAACCGGGCCGGGACGGCGGCGACGGTGGAGGAGGTGGCGGTCAACCCGTCGGCGAGGTCGTACAGCTGCCCCGGTGGCACCTCGATCGTCATGCCGGGGAGTGTGTCGCCGCCGTCCGACCGTCCGGACCCGTCGTCCACAGGCCCGTCGTCGTCCACAGGGCGGCCCACGGACGTCGCCTCCGGCCCTACAGTGCGCGCGTGGTCCCGCCGCCGAGGAGCTCCGAGGAGGGCTCCACGCTGCCGTTCGTGCTGGTCTGCTGGTCGGTGGCCGCCCTGATGGCCTTCGGCGCGATCGCCGCCTCGGACGCCTTCCTCGAACAGCGCCGCGTGCAGTCGGTCTGCGACGGGGCGGCGCTGGCCGCGGCCAACCGGACCGACGAGGGGCTCGTCTACCGCGAGGGCGTCGGTACCAGCCTGCCGCTGACCCGGGACAGCGCGCAGGCCGCGGTCGCCGACCAGCTCGCCGACGGGGGCACCCGGCTCGAGGCGTGGTCCGTGCAGACCGACGGGGTCGAGGTCACCGTCACGTGCACCCGCACCGTGGAGATCGCCTTCGGCTGGCTGTTCCTCGCCGGTCAGGGGCTGGAGCGCACCGCGGTGGCCAGCGCCCGGGCCCCCACCGCATGACGACGGCCCCCGACCGTAGGGTCGGGGGCCGTCGCACCAGGCGTGGCGGGTGAAGGATTCGAACCTTCGAAGGCTAAGCCGGCGGATTTACAGTCCGCTCCCATTGGCCACTCGGGCAACCCGCCGCGTGCGTTGGTGCCCGACGAGCGTACAAGACCGATCGGGCCGCCCACCGGGTGGTCCGACACCAGACAGAGAGGACCCCGGACATGGCAGATGCGTCCTTCGACGTCGTCAGCAAGGTCGACCGCCAGGAGGTGGACAACGCCCTGAACCAGGCGGGCAAGGAGCTCAGCCAGCGCTTCGACTTCCGCGGCACGAACGCCGCCATCGCGTGGGCCGGCGAGGAGGGCGTCACCCTCACCGCCGACACCGAGGAGCGGGTCGCCGCCGCGCTCGAGGTGTTCAAGGAGAAGCTGGTCAAGCGGGGCATCTCGATGAAGGCCCTGGACGCCGGCGAGCCCCAGGCCTCCGGCAAGACCTACAAGATCTCCGCGACCATCCAGCAGGGCATCGCCTCGGACAAGGCCAAGCAGATCGCCAAGACCATCCGCGACGAGGGCCCCAAGGGCGTCCAGGCCCAGATCCAGGGCGACCAGCTCCGGGTCAGCGGCAAGAAGCGCGACGACCTCCAGGCCGTGCAGGCCCTGCTGAAGTCCACCGACTTCGAGATCGCCCTGCAGTTCGACAACTACAGGTAAGGACCCCCTCGCCCCCCGCGCCACGCTCCGCGCGGCGCGGGGCCCTGCGAGGGGGCCGTTCCAGCACGTCACCTCGTGGCCATGGCCTCCAGGCGGGCGATGCGCTCGGCCATCGGGGGATGGGTGGCGAACATGGTCGCCAACCCGGCCCCGCGGAACGGGTTGGCGATCATCAGGTGGCTCTGGGTGACCAGCCGGTCGTCCTGGGGCAGCGGCCGCGCCGTGACGCCGCTCTCCAGCTTGCGCAGCGCCGAGGCCAGCGCGAGCGGGTCCTGGGACAGCTGGGCGCCCGAGGCATCGGCCTGGAACTCCCGGCTGCGGCTCACCGCCATCTGGACCACCCCGGCCGCGACCGGACCCAGGACGACCAGCAGCAGGCTGCCCAGCGCGTTGCCCCCACCGCCGCGGTCGGACCGACCGCCGAAGAGGCTCGAGAACGCCGCCGCGTGCGCCAGCCAGGTGACCACGGTGGCCATCGCCCCGGCCACCGACCCGATCAGGATGTCCCGGTTGTAGACGTGGGACAGCTCGTGGGCGAGCACGCCGCGCAGTTCGCGACGGTCCAGCAGCTCCAGGATCCCCTGGGTGCAGCAGACCGCGGCCTTGCGCGGGTTGCGGCCGGTGGCGAAGGCGTTGGGCTGGTTGGTGGGGCTGACGTAGAGCCGCGGCATCGGCTGGCGGGCCTCGGTCGCGAGCTCCCGGACGATGGCGTACACCTGCGGCGCCTGCGTCTCGGTCACCGGGAACGCCCGCATGGACCGCAGCGCGAGCTGGTCGCTGTTGAACCACGCGTAGCCGTTGACGGCCACCGCGACCACCAGGGCGACCAGCAGGCCACCCCGGCCGCCGATGAGCGCGCCGGCGGCGAGGACCACCCCGGCCATCAGGCCCAGCAGCAGTGCGGTCTTCAGACCGTTGTTCCAGCGGTGCACGCCGGGGTCAACGCGGGGGCCCGGGAGGCCGTTCCCCGGCTGAGGCCCCCGGACCGGGCCGGTGCACCTCGTATGCTCGATCGATCGCCCGCCCCCGCGCCGACCGCCACGGAGCACCGTCCCATGAGCACCGACACCAGCACCGGCGAACAGATCTCCCTGCAGCCGGTCCTCCGGGACACCGCGCAGGACTCCGGCCCGCTGCCCAACCGGGCGTCCACGCGCGACACCCGCGAGATGGTCGCTCACGTCGCGGCCGCCCGGCCCGCGGCCGTGGCCCGGGTGGTCGAGGCGCTGACCGGGCCGGGCGTGCACGGCCGTGAGGTCACCGAGCTGCTGCAGTGGGTCGCCGTGCTCGCCAAGGAGGTCGTCGGGGACTGCGACGCCGCCGGCGTCACCGTGCTGAAGGACGGCACGCCCTTCACCTCGGCGTGGACCGACGAGCGCACCCTGGCCGTCGACCGGGACCAGTACGACGCCGACGAGGGCCCCTGCCTGCACGCCGCGCGGGAGGGCGTCTGCGTCCGGGTGACCGTCTCGGAGTCGATGCAGGCCTGGCCGGAGTTCACCCAGGCCGCGGTCGCCGACGGGGTGCGGGCCTTCCTGGCCTGCCCGTTGGTGGTGGACGACCAGCGTTTCGGGGCGCTGAACCTGTACAGCCACTCCCTCGACGGCTTCTCCGACGACGACGAGGCGGTCGCCACGCTGATCAGCCGGATCGCCACCGGGCTGGTCGCCGGGCAGCTGCAGCAGCACCGGTCGGCGACGCTGATCAGCCAGCTCGAGGAGGCCATCGCCTCGCGGGCGGTGATCGAGCAGGCCAAGGGCGCGGTCGCCGTCGTCCGGCGGATCTCCCCCGACGACGCGTTCGGGGTGCTGCGGACGGTCTCCCAGGACACGAACGTCAAGCTCCGCGAGGTGGCGGCCCGCACGCTGGCCGACTTCGGGGCACTCCCGAACCGAGCCGGCTGAGGGCACCCTCTGTGGGCTCGGCCACTGCGGGGGTCCTGAGCCGTCGCGCCCGCGACCCGCGCCGTAACCTCGGCCGGTGGAGGTACACCCCTGATGACTGACACCACCCCCGCCACCACCCCCGAGACGCAGCCCTCGGCGCCCGGCGGGCTCGTCAAGAGCGTCGTGGCCCTCGACCGGGTCGTGATCCGGCTCGCCGGCGACTCCGGCGACGGCATGCAGCTGACCGGCAACCGCTTCACCAGCGAGACCGCGTCCTTCGGCAACGACCTGTCGACGCTGCCCAACTTCCCCGCCGAGATCCGGGCGCCCACGGGCACCCTGCCCGGCGTCTCCAGCTTCCAGCTGCACTTCGCCGACCACGACATCATGACCCCCGGGGACGCCCCCGACGTGCTGGTCGTGATGAACCCGGCCGCGCTCAAGGCCAACATCGCCGACCTCCCCGGCGGTGGCCTGCTGATCGCGGACTCCGACGAGTTCTCCGCCCGCAACCTGGCCAAGGTCGGCTACGCGGAGAACCCGCTGACCGACGGGTCGCTGGACGGCTGGCAGCTGGTCAGCGTGCCGCTGACGTCGATGACCACCGACGCGCTCGCGGACTCCGGCCTGGGCAAGAAGGAGGCCGAGCGCAGCAAGAACATGTTCACCCTCGGCCTGCTGTCCTGGATGTACCACCGGCCCACCGAGGGCACCGTCCGCTTCCTGGAGCGCCAGTTCCGCAAGAAGCCCGAGATCGCCGCGGCCAACATCGCCGCCTTCCGGGCCGGGTTCAACTACGGCGAGACAACGGAGGCCTTCGCGGTCTCCTACGAGATCAAGCCGGCCCCGATGGCCGCGGGCACCTACCGCAACATCTCGGGCAACCAGGCACTGGCCTACGGGCTGGTAGCCGCTGGCGTCCGCTCCGGCCTGCCGGTGTTCCTGGGCGCCTACCCGATCACCCCGGCCTCGGACGTGCTGCACGAGCTGTCCAAGCACAAGTCCTTCGGCGTCCGCACCTTCCAGGCCGAGGACGAGATCGCCGGCATCGGCGCCGCCCTGGGGGCCAGCTTCGGCGGTGCCCTGGGCATCACGACGACCTCGGGCCCGGGTGTCGCCCTGAAGGCCGAGACGATCGGGCTGGCCGTGATGACCGAGCTGCCCCTGGTCATCGTCGACGTCCAGCGCGGTGGCCCCTCGACCGGGCTGCCCACCAAGACCGAGCAGTCGGACCTCCTCCAGGCCCTCTACGGGCGCAACGGCGAGGCACCGGTGCCGGTGGTGGCCCCGCGCTCCCCCGGTGACTGCTTCGACGCCGCGATCGAGGCCTGCCGGATCGCGCTGACCTACCGCACCCCGGTGTTCCTGCTGTCCGACGGCTACCTGGCCAACGGTGCCGAGCCGTGGTCGGTCCCGGCGACCGAGGACCTGCCCGACCTGCGGGTGGAGTTCACCACCGAGCCCAACGGCCAGGCCGCCGACGGGACGCCGGAGTTCCTGCCCTACCTGCGCGACCCGGAGACCCTGGCCCGTCCGTGGGCGGTGCCCGGCACTTCCGGTCTGCAGCACCGCATCGGTGGGCTGGAGAAGGCCGACGGCACCGGGAACATCTCCTACGACCCGGCCAACCACGACTTCATGGTCCGGACCCGGCAGGCCAAGGTCGACGGCATCGCCGCCAGCCTGCCCCCGACCGAGGTCGACGACCCCGACGGCGACGCCCGCGTCGCCGTCATCGGCTGGGGCTCCACCTACGGTCCGATCGGGGCTGCCTGCCGGCGGATCCGCCGCTCGGGCCGTTCCATCGCCCAGGTCCACCTGCGGCACCTCAACCCGCTGCCCAACGACCTCGGGGAGATCCTGCGGTCCTACGACCGGGTGGTCTGCCCGGAGATGAACCTCGGCCAGCTCTCCAAGGTGCTCCGCGCGGAGTACCTGGTCGACGTGCAGAGCCACACCCAGGTGACCGGGTTGCCCTTCCGGGCAGCCGAGCTCGCCGCCGTCCTCCAGGACGCCATCGACGGGGCGACCGTCCCCGCCACCACCGGAGGCCAGTCGTGACCACGTTCTCGGACGACACCGCACACGCCATCGACACCCACGTGCACGAGCTCGGGATGCCGGCCTACGACCAGCGCATCGCCGACGCCGTCGCCCGCTCGGTGGAGACCAACGGCGAGAAGCAGACCACGCTCAAGGGCAAGGACCTCAAGACCGACCAGGAGGTGCGCTGGTGCCCCGGGTGCGGTGACTACGTCATCCTCAACGCGGTCCAGTCGTTCCTGCCCTCGCTGGGGATCGCCCGCGAGGACATGGTGATCATCTCCGGGATCGGCTGCTCGTCGCGGTTCCCGTACTACATGAACACCTACGGGATGCACTCGATCCACGGCCGGGCGCCGGCGATCGCGACCGGGCTGGCCGCCTCCCGTCCGGACCTGTCGGTCTGGGTGGTCACCGGGGACGGCGACGCGCTGTCGATCGGCGGCAACCACCTGATCCACACCCTGCGCCGCAACGTGGACCTGACGATCCTGCTGTTCAACAACCGGATCTACGGGCTGACCAAGGGCCAGTACTCGCCCACCTCGGAGATCGGCAAGGTCACCAAGAGCACCCCCATGGGCTCGCTGGACCACCCGTTCAACCCGGTGTCGCTGGCGCTGGGCGCGGACGCGACCTTCGTCGGCCGGGCGATGGACTCCGACCGCAAGGGGCTCACCGACGTGCTGCGGCAGGCCGCGGAGCACAAGGGCACCTCACTGGTGGAGATCTACCAGAACTGCAACATCTTCAACGACGGCGCCTTCGAGCTGCTCAAGGACCCGTTGACCGGCAAGCAGTGGACGATCCCGCTGGTGCACGGGGAGAAGCTGGTCTTCGGGCCGGACGGCGCCTCGTGCGTGGTCGCCGACGGCTCCGGCGGCCTCCGGATCGCCGAGACCAACCAGGTGGCCGAGGCCGACATCGTGGTCCACGACGCGCAGCGCACGGACCCGGCCTACGCCTTCGCGCTGTCCCGGCTGTCCAGCCAGGACCTCCGGTACACCCCGATGGGCGTGTTCCGCTCGATCGAGAAGCCGACCTACGAGGCGATGATGAGCGACCAGCTCGAGGACGCCCGCAGCGCCCAGCCCGCCGACCTGGACGCGCTGCTGCGCGGCAACGACAACTGGGTCGTGAACTGACCGACGTGGACCACGCGCGGCCCCGGACGGCGATCGGCCAGCTGACGGCCGACGCCGTCCTGGGGTTGCGCATCGGCGCCCTGCGCGCCGGGGGGATGGCCCTCGCCGTCCGGGGCGACCGGGTGGCGCGCCTGCTGCACCGGCCGTGGCGGACGGACCCCTACCCGGTCTTCGCCGACCTGCGGGCCGCCCAGGCGGCCGGCGGCCCGGTGCGCAGCCGCACCGGGCTCACCGCACTGGCCACGCACGCCTCGGTCGAGTCGGTGCTGCGGGACCGCCGGTTCGGGGTCCGGCTCTCCGACGGCGGCAGCCGGCTCGGGGACGGCGGCGAGGACGGCTCGCTGCTCGAGCCGGTCGACCTCTCGCTGCTCACCCTGGACCCGCCCGACCACACCCGGCTGCGTCGCCTGGCGCAGCCGGCGTTCGCCCCCCGGCGGCTGGAGCACTACCGGTCGGTGGCCGAGCGGGTGACCGGTGAGCTGCTGGACGCCGCGCTCGCCCGGGGCCGCTTCGACCTGGTGCGCGACCTGGCCTCGCCGCTCCCGATCACCGTCATCGCGGCGCTGCTCGACGTGCCCGACGTGGACAGCGAGCGGTTCGCCCGCTGGGGGCGGGCGCTGGGGTCCTCGCTGGAGGGCGTGCGCTCCCCCGCCCACGCGCGGGAACTGGCGCAGGCCACCGCGGACCTGCGGGCGCTGTTCGCCGACCTGCTGGAGCAGCGCCGGGCGGACCCCGGCGAGGACGTGGTGTCGACCCTCGCCCAGGCCGTGGACGGCGGGCGGGCCACCGCCGACGAGGTGCTGGCGCTCGCCCAGCTGCTCCTGGTCGCCGGCTTCGAGACGACCACCAACCTGATCGGCAACGCCGTCCAGGCCCTGCACCGCTCG